>JBBWZW010000552.1:0-7429 GCA_039649305.1 Burkholderiales bacterium
TCCGGCGCGGCATGAAGGCTTCACTGTCCGGCGGACTGGCCACCATGGGAAGCGGCGTACCCTATGCCATCGCAGCCAAATACGCGCATCCGAAACGCCATGTAATTGCACTGGTCGGCGACGGTGCGATGCAAATGAGTGGCATCAATGCCTTGATCTCGATAGCAAAAAGCTGGCGAGAGTGGGACAACCCGAAACTGATGGTCATGGTCGTCAACAATCGGGACCTCAACTTCGTCACCTGGGAGCAGCGCGGATCAGGCGATCCGAAATTTGAAGCGTCGCAGCAACTAGCGGATTTTCGCTATGCCGATTACGCTCGCATGCTCGGGCTGCACGGCATACGCGTCGAACGCGAGGAAGACGTCGGCGCCGCCCTGGACGAAGCGCTTGCCGCCGATCGGCCGTGCGTGCTCGAGATGGTGACCGACCCGCACGTCCCACCGTTGCCGCCGCACATAACAAGGGCGCAGGCGAAATCGTATTACGAGGCGATCGAAAAAGGCGATCCGGACGCCGAAGCGATCCGGAAGGCCATGCCGAAACAGGCGTCCGGGTCCTAAGGACTTCAAACCAGTCCCTGATCCTCGAGCTCCTTCTTCGCATACGCATAAAACACCGGCGCCGCGACCACACCCGGGATACCGAAGATCGCCTCCATGATCAGCATGGCGATCAACAGTTCCCAGGCGCGGGCATTGATGTGGAAACCGATGATTTTTGCGTTCAGAAAATATTCGAGCTTATGGATGACGACGAGGAACCCGAGCGACGCAGCCGCGATGGATAACGAATGCGACATGCTGACGATCACAATCACCGTATTGGAAATCAGGTTGCCGATCACCGGCAGCAATCCCGCGAAAAACGTGATGGCGATCATGGTCTTGGACAGCGGCAGGTGTATTCCGGCCAGCGGCAGAACGATCATCAGATAAATGCCGGTAAGAATGGCATTGATAGCGGCAATTCGCACCTGCGCGAATACGATCCGCTGAAATGCATCATGCAAATTGATCATACGCGTGTGCAAGGCAGCCGCGAGCGGCCGGTAGTTCGGCGGCGTGGTGGCATCGTACAGCGCCACCATCCCGCCGATCACCATCCCGATCAGCAGATGGACGATTGTGCGCCCGGCCTCCGTCCCGATCGACTTGGCCTGCTCCGCATGTTCGCGCAGCCAGGACGTGATCATCTCCCTGATTGCATATGCGCTTTCGGGCACATGCTCCTTCAGCCAGGGCGGCATCTGTTCCCGCGACTCCTCAATGATGTCCGCCATCTTTTGCAGCAACATCTGGATACTGCCGACATCGCTCTGGAAGAAGACGACCGTTCCCCATGCCGCAGCCGACAGCAGCACAATGATCAGGACACTCAGTATCGCGACTGCAATCATTCGCGCACGCTGGCTGTCGAGGTTCTTGCCCAGCACCGGCGCGAGCATATGCACCAGCGAAAACACCAACAGGCCGGATAACAACGCAGCCAGCAAGCCTCTGTGCAGCACGATGAGCAGAGATGCAGCGGCAAGAATGTACGACGCAATGACGACTGTTTTGTATCGGTAGGGTTCAGGCATGGTGGTGATGTGCGTTGGAGGTCATGGACTATACGACAGTTGACACCTTCTCGATATCGGTGCCGCACGGATACCAGGAGATTATTGTAACGATAGATGCAACGGAACGTTCCACGCGGAACAAATGGATGAGTTTGCCCGCTTTGACCATCATCAAGCATCGCTACACCAAACCTCGCATGATGGGTTGACGGAGCGGCCGCCGTCGCGCGCCGCCACCCTTTGTCTTTTGCGTCGAGGTGTCTGCATGCTCGACAACCTTCTCGGCTACATCAGGACCTACAGGGAGCTCGCCTTTCTCTTCACCAGCATTGTGGGTGTGTTTGTCAGTGTCGTGGGCGGCGTGTTCTTTGTCCGCGACTACTTTGCTACCAAGGCTGACGTAGCAACGCTCAAATGCCAGGCAGAAAGCAGCATCGCGATCATAGATAGCCGCATCAACACCGATCACCTCACACAACAGCTCATCTCCCTGAAAAAGGAGATCGCCGATGGGCTGAACAAGCTCAAGGCGGCGAAGATTGACGGCACTAATAACGAGTACTTGATTTCCCTGGACCTCGAGTTGGAAAACCTGAGGAAAAGGCTCGACCGTGAAGATGCAATCCGGGTTGCCGCAGCCGAAAGGCTCAAGCCCGGTGTATGCGAAGCGTCGGCGCGGCAAAAATGAAAACGCCCCCTGCGCTATCGGTGTTCTTTGCGCTGGCTTCAGGTGTATCCCACGGCATAGAGCTTCCTCTCGGTTTTACGGAGGCGCCTGCATGCGCGCCCGCACAATCGCTAACCAAGAAGAAGGCGACGCAAGAAGTACCGCTGACGGCGATAGTGGAGGGAGAGAATACGGAGGAACCCGCGAACGTGGAGCAGATGCAGGCATGTGCGAATGCGGCCGCGAAAAAAGTCGGCCTTCGGTTGATCGCGGCAAGGCCAGTGGAAGGCAACCCGCTCTTTAAACAGATTTTTCTTCAGTGTGTGGAGGAGAATCGGATTCCGGTGAACGTGTACTTCGTTGCCATGAAATCAGAAGACAAGTGCGGCGCCGAGGAGAAAAATGCCCGTTGATACGGGCATGCTCCCCCTCACGAGGCAGCTTGTCGCGGAGCGTGTGCCTGAAACGCCATCCCCACCCCACCCCGCCCACTTCCTATAGACTCTGACCCGTTCATCTAAACAAGGAAAACAAAAACCATGATCATCGCCAGATTTCTGCACGTCCTCGGATTTACCATCTGGGTGGGAGGCATGTTCTTCGCCTACATGGCGTTACGCCCGGTGGCCGCCACGCAACTCGAGCCGGCTCAGCGCCTGCCCCTGTGGGGAGGCGTGTTCAGCAAGTTCTTCCCATGGGTATGGGTATCGGTCGCGCTGATACTCGCCAGCGGGTTCTACATGATGGCGCAAATGGGCAAGCCGCCCGTCTATGTATCGCTGATGTTCGTGATCGGAGTAGTCATGACGCTCATCTTCGGCCACATCTTCTTCGCGCCGTACAAGCGCCTTCAATACGCCGTCGGCACCAGGGACTGGCAAGCCGGTGGAGCTGCACTCGGGCAGATCCGCAAGATGATAGGCATTAACCTGGTTCTCGGGCTGGTGACGATCGCAGTAGGGATGCTCGGACGTCTCGCCGGATAATCGTGCAGGCAAAAAAAGGCCGCTCCCGGTAAATCTGAGAGCGGCATAAAGGGCGATCGATTCATCCGGCTGGCACGGAAATTTGCACCAGCCGGACAGATACTTCATTTATTCCGGTCGCAAGCTTGCGACCGGGTTTCTTACGACAGCTGCTGGATACCAGCCAGTACCCAACCGCCTTGGCCTTCAACCGGCTTGGACATATTCCATACCTCGGCGAATGGCGCGGCGACAGCGTTGTCGTCTTCCTTGATCATGCCGCTGAACTTCACGCTGGCGAGATAATCGTTTCCGACCGTCTCGACGCCCAGCAATTCAGCATCAAGCGACACCACATCCGTATTGTTGGCGGACGTGCCACGCTCATGCAATTGCATCTTCATCTCTGCAAACATTTCCGGCGTCGTGAATTCACGAATGTCGTTAGTGTTCGAACTATCCCAAGCGGCTTGCAAGCGGATGAAGTAGGTCTTCGAATTGCGCAGGAAACCTGCCGTATCGAAGTCCGCCGGCACACCCCAGGGGGCGCTCACCGTGTTCGCTGCATCGCTACCCGAGGCGTAAGCCGGTGCATTGAACGCGGCCGGCTGTACCGGTTCAATACGTGAACCGATTTCCGGAGTTGCGCCAGCACCTGCGTAGGCCGGCTGCATGCCGTTCTTCGCAAACGGTCCGTTGTTACCGTTCTTGCGACGCATAACCATGCGGTAGATGAACATCGCAGCAAGCGCGAACAGAGCCACCATCAGGATGGTGCTGATCATGCTGGCCATTGCGCCGCCGAGACCGAGGCTCGACAGCAGCGCGCCGAGGCCGAGACCGAGCAATGCGCCGCCAAGCAGGCCTTTCCACATGCTTGGCTTAGCTGCAGCCGCTGCCGCGCCCGCCGCAGGTGCCGCCTGTTTTGCCGCTGCCTGATTCTGCATAGGCTGCTGCGCCGGCGCCTGGCGATTAACGCTCTGCGACTGTTTGCCCATCGAACCGCCGCTGCCCATACGCTTGGCCTGCGCTTCGGTAACTACGACTGACAGCGCGCTTACCGCAACCATCATGGTGACTAAAAATTTCTTCACGTTTCCTCCTGAGTTTAATTGTGTGTCGGCCAGTGCCTGCCGACCCATTTACAACAGCGTGATGATAGGCGCTTTCCGTTATTTGAAAAAGCGAAGTTATACGAACAATTTGTTCTGAAAAACGGGATAGTTCGAAACGCTGGGCGTCAGGTTGAGACCGACGCGATGCGCAGAACTTGCACCCGTAAACCGTGTCGAATAATTAATGTTGCCGATTAATCATTTTTTATATCCGCACGGCAAAACGATTATAGACACAGTGACTGCTTACTACTCAAAGGAACAATTATGTCGCGCGCTATGTGGAAGGGGGCGATCAGTTTCGGGTTGCTGCACGCGCCGGTCTCGCTACATCCGGCCTCGAAACAGGATGAGATCGATTTTGACTGGCTGCAGCGTAACACGTTGAAGCCGGTCGGCTACAAGCGTGTGGTGAAGGACACCGGCAAGGAAATCGACAAGGAAGACATTATCAAGGGCGTCAAGTACCAGGACCAATACGTGGTGCTGTCCGATGACGAGATCAAGTCGGCCAACGTCAAGGCGACGCACACGATCGACATCGTCTCGTTCACCCCCGCCGAGCAGCTCAATTTTCTTTTCTTCGAATCGCCGTACTACCTGGCCCCGACCAAGGGCGGCGAAAAGGTATATGCGTTGCTGCGGGAAGCGCTTCTGAAGACACGCAAAATCGCTGTCGCGCTGGTTGTCCTGCACAACAAGCAGCACCTCGCAGCGCTCATCCCCACCCCTGCGGCCATCGTCCTCAACACCTTGCGCTGGGCGACCGAGGTAAAGGACACGGAAGACCTCGATCTGCCGGCGGAAGGCTTGAAGGCCGCCGCCATCAAACCGAAGGAACTGGAAATGGCGACGAAGCTGATCGACAGCATGTCCGAGGAATGGGACCCGGCGCAATTCAAGGACACCTTCCGCGACGATGTCATGGCGCTGGTGAAGAAGAAGTTCGACGAAGGTCTGGCGGAAGAGATTACCGAGGTGAAGCTGGAAGCGCCGGAGAAAGAGGATGACGAAACGGATTTGACTGAATTGCTGAAGCGGAGTCTGGCGGGTTCCGCGCCACGTACTACGAGCAAAAGTCCGGCGAGTGGCAGGCCGCCGCCGGCGGCAAGAAAGTCGGCGGCGCGCAGTCGGACTGCGAAAGCAGCGCATTGAGGTAGGGAGTTAAACCCCTCCCCTTGAAGGGGAAGGAGCAAAAGCGCAGCGGCACATTTGTACGTGATCCCAGCTTACAGGTAAAACGATCCACCGGAGACACCATGCCCAACAAACTATCCGTCTACCACGCCAAGCGAAACTTCAGCGTCACGCCCGAACCGAAAGGCGAAACCACTGCGCCCGACGAGCACCTGCGCTTCGTCGTTCAAAAGCACGACGCCCGCAATCTCCACTATGACTTCCGCCTCGAAATCGACGGCACGCTGAAAAGCTGGGCCGTACCGAAAGGCCCGAGCCTCGACCCCGCCGAAAAAAGGCTCGCCGTCCACGTCGAAGACCACCCGCTCGACTACATGCACTTCGAAGGCGACATCCCCGAGCACCAGTACGGCGCAGGACATGTCGATGTCTGGGACACCGGCTATTGGGAACCGCAAGGCGACCCATCCGCCGCGTACGAGTCCGGAAAACTGAAATTCCACCTCGACGGCGAAAAGCTGCAAGGCGGTTGGGCCCTCGTCAAGACCCGGCTGCCCGGGAGCGGAGGCAAAGAACAATGGCTGTTGATCAAAGAGAAGGACGAATACGCGCGTCCGCATAAGGAATTCGACATTACCGAAGAAATGCCGGACAGCGTGCTTTCAAAGAAGCCCAGGAAAGCAGCCAAATCAGCGGCCAAAGTGAAAGCCCCTGCCAAAGCCCGCTCCCCCAAAAAGACAACGCGAGACTCCTTCGACCCGGCCGGAGTCGAAGGCGCAAAAAAAGCACCATTACCCGAAGCCCTTACTCCCCAACTCGCCACCCTGGTCGACACCATTCCCGAAACCGGAAACTGGCTATACGAACTCAAGTTCGACGGCTACCGCCTGGTGGCCCGGATCGACAAAGGCCGCGTAACGCTACTCACGCGCGACAACAACGACTGGACCGATCGGCTCCCTGCGCAGGCCGCAGCAATCGAATCCCTCGGGCTCAAGAACGGATGGCTTGACGGTGAAATCGTGATGCTCGACAAGCACGGAGCCCCATCGTTCCAGCTACTGCAGAACGCCTTCCGCGACAAAAGCACTGAGTCCATCAAGTTCTTCCTCTTTGATCTTCCCCACCTGAACGGTTATGACTTGCGCAAGGCGCCACTCATCGAACGGCGCGAGTTGCTTGGGCGACTGCTGGAAGATGTCGCCGACCCGCTGCGTTTCAGCCCGTCGCTCAATGAGCCGCCGCGAAAACTGCTCGACAGCGCATGCGCAATGGCGATGGAAGGCATCATCGGCAAGCGCGGCGAATCCCCGTACACCGAAAAGCGCAGCCCCGACTGGATCAAGTTGAAATGCCGACAGCGCCAGGAGTTCGTCATCGGCGGCTATACCGAACCGCAGGGCTCGCGACAATTCTTCGGCGCCCTGTTGCTGGGCGTATATGACGACGACGGCAAGCTGCATTACGCGGGCAAGGTCGGCACCGGTTTCGACAGCAAGCTATTGAGTTCCATCTACAAGCAAATGAAGTCGCTCGAAAAGGACAAGCTCCCGTTCGCGGAAAAACCGGGTGGCATCAGGCTCGCACAAACCCATGGACTCAAGCCGCAACTGGTCGCCGAGATTTCGTTCGCCGAATGGACCGCTGACGGACTGCTGCGTCAAGCCGTGTTCCACGGAATACGGCTCGACAAACCTGCGTCGGAGATCCGGCGAGAAAAAGCCGTCCATGCGCCTGACAACGGCAAAAAGCAAACGGCCAAGAGTAATCTCAACGACGTAAAGAGCGATACGATCCACGGCGTGAAGATTACGCATCCGGATCGCGTGATTGATCCGGAAAGCGGGCTAACCAAGCTCGACCTCGCGCACTACTACGCGCAGGTGGCGCCCCATATCCTCCCGTTCCTGAAGAATCGTCCCGTATATTTACTGCGCGCACCGGAAGGCATCACTGGCGAAAGGTTTTTCCAGAAGCATAG
>JBBWZW010000375.1:0-2618 GCA_039649305.1 Burkholderiales bacterium
TACGCCGGGCAAATCGCTGCCCGGGATGGTGGGACGCGACCGAGAAGCTTGGCGAGCCGTCTAAGGTTTTGTGCGGTTGCCGTGAGCAAGACTTCGTCTCTGACGCCGCTCAAGCCCCGCAGCCGGAACCGGTCGAGCCTGAGAATGCGCTTCATGTGCGCAAATCGCATCTCAACCTTCTTGCGCTCGCGGCGCGACTGTTCGAAGGCTTCTGTATTGGCCAAGGCGCGGACACGATCACGTACGTCTTCGTTAAGGTCGCGGGTAATTTTGCGCACGGTTGCGGTCGTGCACTTCGGCTTTAGTGAGCAGCGGGAGCAATCGTTCTTGCTGGCCCTGTAGTAAACGATATGCCCTTGATCGATATTACCCGTGCTGGTCAGTTCCGCGCCACCTGGGCAAACATAGATGTTGCGCCCCTGATCAAAGACGAAGTCAGCACGGCTAAAGGTGCCATCGGGTCGTGCCGACTTGTCCCACACCGGTACGTGTGGTGCGATGTTGCGATCCACCAGCCATTTTAACAACCTGACCGCGCCATAGGCCGTGTCGCCCGCGAGCCTCCGGGGCCGCAGGTCAAAGCGTCGCTCAACACGCTCCACCATGGTCTGGGTGACAGCAATCTCCACGGCTCGGTTCGCCCGACTGCCCGCAGCATCGATGATGATGCCGGCTTTGTTGTCGATCAGGTAGTTTGCATCGTAGGCAAAGAATGGGTCGAGGCCCGGCCTCGCAACCCATGTCGCTTGCGGATCGGTAAGCGAGACTTCTTTGGGAGGCTTGCGCCGCTGGCCGCCTTCGCCCGAACCGTCGTCGCCACCACGATCCTCCTGACCGCGAGCGGCATCGAGAGCTACGAGATACTCGCGAACCGCATGGGATGCTTCCTCCGCCTTAGGCCACGAAAACGGTTGGTCGCCGGGGATCCGCTTCGTCTTGTTTACATCCGCCTTGATCAGGCTCGCATCGATCGAGAACGCTTCGCCTCCAACCAGTCCGGCCCCAATGCACATCGCCACCACGCCCTCAAATACTCGGCGTAGGGCGTCGCTCTCTCGGAAACGTTCGTTCCGCGCACGGCAGAACACAGAATGATCGGGGATACGGTCCTCTATGCCGAGCTTGCAGAACCAGCGATACGCAAGATTTACCTGAATCTCAGCGCAAATCCGCCGCTCGGAGCGGATCGCAAAAATATAACCGATAAGCAGCATCCGGATCATCAGTACCGGGTCAATCGAAGGCCGGCCCGTGTGCGAGTAATAAGGAGCTAGCTCCTTATGCACCCAGTCTAGATCGAGCAAACCGTCGATCTGCCGCACCAGATGATCGGGTGGGACCACCTTGTCGAGATGAAACGAATAGAAAAACTGTCCTTGCTCGCCTTCCTGACGACCCATCATGCGCCGCTCCCGCAGATGACCTATCTAAAGGAATCACGGATCGCGAGTCGTCTCAACGAGAGTTTTGCAACACTATCCCCCCAAGAACGGACATTGGTTTAGGGCGGGGATGTTTGCCTGTCGATGCATTGTCCGGCAAGCCTGCGAATGAGTTATAGCAAGGTGCCAAGGTAGACGCCCTCCTCGCGAAACAGGCGCTGCCCTCGCGGAAATCTTGTCGCGCGAACTGTGAGACCTAGAATTGGTCTGGCCTATACCGCGGGAGTGCGAAGACTTTAGGTTGTTTTGGAATAATCGTGACGATCCATCGCGGCCCAACTTCCTGTTTCACGGACTGAACCAGGCCAACGAACTTCGACCCGCCCAAAGTTACTGCGGTTGGGATGCCGACATATTGGGCGCGACGGCACCGCTGGGCCTCCACCGGGTCATTCGTCTCGATCACTTGCATGTAGCGCGGTGTCCTTGACAGCAAACCATAGCAACGGAATGTTAACGAATCATTTGCGGTATCTTACGCGCCGTTTGGCTTACGGAAGCGCAAAGGTAGAACGCCGCCCTCGCGCGTCGCCCTCCCATAGCCTTTGAAATGCCGTGAGACACGGTTAGCCTCTTCCTGGTTGTATCGTTCGAACGGATACGGCAGCCTATCGCACTAACTGACGGGGTGGCGCTATGAGTAATCCAAAGACTGCCAGTTTGGCATCGATAACGGGCCGCGACCAGTTCATCATCGCTTTTGCTCAGATCGGGAAGGCCGCAGTTGGGTGGCTCCCCACAAGTCTATTTTTATGTATCGCAGCGGGAACGGGTTTCCGCGTGAGTCATTGGGTTGAGACAATGGCGTCGGGAAAGTGCAATGCGCGGCAACCTGATCAAGTTCCAGTCTGAGAGCGTCATGGCCGATGTTTGTCTCGGCGTAACCGTTGCAAGCTTATACACCCTGGTCGGAATGGGACTCATTATCGTGTTTATGTGAAGGGCTGCCTCAGTTGGCGGCCTCTTTCATTTGAGCTTTTGCCACGGCGCATCAGCGTAACGCGCCCAGACTTGGCAGGCGTTGACACCATGCCATGGTGAACGCCGCGCTCGACGACCTCTCCTGGCCCCCGTCGCGCATGGTATACTGGCTTGAGTAGCATTACGGAGATTTCTTTATCGATTCCTTAGGAATTTAGCGTATTTCGATTGAATGGTCGAAACTCGGATCGCACC
>JBBWZW010000382.1:0-9084 GCA_039649305.1 Burkholderiales bacterium
CGGGCTGCGGCGGTCTGACCGGCATTACGCCGCTCACGCTTTACCGCGACTGGATTTTACAGACCGCGCGCCAGTGGGGTTCAGCGCTGTGATTTCGGCGGGTTGATCTGGCAGATTGTTCGCCGATGATGACCGTTACAAACGTCCTGCGCACAAGCTGCCAATCCAGGAAAAAGAACCGGACTCATCAATGTCATCGCAACAACCCGCGCCGCTTCAGCTTCACAGTCGATCGAGCATTTTGATGTCCTGATCGTCGGTGCGGGTATCTCCGGCATCGGCATCTCCTGTCATCTGACGACGCACCTACCCCATCTTCGATGCCCACTCGGCTACCGGGATGCCATCACCCATTCAGCTTAGTCAGCTATCGCCCGGTTCCGATATTTGGTGTAGAGTTCGGCGGCACTACCTTGGACTGAGACAGACCAATCCGTCGCAATGACGCGACCGCGCCGGCAGACAGGGAGAATTGCCTATGGCAAGAAGGCCCGCTTCCCGGAGAGGCGATCATGCGGTCTGGAATCCCGGCAAGTACGCGGTTTGGAGTCAGCGGTGGGTCGATGCGAAAGATTCTGCGCCGACCACTATCCTCTTGCGGCATCCCTCCGCACCTTTCACGGGGGTAGTGAAGGATTTTCGTGATCAGGCTTTGCGGGCGTTAGCGTTCGCCTACCTCGAGCGTGCAACCAAACTTACTGATATTCAGCCTCGGCTTGAGCTTCCCGAGGAGTGGCTTCGGGCTCTTAGCTCTACGAAAATCAACCCGCGGCTAGCCTCGGCGTTCGGATGGTTGCCGATCCAGTGGCCGCCCTCAAATTTCGAGGACGAGCAAACTCCGGCCGATCCGTTTGTCTCGTTTCGCGTGGAACGTTTTTCAGTTGAAGGCAAGGCTCTGCCGGAACAGACGGTCATCTTGATGGCGTCCGAAAAAATACAAGATCAGGTTCTGGGCTCCGGTTTCGGGCTGCGGGTTGTCATGCATGCGAGCGAGCGCAGGGTCACCAAGCAAGAAACGGAATTCGACATTCGCATTACCGGAATGTCGGCTTCGCTCCCGTTTGGCGAACATCAGAAGATGGGAGTGTTTAGTGAAGATTGGTCAAAACAGAGCAAAACCCTCATCGGTAATTTTCTGACAAACAGTGGCATATCAAGAAGCCTAGGTCTGGATGATGTCAAAACCCACAGGCTGCGGATTGCACGCATTGACGCAAACAATTGGAAGGTCGAACGACGTGGAACGGGGAGATTCAAGAGTCCGCTGGGCGACGATGAAGCCACGACACGTCGTCACGTTCGGGACTATCCCTATTTCTTCGTGGCCACGGAAATAGTTTCGGCCGAAGGGAAGTCCGTGGAAGGGCCTATTTCCATCCGAAAGGCTAGGCTTTTCGCCGATGCAAGGCCCGGCGAAGCGCAGCTGTTTCCGATCGATCCGGCGTCGTGTGGGTCACCTCAAGATTGTCGCAAGCGACGCCCCACCCGCTCGGAAAAGGACCTCGGGAGCTTCCGCGGGCCTGCCAAGCTCGGGACCAAGCGCAACGTGTCGCTACGATTAGGCGTGCCGGAAACCATGCGAGCGACGGTGGCGCCTCGCTTCGTTCTTACCGACCAAGGTAGTGTGGCTGGCGATCCAAGGGTGGCCGATTTGCCTGGATCCGGGCCCGAAATCCGCAGCAATGATTTCAGCGCCGTTAGCGCGTTCCGCAACGTTAAAGACTTTTTCGATCGTCTCGATGCCTATGGCATCGACGTAAACGCCTATTTCCGCGTTGCGAAGCTGCCACTCAGGGTCGCGTATCGTTCGGGGGTCGAGCCCGGTCCGGGAAAGGACGGCCAGGTCGTCAATGCTCGCGTCATTCCGGACGGCTGGCTGACGGACATTGCAGGCCCGGTGACGCTAGGCCAGCGCCCGGGCTTGGAGATGCACCTTGCGCTCGCCAACTTGCGGCACCGCGAGCGAAAACCTTGGAACGGCAAGGATCGCTCACAGGCCGCGCCGCTTGGCATCGCTGCCGACGCGCGCTGGATCTGGCACGAGATCGGACATGTTATTCTGATGGCGTCAATCGGCGAATTGGAATTCCGCTTCGCTCATAGTGCGGGTGATGCTTTGGCAGCCATCGCCATGGACCCCCTCTCAAAGCTGGCCTTAAACCCAAACTCTCGGGGACTGACCTTTCCGTGGGTGTTTATCCCGCGTCGTCATGATCGCTGCGTTGGGCACGGTTGGAGTTGGGGCGGCACGATGCACAGCGCGCTGTCGCATGCGCCATATATCGCACCCCGCCCTCGCAAGGCCTATCGGAGTGAGCAGATCCTGTCATCGTCACTCTTCCGGCTCTATCGATGCCTCGGTGGCGACACCAAGAAGTTCGGTTCAGCAGATGCCGACCAACATTTCCGCGAGCGCGCCTCGCATTATACGGTCTACCTCATACTTCGCGCGGTCCAACTTATGGGGACGACTGGAATTGTAGCAGGTAATAATCCTGATGATTTCGTTTCTGCGTTGGTTGATGCTGACATCGGCACGCAGGTCTGGAACGTGACTTATCCTTCCGTGAACGGTGATACATTTGAAAGAGTCGGCGGCTGCGCGCACAAAGTAATACGCTGGGCCTTCGAGGCCCAAGGGCTATACACACCCGCAGGCGTCATTACGAATGCGCCCGGAATACCTCCGCCGGTGGATGTCTACATTGCTGATGGCCGGCCGCTGGTGGATGCCACGCCAAACGGCAGCAGCGACTACGGTCCGGGCAATTACGTGCCGATCTCCCTTGAATGGGATCGCAATCAGCAAGGTGGCGATCCGGCACCCGCCTGGCAGTCACCATCCACTATTATTGTGCAAGGCAACAACATCCGCGTGAAAGTCGGCAATCGAGGAAGTCAATCTGCCGCTAACGCGAGGGTTAGCCTTTGGTATCGCGAATGGCCGAAAAACACGGAGCCGCCGACGTGGCACAATGGAGCAGGATGGAAGCGGTGCAATCCGCCTGTCAGTGGCGGCCAATCCATCGCCGCAGGCGGAGAGAAGACCTTCGGACCGTTCGCGCATACACCGCCGGCAAAACGGTATCTGATTCTGGCGCAGGCGACGTGCAATGCCGACGCTGCGAATACCGATCCGGTGACGGGTCTTCCCTGCAGCTACCTCGAGACCGACGTCAAGGATCTGGTCGCAAGTGACAACAATCTCGCTCTGCGCGTGCTCAAGCAGAACTGACCGCCGCGCTGCTCGGCTAAGGCAGCTTTGTTGGCCACTCGGCGATAGCTTTGGCCAGAATACCTGGAAGCGTTGGACAATCGATCTGTTTGGCTGCGTCTGTTTCGTGAAACAGCGCGCGCCAGATCGCGCCGGCCAGGTGCCGGCTACCGGTTGAGTCCGAAAAGTAGTGAACGCCAAGGCGCTCACGGTTTTTCGCTAACCGTTGAGACAACCAGAGCATGGGCGATTTGATCTCGTCCCGGCCATACAGAGGATTGGTAGGTATGGTGCTGCCACCAATCGCGGGCGGATTCGGATTTATCGCGCCACCCGGCGAGCCGTCGAACACCGTGAACAGGCCATAACGTTGACGGATTGCCGGAATTTCGAGGAGCATCAGCGCGATCAGATGACCCAGAAACGAATGTCCGCTTGGAAAAGAGGGATGTTCCGGGGGCCCGAACGCTGGGATGAGGCCGGGGCACAGCACGGAAGGCCGGGCGCGTTTGAACTGTTGCTTGTAAAACATATAGGCGATGTTTCCGAGTGCCATTGCGCAGCTAATGTATTCGATGGTCCACGGATATCGTGCCTCGCTCGCACCAAGGAAGCTGATGAAGTAATCAGCCAAGCCGTCGGCTTGCACGTCGATCTCGGGAAGATAGCGTTCGCGATCGTCTTGCATCAGCTGCTGCAGCTCTTCGATCTCCGCGCGAACGCGACCCCAGGCGGCTGTCTTTGCCGCTTTCCATGCAGTGTTGTTCTGCGTGGTCCGGACTGGCTGCCATCTGACATCCTCCTCTTCGAGCCAGCCGATGTCGAGCAATTGCTTCCGCGAGAACTGCCAACGTGCAGGTTGTCCGCCGAATTCGCGCGCCACCATAATGGAGGGGCGGGAAGGGTCCACAGAAAGCAGCCATTGGGTGAGTTGCGGATCGTAGGGCAGCGCCCAGAATCGCAGGGCGGGGTCCCAGTCCGCCGTCGTCCATTCGATGAACGCGTCGATCTTATTGCCAGGTGAATTCGGATCGGCGACTTCCTGATAAGGATTGATAATCTCTTCGAACGGAAATGGGGAAACACCGGCGTCATCCGGTGTAAAATCCAGCGCCCACGGTCGATAGTGCAACTCCCAAGGCGTTGCATAGTAGCTGCGGGTTGTGCCGATACCAGCCCCCGCACCCGCTCCAGCACCTGCCCCGGCGCCCGCACCGGCGCCCGCTCCGGCGCCAGCACCTGCCCCGGCGCCCGCACCAGCGCCCGCTCCGGCGCCAGCACCTGCTCCAGCACCAGCACCAGCACCAGCACCTGCACCAGCACCTGCTCCAGCGCCGGCACCAACTCCCGCTCCGGCACCCGCTCCTGCCCCAGCAGCCATATTGCGCTCCTCCTACATGTTACTCTGGTACGCCTTATTCTGGGAAGCCGGCGGCGAGTAGTGCTTGTGCGAGACGAGACAAATCTTCTTGCCGCTTCAGCGGATACCAGGAAACGAATGTTGAAACTCGAAAAGACGGCTCAATCGTCAGAAGTTCCTGCGCGATCATCCGTGCGCCTGCTTCATCGCCTGAACTCGCAAGCGAAGCCGCCAGCATCCGCAGGCCGGCAATAAATCGCGGATTCGCCCGCCTGGATTTGCGCAGCCACACGATCGCCTCATTGTATCGGCCAGCCACGAACTCGGCAATGCCCGCCACAATCCAGAAATAGAAGTTCAAAGGATCGAAAGGGTTGAGACGCCAGACGTTCTGTAGTCGATCCAAGGCTTCGTCGGCGCGGCTGAGATACGCAAGACTGAGGGCGCTCAAACCCCAGGCGAATGCCGAGTTCTGGTTGAGCGCCAAGGCCTCCTCGAAAAGATCAAGCGCCTCGTCCGGCTTCTTGCCAATGAAGGAGAGTAGGTGTCCTGCGACAGCGAGCGCAAATGGGTCCTCGCGGTCGAGCTCAATGGCGCGTTGTGAAACGAAGAGCGCGCGTGCCCTGTCCAACTCCGGAGCCTGCGACCAGCCTTCGCCGATGCGGAAATTGAGCCACCACCCGAGATACGCATAAGCCTGCGCGTAGGACGGATCGAGCACGATCGCCCGCTCAAGAAGCTCGCCTGCTTCCCGGTACCTTTCCTGCGTGAAGGAATAGAGCATGGACATCGCTCGCAGCACGCAATGATATGCGTCCAGGCTCTCGGTCGGGCGGTCGCCGACCCGTGCCGTCTCTACTGCACGTACACGGGGTTCGATCGAAGCCAAAATACTGCCGGCTATGCGGTCCTGAAACTCGAACAGATCGTCAGTCGAGCCCTCATATCTTCGGGCCCAGATCGAAATATTGCCCACGATGTCGGTGAGTTCGGTGTTTATTCGCAGCCGTGTGCCTTGTCTTTGAACGCTGCCGTCAAGCACATAGCGAACGTCGAGTTCGCTGGCAATCTGACGTAGGTCCTTGTCGCGTTCTCGGTAACGCAGTGTCGAATTGCGAGCTATGACGTAAAGCGATCGATTTCTTGATAGGCCCGTGATGATATCATCGGTGATTCCCTCCCCAAAATAGCTGTCGTCATCGGTGCCACTAATTGTCCGAAACGGCAGAACAGCGAGCGTGGGTCGGGACGCCCATTGCAAGTAAGGCTGCGCGGTCGGATCGCCTCTGGCCCCCTCGGTCCATTCGACCGTGTACACGCGAACCATCCGAGTAATATTTTTCATCGGTGGCGTGCCAAGATCATGGAAAGTCAGCGGCAGACGATTCATGACGTAGTCGCGAACCGCCCCCGTGACGACTATCTGGCCGGGCTCCGCAGCCTGGTGGATGCGGGACGCGATGTTGACGCCGTCGCCCTGCAAGATTCCATCTTCGTCGATGACGTCATCGACGTTGATGGCGATGCGAAGGTGGAGTGCGTGGGGATCGTCGGTTGTCCTGGTGCGCTCCTGAGCCTGCTGAACGTCGGCGGCCCATCTCACGGCGTTCACGACGCTCGGGAATTCCATCAGCACCGCATCGCCAGCGATCTCAGCCACTCGGCCGCCATGCCGCGCCATGTGCGGCTCCATGATCTCGGTCCGCAACGCCCTCCAACGGAGCACGGTCTCAACGTCTTGAATGGCCATCAAGCGCGAAAAACCTGCAACATCGGCAAAAGCGATAGCAGCAAGCCGCCTCTTGATGGTTGACGGCAGAATGGCCGGCGTCTCTCTCGCTTGCTCGGCTGGATTCATCAGGACACCGTCATTCGAGGCCGGAAAAAACCTGGACGCGTTCCGCACAGCGACGTGCGATCGCCAAACGTTACAGCCTTTTTGACACGATTGTTACCTGACGATTAAGTAGTTCAGATAGTTTGGCTTTTACACGGTCGCTCACCGCTCTTGCTCGTCCCCGTTTCGGGTAGTGATTATCGCCCTGGCTGCACCCAATGATACCTACCCGCTCTCACCAGGACAGGCGCCAGATCTGCGTATTGGCGCTGATCGAATAGAAACGCCTGCGCGAGTTAATCTGCGGTGGAAGCGCTGGACATAGCCTGCGGTGGCGGAATGGAACGTTTCACCGGTTCAACGCCACATCCCTGAATGCAGCCACGAGAGCCCTCTCAAGCTTTCCTTCCATGCTTCGAATGATTTCATAGGCCTGTTCCCGAGGCATGGTCGGCTTGTAGTGCCGATGCTCGATCAATGCTGCAAAGATATCGGAAATGGTCAATATCCGAACGATGTCGGATATGCCGGCGGCACAAAGCGCGTCGGGATATCCGCTTCCGTCGAGATATTCGTGATGATGCCGGACCGCATCAAGGATCTCGAAGGAAATACCGGAAGTCCCCTTCAGCACTTCATATCCAGCCGCGGGATGAGTTTCGATTAGCGCACGTTCCTGGGCATCGAGGCGCCCCGGCTTATCCAGGACTGCGAGCGGAATTTTGGCTTTGCCAATGTCATGAAACATCGCGGCTGAATACAGTCGCTCAATGTCCGGCCTCGCCAGACCGAGGCTCAATCCAAAATCGGCAGCTATTCCCGTAACCAAAAGGCAGTGTTGATAGGTTCCCTCGTGATGGCGGCGAACCGTCTCGAGCCAACTGGAAAGCCCATTTTCAGCGATATTGTCTGCAATCCTGCTTCCTGCGTCTTTCGCGTGCCTGATCTCGATGGGCTTGCCGCTCAACACGGCGGAGAACATCGACCCAACGGCAATTGCACCCGCAGTCGCGGCTTCATTGGCGCCATGCAAAGCGTAGATCGAGCCAGTCTCATAAGCAGTGCTATCGGCAAGCTGTGCCAACAAATCTGCTTGATCAACAGGATTGATAAGTACTCGCGTCGCACCCAGTGCATAAGCTTGAACGGTGAACAAACGCGCTTTTTGATCGATGAGGAAAATTCGCTTACCTACGTGACTTAATTTTCCGAACACCTCCTTCAAAGCCGCGATATTTTCAACGACCCGTAAATCGGCCGTAACGACGACAGCATCAGACTCGCTGCATCCGTTGCTGGCTCCGCCAAGCAATTCGGATGTCACTGCGTGTTGTCTTGCCAGCATGGCACGCAAGGTCGAAAGTTTGGTAACGGTGTCGGCGACGACATGAACAGTCATGGCAAGCTGATCTCAATTTTCTCCGCCGTTATCCAAAATTGCAGTCCGTGCCAGAGCTGACATGCAGCGTTCGAACCGTCATCGAGTGAGGAAGCGCTCGAGTTCGGTGCAGATCCTGTGCGCCAGATCTTCTGATATTTCGAATTTCATATCCGCGTCAGCCGTATTCACCTGAACGACTCCGGTTAACGGCTCTGTTGATCTGGTTAAGATGGAAACCTCAATTATCTTGGGCACGTCTCTCATCGAATGGTTCCTGGCAGGTGTTGGAGTCCGAGCATTTCATCCTCGCCATTCGCAAGCCATATTTGAAGTGTCGGAGCTGTCAATAAAAGCAACATGAAAGTTTCCTTTAGGCCCTTTTCGCGCGTTTCAGACGGTGGCGTCAGCTGACTGTCGTTTCGGAGATTTTTTCTTATTGGCAATCTTGGCTTGCTTTAAAAACTCGACGCCAATTTGGTCCCCTGCGAGACGCACCAAACGACAGCGGCGATATGCGAGACCCGTCGACGACAGAAGCAGGAAGAACTCCTTGAGGTCTAATCCTTCGAGAGATCCTTCGACGTACAAGCGAGCCCCCGTGTGCGACGCGTCGATCATCATGCAGTCCCGGCGCCAAGTTCCATCAATCCCCATGATATAAACATGGATGCCGTGTTCGAAATCGACGCGTTCGCTCTTTCTGTCGCCATAGGCCATCTATGCAATCCGATCTTTCATTAAATCGAAAAAGCGGTTCTGTTCCTCGCTCTTACCTCGCGGACCTGCCAAAATCGAAGCAGTCGCTAAGCGTTGGATTTCGATAGTTTCGCGAAATCACGCTTGAGCTTGTCATGTTCCGCCTTCGGGGCAGATCCGGGCGGCAGCTTAATCGGGAGAATGGCGCTGACAGTTTTCCATCCGCAACTGGCGCGAGATGTTCACTGATCTTCACCAGCGTTCTGGTTTCAATTCTCTCGACTAGCTGAACCAGGACGTTATCGAAAACGCTGATTTGCTCTTCGTTTGAGCGATCCGCTTCGCTCAGGAACAGGTCGGTGACTCGCCGCAGCTTGGCTAGGCGCTTTTTCGATGAACCGCTCTGGAATGCGGCTTCGAGATAATCGAACTGGGAGCCTTCACCTTCTGGCATGGCTGTAACCCACAAACTGAAAAACAGACGCGGGGTGCTGGTCTTCGGCGCAACGCGAGAGACCCGCCGCCGCACATTCCAATAGTATCAATCCAATAGTATCAAATCGCGCTGGGGCGCCGGCTCGCCAACAAAATAAAAG
>JBBWZW010000384.1:0-8542 GCA_039649305.1 Burkholderiales bacterium
AGTCGGCGAAATCCAGTATCCTTGGCGCCCCGTAAAAAGCCACATGACGACGCTATGCATGGATCGGCCTGTTCGGCATCGGCCTGTACAACGCCCTGCAATATCTCTCGCTTCATACCTCCACGCCGTCATGCTTGCGCGGGTCACGTTCGGCACGCTATGGCCGGGCCTTTTCGCCGCGGACGAATGGGCCGTGATGGACGCCAGCATAGAGTGGGGCTGGCAGTTGGCAGCCGTGCTCGCCTTCGTCGCCATCGAGTCGGCGCTGATTGCCTTTCGATTTTGGGGCGTCGCCGTGCAGCGGGTGGGGCCGAGCGTTGCTTCGTTCTTCACCAACCTCATTCCCCTGTTCGCCGCTCTTTTGTCGACGGCGTTCATTGGGGAGCGGCCACGCCTTTTCCACCTCGCGGCGTTTGCGCTGATCGTGGGCGGGATTGTCCTTTCGGCGCGCAGGTAGAACCAGGCAGGGTATGATGTCGGTCACAGACACTCAACAAAAAAAATTATGCTGTTTGACGCTTTTGACTGGATTGCAACCGCGTGGTTTTTAGTGATGTGGATCGGCTACGACCAATTTGCGGAGCGGTGGTCGTTGAGCCATCCCAGCCTTTTACGGCAGATAAATCATTACAGGCGCGAATGGATGCTGCGCCTGACCGAACGCGATAACCGCATCGCAGATGTCGCCCTGATGGCGAACCTGTCGTCTTCCCCGACTTTCTTCGCTTCGACCACGATCATCATTATCGGCGGCTTGCTTGCGATGCTTGGCAGGACATCGCAGGCGGTCGACGTCGTGTCCCAGATTCCATTTTCGACCCACACCTCGGAGCCGGTGTGGGAGATCAAGATCGTTATATTGGTTTGCGTGTTCGTGTTCGCATTCTTTCGCTTTACCTGGGCGCTACGGCAATTCAACTTCTGCGCCATCGTCATTGGCGCGGCACCGTCCGCAGCAGGCTTTGCCAATGAAGGCGACGCGGCCCGGAAAAGCCATGCCGACAGGGTAGGCAAGCTGGTTGCGCTCGCGGGGGAAAGCTTCAATGACGGGCTGCGCGCGTATTACTTTGCCATCGCGGCGCTGACCTGGTTCTTTCATCCGCTGGCATTCATGTTCGCTACGACCATCGTGGTCGTGATTCTCTATCACCGCGAGTTCAAATCGTTGGTGCTGCAGACGCTTATCCAGAAATAGCGCGAGCGTCCGCTCGTTGACGCCGCGCAAGTCCTGCCCCATTGCCATCGGAACCAGAAACTTTTCGTTAGCCTCCGTCTCTACTGAATACACCTGCACGCGGACCGCAACCCAGGAGCGAAATCATGACGTCAAAAATCAAACCCGAAGACAATTCCACCAACCAACAGAACGCCAATATCGGCACGCCGGGCACCAACCGGCAGTACGACCAGAATCAGGGCAATACCGGGAAACAGTTGAATCCGAACCAGGGCGTGAATCCCACCCAGAAGGGCCCAGCTCAACCCGGCTCTACCTAAGGGTTGTTCCGCGCAATGGAAGCAGTGGAACTGTTGGCGCGCGCGTTGTGCCGTCAATATAACCGTGGATTTGAAGATGCCACGGACGACAATCCGTATGGCGGAGAAGAATCCGCCCAGGGGCAGGAAACCTATCTGGGGAATGCTGTCGAGGAAAACTGGCGCGAGTGGATCGGCGAAGCCGAAGCGCTCATAATATCGTTGGCGTCGACCCAGAAACAGTAGTGCACGCGGGACGCCGCGAATGATTTGTTTTTTTTAGTGATATAGGTTCAAGACGAATATGAGAGCAGACAGCGCCCTCTCCCATCTCTACGATGGTGAGCTTTGCGTAGCGGAGATGAAGGACGGCACGAAACACGAAGTCCGGTGGAGCAAGCCGGATTGGTGCTTCTACTACACCCATGCTCCGACGCCGACTGTTTGCGGCTTTGATGACATCAAAGAGTGGCGACTGGCGACGATCACGGTGTAAGCCCACGGTTTACGCCGACGCCATCTTTGCGCCGTGAGGTAATCATGGACATTCCGCGCTTCCCCATTCATCAGTTTTCCATTCATCAGTCGGCAGACGGCAGCTATGAAATAGTGCGTGCGTTCTACGACGATGAAGCAGGACTCGATACACGATATCGCGTCGTTGGCGGACTTACCCAGGACGAGGCGGAGGAAACTCTCCTGCAAATCACGAGCGGGAAATATGACGTTCCGGGACCGGACGATTTCGAAGAGTAGCCTCGCAACCCGGCATCAGTTCGCCGAGCCGATCTCGGCAATCAATGCGGCCAGCTTCGTCGTATCAGCCGGTTTCACAAAGTGGTAATTGAACCCGGCGGCTTTCGACCGGGCGTAATCCTCTGCACGGCCATAACCAGTCAGCGCGATGAGCACCGCCCCGGCCAATTCTGGCGGGGTGCGCAGACGCCGGGCCAGTTCGCAGCCGTCCATGTCGGGCAGTCCGATGTCGAGGACTCGAACACGGGGCGTTTCAATGCGAGCCCGGTCGAGGGGCAGGTTGACAATAACCTGCACCAATCGCGTGTGATCTCCCAACACAGGAGCGGGGTCATCGGGCAGGTGCACCGTCAGGCGATGTCGTCGTGCCTCGATCAGCTGCTGAACCTGTTCAATCGCCGCGGCGACGACGCTCCTGAGATCGAGCGCTTCCTTATCAAGGACAACAAGCCCTCGCGTGACGCGGGACACATCGAGAAGGTCATCGACCAGGCTGGTCATATGATCGACCTGTCGTGAAATGACTTCGCCGGTCTCTCGCACGCCGGCAATCGAAGCCGGCCGTGGCTTCAGTTCAAAACCCAAGCCTGGCGCCGGCGCCGAGCAAAGTCGCCACGCCAAGGATCGCGAAAATTGCCGCTGCGACCATATGGACCAGGCGTACCGGCATCCGGTTCGCGATACGATCTCCGAGCAATACAGCGGGCACGTTGGCGATCATCATACCGAGTGTGGTTCCTGCGACGACCGCTATCAGCGCATTGTATTGGGCCGCCAGCGCGACGGTTGCGACCTGGGTCTTGTCTCCCATCTCGGCCAGGAAGAACGCGACCAGGGTGGTGCCGAACACGCCGAAGCGCGCCAGCTTCGCATCGTCTTCATCAAATTTATCCGGAATCAGCGTCCAGATCGCCATGGCGATGAACGACAGACCGAGCACCCAGCGCATCGTTTGTGGTTCGACCAGCGAAGTGATCCAGGAGCCGAGTGCGCCCGCAAAGCCGTGATTGGCGAGGGTCGCCACCAGGATACCGAGTACGATCGGCAGCGGTTTGCGAAATTTTGAAGCGAGGATAAAGGCGAGGAGTTGGGTTTTGTCGCCGATTTCAGCTAGCGCGACGATGCCGGTTGAGATGAGGAATGCTTCCATTTGTTATGTTCCCAGGCCGGATCAAAAACCGATGACCATACCACCCCTCCGGCCAATGCGGAGGCGGTATGGTCAAAGGTCTTGCCAAGTTTGGAAACCGCTTGCACCATGACCGGACGGTCAAGTATGTTGACGCAAGCCCCTGCAGTTGTGCAGGGAGGCTACTCCCCAATGACGGGGCGGATTATACGCCTGCGCCCGGGCGCCGTCCACCAATTGCTGGACGCGACCTACAGCAGGCGCATGTGACTGGCGATCGAAATCAGTCCTGATCGGTAATTATCGGCCAGCAGTGGCGCGACTCACGGCCGGTCATTATTCCTGGCGTTGGAAGCGCCCTTCGATAAGCTTTGCATATCGCCCTGTTCGCGTAACGTTGCGGCCGCGAGCGGTTCGGTGGCCGGCCCGTGAAGAATTTGCCCGTCGACGTTAAAGCAGGATGCATGGCATGGACAGTCCCACGTCTTTTCCACTTCACCGCCCTTCAGCCAGTCGCGGTACTTGCGACAAGGTATTGGCCTTTTCCTTACGCATCCGCCTACGTTTCCGTGCTAAGCGGGCGGGACGGAATCGTTACGAGATCGCCCACTAAAACAGCGCTTCGTCGCAGGGAGGGCACCCCGTGCCGTCCCTGCCGATTCAAGCCGCCTGGAGCACATGAAGGCAATAAGCGTTAAAGTGCGAACTCGCAAACCTCCCGTCTTCGTTAAAGCCTTCAGATGTCGTCTCATTCCCCAATTCCTGCTCACATGGGCGTCAAGCCGACAGTCGTCGCGCCCTTTTTCCTGAGTTCCTTTGCGTGGAATGTCGCGCTCGGCATGACATTCATCCTGATCCCCCTTTATGCACGCTCGCTCGGGATGTCCGGCGTGCAGATCGGGACGCTGATCTCATTGCCGGTGGTGTTTCAGATCATATTTACCCTGCTCGGAGGCGCCCTCGCCGACCGTGTCGGCGGCAAGAACATGGCGATGGCGGCATGCGTCATGACCGGTTTCGCCGGGCTGGTGTTCATGGCTTCGGCCGGTTTCGCCTCGATGTTGGCGGCTCAATTCATGATGGTCATTGCGCGCGCAATCTTCTGGCCGGCCACATGGTCACTCGCCAGCCAGATACCGGGCAATTCCGGCAAGCAGATGGGTCGGCTCAATGCGTTTACCAACGCCGGACAAATTGCCGGCACGACGGCCGCCGGCTTCATCATCGGCTACGCCGGCTTCGGTGTCGGTTTTGCAGTGATGGCGGCTGCCGCTTTCGCCGCACTGGCGTTCAATCAAATGTACCGGTTTGCAGCCACCGTTCCACGCACTTCGGACGAGTCGGTCTTCACAACCTACCGCATGCTGTTCAATAAGCGCGTAATGCGCTACACCATGGTGTGTGCGTATATATCCTCCCTGCCGATAGCGCTCTCATTTTCTTTTTATCCCATCTTGCTGGTCGAGCAGGGATTCGATGCGGATGCGACCGGTTCCCTGATCTCGTTACGGGCGGTCGGTGCGATCGCGGCTGGGTTCTTTGCCGGGAGTTTCGTCGCACGCACGCGCGGTATCGGGACACCGCTTGTGTCCGCAATCGTCGTTGGCCTCTCGGTCGCGTCAGGCGCCGCTATGGCGCAGCCGGTGCTGATCGGCCTGTTCCTGTTCGTATTGGGAGCCGCGTCATCCGTGATGATCCTGTATTTCCAGCTGCTGATCGGTTCCGTGAGCTCCGCGGAATCACGCGGTTCCGCCATGGCCCTCGGTAACGTGGGCTGGGGCATTTCGCTGCTCGCGACACCTTTCGCGATGGGCGTACTGCAGGACCTGATCGGAATCAAGGCGGCTTTTTACAGCATGGGCGGCTTTGCGGTGCTATGCGGACTGGCCCTGGTGCCATTGCAGCGCTGGGCACTCGTCGCGGATCGCGACCACGCTATCTGAGCCAATAGTCGACCGGAGCCAGCGGCGGTGGAATATTGGCATCACCGACGGAGGTACGCAGGTCGATCTCGATCATGCGGCATATCGCATCGAGCGGAAGATCATTCGGACTCAAGCCAAATGGTTCCTCGATCTCGTCGCCAAGCGCGTCCAGGCCGAAAAATGTATACGCGACGATCGCGACCACCACAGGCGTCATGAATCCGATGGAGTCGACCAGGCCGAACGGCAAAAGAAAGCAGTACAGGTAGGCGGTCCGATGCAATAACAGCGTGTATGAAAAAGGGATGGGCGTATTCTTGAGGCGCTCACAGCCCGTTGCTACAGTGACCATCGAAGCAAAGGTGTCATCGATGGCAGCACCAAGGCATCCATCGACGCGGCCTTCTTGAAGGCAAAGTCGCAAGTCGTCTCCCATCCGCAACATCAGATAATGGGGATGGTTAGTCGTCCGCGCGAGACGCCTCCATTCCTCGTCCGCCAGCAAGCCCTTGAGCTCCCCGCTGTCGTCTGTGCCGCGCAGTTGATGCCGCAGCGAATGTGCGAAGGCGATCGTACGATAGATCATCCTTGTGCGAAGGTCCGCCGGCCCGGAACCGGCAAGGAGCGGCTCCGGAAAAGCAATCAGGCTTCGGCATTGGCGCGCCAGGTTCCGGCTTTCCGCCACCAGTTGCCCCCACAGCTTCCGGCCTTCCCAATAGCGGTCATAGGCGGCGTTGTTGCGGAACCCCAGGAAAATCGCCAGCGCCAATCCGATCAGGCTGAAAGGGATGGCAGTCAGGGTGATCTTGAAATCGAAGACTGCGCCGTGCGCGACCGTTACGAGAATCGCAATCGCGACGTTCACCAGCAACACTTTCCAGATGGTCGACAGGACAGAGCCGCGCATGATCAGGAACAGCCGTAGTCCTGATGGACGGTCACGAACAATCATCCGGGATTTCCTTTGCCTGATAGTAAACGGTGGAGCGATCCTTTGCAGACCGGTCCGGCGATTTAGTGTTCCCGGGCACCGAGGCTGGCCCTGAAATTCGTGTTGCCCGGATGCGCGTCGACCCGTTGCTTAACCGCAGTTTTGACATCGTCGCTCATGTGGAGTGAAATGAACGGCTTTCCATTGGAGGCCTCGATGAAGCGCACCTACCAACCTTCCGTCGTACGCCGTGCACGCACTCACGGCTTTCGCGCCCGCATGGCCACCCCGGGTGGCCGCGCTGTGATTAATCGCCGTCGTGCAAAGGGACGCAAACGGCTGGCGATACAGGTCAGGTAAGGGAGTTGAGCCAGCCAAATTCGCAGTCAGTTCGCAGGTCGCCAGAGGGAGGCTCTATCTTGGAGTGAATCGCCATTGCAGAATGGCAAGCCCCCATACGTTAAGTGTTGGTGAGCGGCAAGACATGCGATTTGGTAATAACAGACATCAGAAAATGAAATTAGATTTATATCTTTGCCGGACTCATACTTCGTTCATCAAAAAACGAACCAACGAGAAAGAAATCAAATGCCGGCACTTATCGCAACTCTTCCCCGCACCGGCGGCAATGGCCGCGCGTTGTTCAATCTGGTTGGCAAGCTGTTCAGCGCCTTGGTCGCGCCCAGGACCGTACCGGCAACGACGGAGAACAAATCGGTTAAAGACATGAGCATCTGGCAGCTGTATCGCCTGACTACCGGCCATGATTCGATCAACCGGAAAGTCGCTGCGGAACTTCGCCGGAAGCTGGTCGAGAACTGATATCGGCGAAGCGTCCTCTCTACCCGGCTCAATTCTGAATCATACGGCCGGGCCCAAAGTCGCGAACGGTACCTGACGCTGAGTCACTCAGCATCGTTATCGGGGCCGCCGCGATTCTTTGAACTCCACTAGCCCACCGACGCATCCCTCGGATGCTGAAACACGCGTCGCTCACCGTGTGCCACCGTGTGCGTTACGCACCTCCGGCGATCCGGTTGGACGATCTCCTCGTTTCGCCTTAACGAAGCGCGCGACCGCACTGCTTAACCAGGCATGTTTCTAATCCTTATCTCACGTACGCAATACTGCGCGTAGCCTGATGCATGTTGGCCCGATGGTCATCCACCACTTTGTCCGAGTGCTCACCGAGCTTCGGAGGGACGCCTGAGAATAAGTCGATTGAGTACTCGACCTCATCGGCGCCCCTTTGTCCAAAGTCAGATGTCGGATTTTTCGTTAACGATTCGGGCGACTCCGCCACGCCGGATTCGAGTTGCCGTGAAGCTCGCAGACGAGCCTATGCCCTGGCACTGCCACCCTCCTTTCTTGCTGATCGATATCAAATGCAATAGCGATTCAGGATTCCCTGAATGCCCCACGTCAGATGGAATGAGCTTCCTCAATATGCAACCTCGTTCATTGCCTAAGTTGGAAACATGGCGGCCGGGATATGAATGACGCACTACCTGTACGGAAAGAATAGTCGCCATGTGTGCAAGCTTTACGACGCAGAACCTTAACGTGTGCACCGAAAGCGTCTGGACAACGTTGTAGAGGTAGCGGCAGTTGATTGAGAGTGTCGGCATCAAAGAGTCTCCGCCACATGACTGTCAACGTGGTCCGCTGTTTGTAACTATTTGTTTCGGGGGCGCTCATGCGGCCCCGGACACTCAGTAAGGATAAGAAGCCACCTTCACTTTGTGACTTTGCTCCGGAGAGATGACATGCAAACGCAACAGAACCAGCAAAGGCATCGGCTAACGAAGCGCCACGAACGCGCGACGATGGCCGAACTGAAAGAGCAGCGCGAAGCGAGCACGACCCAGCATCGCGATCCGGAATGGGTGACCCAATACTGGAAGCAGGTGACCAGATCATGACCACCGAACGCGAGCGCATAAAACGCCTGATCGGTTACGCCGAGTTCCCCGGCGAGAACGACCTGCTACGCAGGGATTGGATCGTGACGTCGTATGTTCATGTTGACGGCAACCGGTATGTCGCCACCGACATGGGCGACCGGTTTTTAGTCCGCATCTCCAACGGTGTGTATGTGTGCGGCGAAACGCTGGAGAAGGCCAGGGACCGCGTCATCGAGGCCCTGGAGAAAAAAGGAACGTAAGCAGGGGCGCGATTCTTGCGAGCCGGGGCTGCCCGCAGTACGCTACCCATGCAGCTTAATGAATACGTTCACCCCTTCGGCGTCCCTGTCTATCCCACCTGACGCCTGACTTCAAAATCCACGATCATTTTCGGCAGCCGACATCCGGGTGCGGCATTGTG
>JBBWZW010000389.1:0-5323 GCA_039649305.1 Burkholderiales bacterium
GTCCTTGAGTTGCTGGATGGTGCGTTCGCGCTGTTGCTGCACGATGTCGCCGTTAATTGCAGCGGCAGAAAACCCGCGTGCCTGCAATTTGCCCGCCAACTCTTCCGTGCCTAACTTCGTGCGCGCACAAATGATCATGCCGTCGAATGTCTCAGCTTCCAGGATACGCGTGAGGGCGTCGAGCTTTTGCATGCCGCTGACCAGCCAATAGCGCTGACGGATATTGTCGGCCGTGCCGGTTTTTGCGGCGATGGTGACTTCGGCGGGGTTGCGCAGGTAGGTCTGTGCGATGCGCTTGATCGCAGAAGGCATGGTCGCGGAAAACAAGGCCGTCTGGCGCGATGCCGGTGTCTTTTGCAGGATGGTTTCGACATCGTCGATAAATCCCATGCGCAGCATTTCGTCGGCTTCATCGAGCACCAGTGTCTTGATTTGCGAGAGATCGAGCGAGCCTTTTTCCAGGTGATCGATCACGCGGCCCGGCGTGCCGACGACCACATGCACACCCCTGCGCAATGCGCTCAGCTGCGGTCCATAACCCTGGCCACCATAAATCGGCAGCACATGAAAGCCGGGGATATGGGTGGCGTAGCGTTGAAAAGCTTCCGCCACCTGGATCGCCAGTTCGCGCGTCGGCGCCAGCACCAGCGCTTGTGGCGCGGTCTGCCTGATATCAATGCGGGAAAGAACGGGCAACGCGAAGGCCGCTGTTTTACCGGTACCTGTTTGCGCCTGGCCAAGCACGTCGCGGTTACTCAGCAAGATGGGAATCGTCGCAGCCTGGATCGGCGACGGCGACTCATAACCTAGCTCCTTGAGTACGCGTAACAGCGGTTCGCTCAGGTTCAGGTCGGCAAATGATGGGAAAGGTGTGTCAGACATGCGTTGCTCTCAGGATTGTTCAGGTCGCGGGTTGCGAAAGGATTTGTTACGGAGTTTACTCTGTTGCTGAGCGAGCGGAGTCGCGATGGTGGCGGATACTTCTTTCTCCCGCTTGCGAGAGAAAGAAGTTGAAACCAAGGCAGGCTACAACGCTGCTGTGGTCCTTATTACCGTCACACGGCTAATGAGAAATTCACCGTCTATTACAGTTCTATGGGGAACGCCGACGACGTTGAATCCCGGTCCGCCGTCATCGAGCCAGCGTTGCGCCATTGTATCGAATTCTTGCGGTTTCAGACGGAGCATCTGGGCGGTGATAACAAACCGCGCACCCGCCTTCTGCCTTTTTACGTAATCATCAATTGAAGCCATCATTCACCTTTCGCCCACATGGCTGGCTATCTTAAGGCCGTATTCTTCCGACGGGACCCGGCCGCCTGTTTGGCGGCCGGGAGGGTGCATAGAGGGCCAGCAAAAATTGTCCACTCGTGGGGTGAGGGATTGAGCTTTCATCCTGTCACTCACTTACAAAAAGCTCAGTAGTTCGAAGCGTTTGATTCACAGGTCAACGTAACTTTCAGACTCCAGTTTGCGTATCGCTTCCAATTCCTTTTCAGAAAGCTTGCCCCATGCGCTGTTTATGATTGTTTGCAACATGGCGACTTTCGTCACTCCATATACCAGCGCCATACGATCCAGCCTGTGTCCAGACTGGTAGTCGAGGATCAAATTGATTCGGTGGTCATTTTTTTTCCGCTTGCGAAAATCAGCTTGTCTTTCTGCATTAGTCTTTGGCATTCTGGTCTCCCCATGACCCGGTAAAACTAGTCCTCAGACTTTGGACGTTCTTCTTTCGCTTGCATGGCTCGCGAGCGACCTTCGAGCAAATAGCTGCTGGCAGCCTCGGCCGCCTTGAAGTTGTATAACTCGTCCTGATCGAAAAGCGAATCCATGCGGGTGCGCAGATGCTCGATCTCCACACAAGTATCAAACGCTTTCTTGAACTCGTCGCTTCCGTTAGCGTACGTCGGATTGGCTTGCAATTCCTGCACGACAATTTCCAATTCAGTGGTGTCGAGTGGTAAGCCCATGTTTGTTCTCCAATATGATTTAAGCTGCAACGATTGTTACGCAGTAACGATAGTAACACGTTACTGCGTAACAATTTCGATGGACATGGGATGGCGCAGGACGATATCTCGTAAAATCGGGGCCCACCGATCGCTGCGAGAATAATCATGACCTTAAAAAATATCTGGATTTTGATTAGAGCCGCGGCCTCATCCTGGGTAGACGACTATGCGCAAAGCATGGGAGCGGCATTGGCTTACTACACCATGTTCTCCATCGCTCCGTTATTGCTCATTGTGATTTCAGTTGCCGGACTGATTTTCGGCGTTGAGGCCGCACGCGGCGAAATCTTCAGTCAGCTACAGGGACTGATGGGGCAGCAAGGGGCCGATGCAGTGCAAGGTTTGCTCGAAAGTGTGAGCAAGCCGGCCGAGAGCATCACCGCCATGCTGGTCGGCACAGTTCTATTGTTGATCGGCGCGACCACGGTGTTCGGCGAATTGCAGGATGCGTTGGATCGAATATGGCGGGCGCCAAAAAGAAACAAGGGCGGCATCTGGAGCTTGCTGCGGGCGCGACTCCTGTCTTTCGGCATGATCATGGGCATCGGTTTTCTATTGATGGTTTCGTTGGTGGTCAGCGCAGCGCTGGCGGCACTTGGAAAGCTGTGGGGACCGTTATTCGCAGATTGGGAGACGCTTGCGAACGTAATTGATTTTTTGATCAGCTTCGCATTCACCACGACCGTCTTTGCAATGATCTACAAGATTATGCCGCGGGCACGAGTGGACTGGTCTGACGTGGGGATAGGCGCCGCGGTAACCGCACTCCTGTTCACAATTGGCAAATTTCTGATCGGGCTTTACATCGGTAAAAGCGGTGTGACTTCGGGATTCGGTGCTGCCGGTTCATTGGTCGTCGTGTTGGTGTGGGTGTACTACTCCGCCCAGATATTTTTGATGGGCGCGGAATTTACCTGGGCTTATGCGCTGACATTCGGATCGCGCAAACAGCAGCCGGTGCCGCCTGCCGCGCCCGCAGTTCCCACTCAGGCGACTACAAAGCAGCCTGATCAGAACTTGGTGGAGGCGAAACAAGCAGCCGTAGCGGAGGAGCTAGGCAAGAAGAATGAAGACGGCACGCCGGAAGCCAGGAGTTAGCACTATGTCTCACTATCCCATTCCCGTCATCAGCGCGGCAACGATCCTGACAACGCGCCGCACAAGCGGTGAGCAGGGACCGCGTCTACCCGAATCGTGCCGACCCCTCGAGGTTGACACCGCGTTGGATATTCAAGCAGCCGTAACCGAGCAGCTTGGCGCCCGCATCGGCGCATGGAAATGCGGCATGCCTAACGAGTACGGCGTAGTGTTGGCGCCGATCTATGCCGGCACCATCCACGCCGACTATCCGTGTTCCGCACATGCACACGCTGGACAAGTGCGGGTCGAACCGGAACTCGCCTTCATCCTCGGACGTGACCTGCCGGCGCGCGATACGCCCTATACAACGGCAGATGTCGATGCCGCGATCGCCCGAACGCATCTCGCGCTCGAGCTGATCGATAGCCGCTACAGCGATCCGGCCAACGCAACGTTTGCTGAAAACCTGGCCGATGGCCTGCTCAATCAAGGCCTGTTCATCGGTCCGGAAGTGGATAGCGAAGCAGCACGCATAGCCGGCACGATGCCGATCTGCGTGACCCTTGAAACAGGTGAGGAATCCCATCTGGAAGGTCGTCACCCGAATGCAGATCCGCGGGCGCCGCTGTATTGGCTGGCTGAATTCTTGCGCAGCAAAGGGCATGGCCTGCAAGCGGGTCAGGCGGTAATTACCGGCTCGTACGCCGGCAGTTTCGATGTACCGCTGGAGCAGCAGGTCGCCATTCGATACGGCGCGCTCGGCGTGCTAAAGGTACGTTTTACGGAAAGATGATTGACCCTTCCGAACTGCTCGGGCGGTTCCGGCCTCGCGTCACGTTGCAGACACTGACCCGTGGCGACGGCCTGCTCGGGATGAAACCTTCCGGCTCATTCGGCCCGCGCGGTGGTAGCGTGACGGTCGTCCAAATCGATTGGACCTACGTCACTGATGATGGTGCGCGCTGGGAGATACCGGCCCCCTCCACGGTACTGAACCGTCGCCCTTTGTCCTCGCAGTTCCTGGAGGACGACCAAGGGCGGCGTGTACTGTTGCGCGACCTCGCCGCCGAGGCCGATGCGCTGGACCGGGTGTGGGACCTGGGTCTGCTGCCGCTGCCTGTTGAGACGTTACAGTGGCGCACCGATGATGATGACCACCTGCACGGGCCGCTATGGACGCTGCAGCAAGAAGATTTCTTCGGCGATTTTTGGGCGGAGAAACTGCCCGATTTGCAGGCCGAGGGTTGGGCTGTGGTGGTACGCCCGGGCTTTGCGCACGAAAGCGTGCCGGTCGATGCCTGGCATCTGATTGTAAGTCCGTTGACCGGCGAAGTAACTGGCAAGGAAGTGGCTGCGCGCATGCGTGGCCGCGCTCGCTCCGTTGGGGCCGGCGACGATGGTTCGTGGATGCTAACCCTCGGCATAGAAATCGACGGGCAAATGCTCGATCTGGTTCCGCTGCTGGCCAATCTTCTGCAGCGCGATGCGCGCTGGCTCGATGCCAGAAAGATCGCCCTCATCGACGACCATGCATTGATACGCTTGCGTGCACCCGGCGGCAAACGCATTGATGCACTGGCGGCACCGATCAAAGCGATCGTCGCGAGCATGCTGGAGCTGCTGACAGACGCGCGCCGCAACGAAGGTCCGTTGCCGCTATCGTCCTGGGACGCTGGGCGATTCGACGCCATGTGCCAGAGCCTTCTGGAAAGCCAGCGTGAGCGTGCAGGCGTACACGGCACATGGCAACTGCAAGGCGACGCTGGCCTGCGCGAACTCGCGCAGCGACTGAAAAATGCAGGCGGGCCGCAACCGGTTCAAGCGCCGGCGGACCTGGGCTTGACCTTGCGTCCGTATCAGTTGCACGGCGTGGCATGGTTGCAATACCTGCGTGTGCATCATCTGGCAGGCATTCTGGCCGACGACATGGGCCTGGGGAAGACGGCGCAAGCACTCGCGCACATCCTGATTGAAAAGCAATCGGGTCGGCTCGACTGCCCCGCACTGGTCGTGCTGCCCACCTCGCTGGTTTTCAACTGGCAGGCCGAAGCAAAGCGCATCGCTCCGACTCTGCGCGTGCTGACCTTGCACGGCGCCGACCGGTCAGACGATTTCTGCCGCATGCCCGATCACGATGTGGTGCTGACCACCTATCCATTACTGTGGCGTGACCTGACGGCGCTGGCGGCCCAGCCCTTTCACCTGCTGATTCTGGATGAAGCACAAAC
>JBBWZW010000405.1:0-5017 GCA_039649305.1 Burkholderiales bacterium
CAGGAGACCTGCGATAAGGCGAGCGGGATTACGGGAGCGGCCTGTTCGTCGCATAGAAATGCGAGAACTGACGGCCTGGTCCGTCGAAGCCACGAAGATCTACGCCATTAAGGAATGATCCATTCGCAAAGACAGTCTTGCCGCCCACCACTTGACAATGGTTGTCCGACGACGATTGCGGTTGGCACGGTGCCACAGCGCTCCGTGCGCTCGCAGCGAAAGATACGCCATCGTCAAAGCGAACGCGGGTGGAGTTAACCAGCGGACCGGACCCGAAACCCCTCAGCGAGGTCGGGGCAATGGCGCCGGTTGGCACCGTCCATTCGACCTGGATGCTCTCGTCTTCATTGCTTAACGGGAGCACGCCGTTCGTATTCGTCATCGATTGGATGTCGGTGATGACGTCGGCGTTGAGTGTGGCCAGCCCCTTGACTCTCAATTCCGGAATCGTCAATGCCCTGGCGAGCGTCCGGTAGTACTGCGTGGCCGCCACGGCGGTCGGATCGGCAGTCAGGTAATACTCGAACTTCCAGACGCTATTCGCCGCGAACTTGGCGATGTCGTCGTTGGATGGACGCTCGGGGTCAAAGACCTGTGTCGTCTCTATTACGGCGGGATCAGCCGTCATAGCCGTATCGGCGTACTCACCACGGACCCGGATGAAACTGGTGCCGGTCGGCGCACTGTCTTTCTGGATGGTCAGATTCGCGGAGCCCGCGCTCTTCACAAGGGTGATGACCTTTTGCTTCGGCGTCGTAACAACCACTTTTTCGATCACGCCGTTGTTGGGCACGCTTAGGGCATAGCCGGTGCTGTAGTATGTGGCGGCCGGCTGGTTGGGATAGGACCGCAGTTGGTGGTATGCCGAGACGCTGCCCGGATAGGCGTATTCGTTGCCGATGAGGCGCAACTTGTTGTCCGTGGCGGATTTGCGAACGACCGCGGTCTGATTTTCAGTGCTGGCGATGCGGTAGGAAATCACCATGTCGCCATTGGCGCGGGTAAATTCATAGTTGCCACGGTCGAACGCGACGTTCTGCACCCCAGCCCGGTAGATGCCGCTGAACGGGCTGCCCGCCGCGCTACCGACCCTCGCGCCGTTGTTCAGGTACTTCGTCGGATCGGTGCCCTCGAAGATGTCCTTGCACGCGGTCGCCTTGATCTCGGATGCAGTCGCATTGGCAGCGTTCGGTGTATCGACACGATCGGATGCCGGCAAAGCATAACAGGCTGACATCCGTTGCAACAGGTCGGCGATCAGCGGCGCCGTCCCTGTTTCAACAAGTGACGACTCCGCCACCGCCGGAAGGGGCGCCGGGGTGGTCGTGTTGGTAAACTGGATTGACGCGGGTTGTGCGTCTTCTGCCAGTGATTGTTTGATCGCGACTTCGATATTAGCGGTGTTGGCGCTGCTCGGCGTGATAGTGATGGACAACGAATCAAGAGCACGGTCAAGCCCTGTGCCATTGGCTGCGAAGCTGCCGGTCAACGGATTGACTGTCGAGCCGACTGCATCCAGCAGCGGTTTAAGCAGCGCAATGATTTCGTCGGCTTTCGCGTTGACCTTGACCGAGGACAGCAGATCGGGGTTTGCCTGCATCTCGGCCGCCAGTTTTGACGGGTCGCCGGACGCTGACAGACGCGAGGCAATCAGGTTGGTGATCGGCGTGATGTTAACAGTGGAATTGCCGGCCGCTGGGGCCACGCTTACCAGGGTCAAATCATCGCGGACCGCCTGCAACACGAATGGCGCGACGGCATTCGCCGACAGCGTGATCGTGTACTTGCCATCGGCATCGGTGGTGGTGCTGCCGACGACAGCGCCGGTCTTGTCGATGATGCTGACCGTCGCTCCGCTGAATGCCGCTCCGGTCGCGGCCGTACCGCTGAGAGTAGTTGACCCGGTGGTGCCACCCTCGCTACTGCCGCCCCCGCCACAGGCGTTCAGCAGCGCTCCCAAAACAAGAACAGTCATAACCTTAGGTATTAATCGTTGCTTCATGCATGTCTCCATTAAGTGAAACGAATTGTTGTTTGTGCATCGTCGGTGGCCAGGACTTATGCGTTGCGACTGCCCGTCCAAGGTGTCCTTCAGAACGGCTTGTCATTCCGAAAACGGCATTGGCGCTTATATCCCGAGAGCAACTGTATTGGGGTTTATCAGCTTGCACATCACATGATCATGTGAGGTACGATAGATTTATTTCCTGCAGGTTACAGTTTCATGTCAGAAATTTAATCAAGGGGCCGTATGAATGCGGATTCCGCGTTGTTAAACGTGATCGTCGTCGAAGACGACCAAGTAACACGGGCAAGGTTATGCGATGCCATTACCGCCCAGCCGAACATGAAGGTAAGCGCCGCGGTCGATCGGGTTCGCCCCGCACTTGAATGGCTTGAAGCCAACAAGCCCGATCTGCTGCTCACCGATCTGGGACTGCCGGATGGCAGCGGAATCGAAATCATCAAGCGGTGCGCCGTACTGCACCCGGATTGCAACATCCTTGTCGTTACCATGTTCGGGGATGACAAAAATGTACTGTCTTCGGTCGAGGCAGGAGCGTCCGGCTACATCCTGAAAGACTCCGATCACCTTGATGTAAGCCGGGCGATGCTTGATTTGCTCGCCGGCGGCTCGCCGATGAGCCCGGTCATTGCACGGAAAGTGCTGAACCGTGCCCGCTCGGCCGAGACTCAGGCCGGAACGTCACCTGCCAGCGACCATGGGGCGCTGAAAGTGACTCTGACGGGACGTGAAACTGAGGCATTGAATCTGATCGCCCGTGGATATACGTACGAAGAAACCGCCCGCATGCTGGCGATCTCGCTTTCGACGGTACAGACCTACATCAGAAGCATCTACGGCAAGCTCGCTGTCAACTCACGCAGCGGGGCGGTGCTGGAGGCCCATAAGCTCGGATTGCTCGAGGACGACCTTTTTCCCAAACGAAGTTAGGAGTGCCCACCCTTTGAAGCGCTTTATCAAGTCGGTTTTCTATGGCCTCGTATTGGTTCTACTAGGCTCGCTGCCGCTAGCGCAGGCAATGACGCTGCTGGACCATGCGACCGCGACCTTCGAGATCACGGCCGGAGCGCGTGACCCGGCAGAGGTAAAACTGCCATTTAACTGGAACACTGCACTGGGAGGCGCGAGCGGAAAAGCCCATTTCGTCATCAAGTTTCCCGCTGCCCCGAACGGTCCTCAGCAAGCGTTGTTCATCCGCCGCATCGGCAATTCGTTCGAGCTCGCGGTGAATGGCGAGCTGCTGGAAAAGGCCGGCATTCACGGCGATCTTCATACTGATTCTTCTACCCGGCCAAGGCTCATCGTCATCCCGCCCCACCTTCTGCGAGCCGACAACATCGTGTCGATTACGATCGGAGCGGTGAGTGGACGGAGCGCCGGCCTCGGGCTCGTCTATGCCGGACCCGTCGATGAAATGCGCGGAGTGTACGAACAAGCTTACCGATGGAGAAACTCCGCCTATCTGGTTATTTTTGTCGTCAGTGTCATTCTGGGCGGATTGGTTTTTTTGCTTTGGCTGCGTCAGCGCGAGGATTTATACCTCTACTACGCATCGAGCGAGCTGCTGTGGGCGGTTCATCTAATTGACATGCAGTTCGAGGCCGCGCCCCTGCCATGGCCCTGGTGGGGAATTCTTAGTTTTTCATGTTATGCGATTGCGCCAGGGTTTATCTGCAAGTTCTCATTGACGCTGATCGGCAAGCACAATGGATGGATGAAACACCTGACTGACTTCCAGCTGTGGTTATCGGCGCCCGTCATTGCGCTAGCATTACTTACGCATCGCCCCGGCCTCGTTTCGATCTGGCTTGGGCTGACCATTGTCTTGTGTAGCGTCGTTGCCACCATGGCCATATGGCGCGGATTGCGTAGAAGCTCGATCGAACAGCGCATACTCGCAGCCGCCGTCGCAATAACCTGTGTCGCCGCGATACGTGATATGTACGTCTTTCGGATATTGCCTGGTTACGGCGGCTTTCCGGTGCTGGTGTTCGCATGGGCAGCGTTTGGCCTCTGCATGGCCTGGATTATTGCCGAGCGCCTCCACGCATCGACGCAGTCCGTCAGCAGGATGAACCGCAACCTGTCGCGACGCCTGGCCCAGCGCGAGGAAGAGCTTGGCGTTATGTTCGAATCCCAGGCTTCCCTGGATCGCCGTCACGCAGTGATGGAAGAACGCCAGCGAATCATGAGAGATATGCATGATGGTATCGGAAGCCAGCTGGTCAGCGCAGTTCATCTCGTCAAAGATCCGACCGTCTCGCGAAGCGTGCTCGTCGAGCAACTGCAGGATGCACTGGATAACCTCAAGTTGACCGTCGATGCGATGCAGGATACCGATGGAGACATTGCGATGCTGCTCGGGGCACTGCGCTATCGGTTGTCCCCAAGATTCGAGGCCATTGGCGTTGCCTTGAGTTGGGAAGTGATGCCGCTGCCAGTCGTCCAGGACTGGACGATACAGAAATCCCGTCATCTGCAGTTGATTCTATTCGAAGCGATTTCCAATCTGATTGCACATGCAAAAGCAACGCGAGCGCATCTAAGCGCAGAGCACAAGAACGGCGAAAATGGTGAGGAGATAGTCATCTCGCTCAAGGACAACGGGATAGGCTTTACGGAGGTCACTTCTGGAGCAAGCGGCCAGGGTCTTGGCAACATACGGGCACGCGCCGCCAGCCTGGGTGCAACCATCCAGATCCATTCTTCTTCCGAAGGGACCCGTTTAAACCTGACTATTCCCGTAAGGCCCGTCTCTCTATAAGGCTTGGCATCGAAGGCAGTCGATCGGGTCGAACGCCAGCCGGATCGGCATGCCGCGGGTAGCTTTCACGCTGAATTCGACGAATAGTGGCATATTAGGGGACAGACCACGATTAAAGCCTTGTCGGGCGATATTCGTGGCTGTCCCCTAATAATACCTTTGGAGGCCGTTTCGCCGAAAGAGTGTCTTAATCCACCTTTAAAGGGGTGGTCCTAATACCTGCTGCA
>JBBWZW010000025.1:0-16829 GCA_039649305.1 Burkholderiales bacterium
AAGTTATGCCTGATGACCATAGCGAGTCGGTCCCACCCCTTCCCATCCCGAACAGGACCGTGAAACGACTTCGCGCCGATGATAGTGCTGCAACCAGTGTGAAAGTAGGTCATCGTCAGGCTTGTTACAAGCAAAGCCCCCGACAGCAATGTCGGGGGCTTTTTGCGTTCGTGCCGCGGAGGGAACAGAAGCGCCAGGCCGACGCTAGACCGACCCAATCATTGGCTGACCCGAAACTCGATGCGTCGATTGCGCTTGCGCCCCTCATCCGTAGAGTTCGATACGATCGGTTGGTCGGGCCCCATTCCGCTGGTACCGACTAGTTCAGTCGCAATTCCTTTCGCAACCAGATAGGTTTTGACCGAATCCGCCCGGGCGCGGGACAAGGCAAGGTTGCGTGCCGGCGCACCGAGGTTGTCAGTGTGGCCGATGACTTCCACTTTTTTGAAGCTTATTTTTTTCAGCGCGTCGGCCATCTCGTCGAGTATCAACTTGCCGGATTCGGTCAGCAAGGCGCTTCCGCTTTCAAATTCGATGATACGGTTGGCGAGTGTCTGGTCGATCACGGCCTGGCCAGATCCGGAGACCCGGAGGCCGTTTTTGATGACATAGGTCGTGTTGAGCGCGTTGGCAAAATCGCTGGCGACCGTTTGCCGGATCGCTTCGTTTTTGACTTCGCCGCGCATGGCGATGTTCGTACCTTCCACCACGATTTGTCCCTTGCTAATTGATTTCAGGTGCGGATTCATCAGCTTCGTGACATGCGTCGACCAGTTCGGAGGGGCAAGCACGCCGCCTACCGTGATTTGGTCGACAACCTGGTTTGTTCCATACAACTGTTGCAGTTTCCCGAGCAAGGCTGCCTTGGTCGTCTCGTCGGGTACCGCGCCGGAGATGACGACACGGCCAGGCGGTGTCTGGTCTTGTGCACTCGCCAGCGACGCCGCGAGCAGCAGGCTTAATGCGGGAAGGACGTACAAGATTTTCGGGCGTGTCATACGGGGTCCTATTAAGAATGGGCAGGTTAAGCATTGATGTAGGCGAGTCCACTTGCTTACCCCGTGTAGCCCTGACGGAAAGTTTCTACAAGCTGGCGCAGGGAAAGTTCGTTATGTTCCAGATAGCTGGACAGCTTTAGTGTCGAGTCTCGCAGCGCATATTCTTCTACCCATGTGGCCTGGCTGATGTCGATTAAATGCTCGCCAGCGGCCTGCTCGTCGAACAAGGCGCGGAATATCGCAGGCGTGACGCCGTTAAAGGTGACGATGAGTTTCGGGCTGCCAGTATGGACACACGAGAAAACGCTCAATTCGAATTCCGCTCGGGTCAGGAACCCGCAAATCAGGTCGAGCCATAACGCTTTGACGAGGGCTACGCGCGTCGGATCGGCGGGGAGTGGCAGCGCAAGTCCTTTATGCGGTGGCGTGGCGTAGTTCGTCAGGATCGGCTGCAGCAGGTAACCGATTGCAAGAACGATTTGCCGTAGTGTGGCCTGTCCGGGTCCCAGTGCCAACGCGTTGGCCAATCCTTTTATCGTCGTATTGAGGAGAAAATGGTGGTAGCTGCCGGCGAACTTCATATAGTCCACCTCCGCCTCGAGTTGAACCGTTCCGAGCGTCACAAGGGTGTCGGTCGCGTCGTGGGTCTTGGCTGCATGGTGAATCAGTGCACGCTGATGGTTCACATGCCTTTCCAGCACGAGCGGACTCAGCGCCAGGAATCCGAGCGAGTCATCGATTTCAAACAGGGTTGCTGCGATAAAGGGAAAGCGGCGCGACGAGGCGTCTCTGCTCGGTATCAGCGACCCGCTCATGGTGTTTTTCTTATGGGTCGCGATGAACAGGAAGTCGATCGATCCGGTGCCGTCGTAGTAGGTCTTCCAACCGGGTTCGGCAATCAGCATTTCCATGCCTTGCGCGACCCAGTTGTCGATCAGCGCGATAACTCTCGTACCGGAAACGCTTTTGACAAAATCTCCACGGGACGAGATCTTTCCGAAGTAGATAGAACTCGGGTTGCGTAGTCGCATTGCATTGTGTGTGCTCATGGTCCGAATTTACGATGTTGGTTGTTGTTGGCGTTCAGCTGGTCATGCCGGCTACCGCAGCCGGAAGCTTCAAGCCCCGCAATCCGTTTTCCGCCGCGCCCCCGCCCGAAGGGGTGTTACCTGAGCGGGAATCGCTGATGAGACGGAAATTGACACTCACCCTGACTCCGCCGCCGGTCCAGGTCATCATGAAAAGGCCGTTGTCCAGCTTTTTCCGGTCGGCGGAGTTCACCAGTTTTTCCAGGCCAAACTGCCCGGGGAAATTGACGATTTCCACAGTGCGGCCGTCCGACGTCACGCCGCTGATCTTTGCCCCCGGTTGCCCCTGCGAGGAAGGCCAGGTGAAGCTGCTCCACTCCTGCTGTCCGTTTCGGTACCTCATGCTTTGGCCGTCCAGTTCGACGGTATATTCGGTAAGGCCGGGCGTCGGAATGGGTTGCATCTGAAAATTGGTTTGCGGCTGGCTGTTAATGCCACCGCCGGTCGAAGCCGGAGCGGCTCCTCCGGGTGCTGCGACAAACTGCGAAAGATTGTTTGCGAATGCGGGGTTCAATCGCACTCCCATGTCAGCCCACGTGCGGGCCGACAGTGAGTCGCCGCGACGGACTACGAGCGGTCCCATCGCGGTCTGGACGAATTTCGAGATCGATCCGTCCGGGCCGAAGAACTGTGCGATCTCCGCGGGCGTCGCTTCGACCCGCGATTCGGCAGTGAACGGGTATTTTGCGCCGAGCGATCTGCCGAACGGTTCGAACACCTGGGCCGTCCAGGTGCGGTTCAATTCCTGTTCGGCCGGGGCGATGATCACCGAGAATGCCTGCATCAACGGCCGCACCAGCAGCGGGCGGATGGTGGCGCGTTCGGCGTCTGGCATTCCGGTCAACATGTTCTCGTCGACGTATTTCAGCGCGTCCGCAAGTTCTGAATTGCTACCATCCAGTGTGGATTGCATCAGTTGTCGGCTCGCCGGTCCGACGTCGCCGGAATTCTTGATTTGATTGAAGCGTGTACGCACCCTGGAAAGCTGTGCAAGATAGCCGTTCATGAGTGATGCGTTCTTGGTTTCGCCGCGGATGACCACCAGGTTTGCGATAGCCGAAAATTCCTTTCCTATCGTTCCCCACTGCAGATTTCCGCCTTTGGCGGAGTTCATGTTGAGGTTGACGTTTACCTGCGCGGGCGCCTGGCGCAATATGGTTTCCCTGAACCAGTCCAGGATGCCGCGCCTGGCGTTTTGCAGTCCCTGGTCCACCAGCGACGGGTTGTCCCAGGAAGTTTCCTTATAGAGTGTCTGGGCCAGGCTATTGAGCGGGGACGAGACCGGGTCGCCCAGGCGGTTCATGCCGGCCACGGCTTTTTCGAATGTACCGAACTCGGGAATGGTGACGCCTTGCATGAATTTTTTCCATTCGCTGATGTACTCGGTCTTGTACATCCGTACCAGTTCTTTCTGGATCTGTTCGGGGCTTCCCTCCAGTGAAAGATCGTTGCGCTCACTGGTCTTGAGCACCCAGTCGGCGCTCTGCAATTCCCTGGTGCTGGCGTCCTTGATCGCGCCTTCCACAAACTGTTCCCATGCCTCCCGGGTAAAGGTGCCGGGGATCGCGTAGCTGCCCGCGATGATTTCGCGGTTTTGTTCGCCCACCACGCCGGCGACCGTCATTGCCGGGAAACGCGTCGATGCGCGCATCTTGATTTCGCTGTAGACGCGTTCGCGCGCGGGCGTGCCTTTTACTGCCACGCGCAGGGTTTCTCGTGCCTGGTCGACCAGCGCGAGTTTGTTTTCCACTATCGGGAAATCAGGTTCCCTGGCTTGGGCCAGATAAAAGGTGATTAATTTTTCCGCACTGCGAATCACCTGTTCACGCGATGCGTTTCCGCGGTTGGTTTCCAGCCAGCCCCGCCAGAAGCGGGTGATTTGATCGCTCAGATGGCCGGTATCGATGCGATCGCGGTTGGCCATCATCAAATAGGTTTTCAGCGCGTTATAGGCATCCTCGGGACTGCTCGCGGACACCTCCTTGTAGGGAGATTCGGCGGTCCGCGTGGCTGACTTGTCCGGCGCGGTGCCCTGAGACGCGCGCGCGGCTGCTTGCAGTTTTCCGGCATTCGCATTGACTTCGGAAAGGAAGGTTTCCAGATTTGCGGCAACCGGCACCAGCATGACTTGTTGCAGGCCTTTAAAGTATTCGGAACGGAGCTTGTTTTCGACGCGCTCGCCCTGGTAGAGTCCTAGCCCGAGCGAGAAAGGCCTGTCGGCACGATAGCGCTGCAACTGCTCGAGCCGATCCTGCAATATGCCCAAAGCCTCCAGCCGCGAAACCAGGTCGATTCTGGTTTCCTGTACCTTGACCGCTTTATCGAGATCAGCCTGGATATTGGCGACATACTGGCGGTTCGTCACGAACGACCAGCTCCACCCTCCAAACAGCAGTCCCAATACCAATACCGCGCTGTAGAAGCTTGCCTGGCGCCACAGGAGCTTGTTACGGCTCGCGTATTGGCGGACAAGGTTACGGTCGGCGAATATCACGGAAGAGAACAGGTTTTTCAGGAAGAACCCTGTGCCTGAACTGACGCTCGCGGTCATCTTGCGGCCGAGGGACAGGCCGTACTGCTCGACGATGCGCTTGCCGGTGGCGTGGCTGGCAACGCCTTCCTGGATCGCGCTGGTGAAGTAAAAGCCGCGGAATACCGGCTTGAACTGGAACGGGTTCTCCTCGAACAGCGTGGCGATGAAAGTGCGCAAATGCTGCTTGACTCCGACGAACTCTAGCGGGAACGTCAGTACGCCAGGGCTCAGGTTCTGACCGCGATTGAGCGACATGCGTGTGGTGCTCAGCTCCTTGATCCCGTCGGAGAGTATGTCGAAATGATGGTCGAACTGTGTGACCGCCTGCCCTTTCCCATCGGCGTCATAGGGCAGGGTCGCGCCCCAGACGCGGCTGCGCTCTTCCGAATCGGAGTCCTCGAAGAAATCGACGAAGCCGGCAATCAGGTCCATCTTGGTGAACATGACATACACGGGCGCGAATAATTCGAGCCGTTCGGTCAGCTCCTGTACGCGTTGGCGCAACTGCTTCGCCAGGTTGATGGTGTCGTCCGGGCGATTGCCGGTGAGTTCGGCGATGCTCGCCACGATGACGATGCCGTTGATTGGCGCCTTGGGTCGATATTTTTTCAGCAGGTTGAGGAAGCCGAACCACTCACTGCGATCTTCCTCATGCACCGCATAGCGCCCGGCCGTATCGAGCAATATACCTTCCGTGGTGAAGAACCAGTCGCAATTGCGGGTGCCGCCGACACCCTGGATGGCCTGGTTGCCTTTGTCTGAAAAAGGAAAATTGAGGCCGGAGTTGACGACGGCTGTACTTTTTCCCGCGGCGGGATTGCCGATTACGATATACCAGGGCATCTCATACAAAGCGGCGCTACCCGTGGTCTGGCCGAGCTTTGAGGTTTTGATGGTCTTGACCGCTTCGAGCAGGCGCTTGCGCAGGATTTCCACGTCCTGCTTTTTGTCCACGGGCGCCGCTTTGACCGCTTCTTCGGCCTGGTTCTGGAACATCTGGCCCATCGCGCCGGAAGCCCGCCACTTGCGTATCCACACGAATATCCAATAGCCGACCCAGGCCGCGACCATGGCGGACAGCACGCCAAAAAGCCATTTTGGCGGGACGTGCAGCGTCGTACCGATCAGGTAGATCGCCGCAACGGCGAGCAGCAAGCCGATTATTGAGAGGGCGCGGGTATCTCTGAAGAAGTCGTAGATGCGGTTCATAGTCAATAACCCATTAAGCAACTTGTAAATTCCTTGACGGCCTGATCAGACGGTGGCCGTTTCGGAAGGGATCAATACGGCTGCTGTCCGGTCTATGAGATGACCGACGTTGAACAACAGCACGGGATGTTCCGAGTCTTTCGATTGCATGACCGCCGCTACGAGGGCGGCCGTGACCGAAGCCGAGCCGATGTGGCCGCATGCTTCTGCTGCCGCGAGCCGGTTCTGGATCGCATCGAGATGCGGCGTTTGTTCCATCATTGCGCCCATGCATTCCAGGGCACGGTTGGAGCGATGGTCGGCGTCGCATGAGACGGTGCCGATGCTTTCGCCGGGAAGGTTCGCGGCCAGCAGCGCATCCTGGACGACCTTGCTCAGGCAGGAAGCGGACGGCTTGCCCGGTGCGTCCGCCGGGGCATCGCGCCGTGCCCGGATTACGCGCGTCAAGCTGCAGGCCGGGGTCGCGGCCGCAGCTTTCACCGCTTTGTCATTGGCGCACAAGACGGCGAACGCGGCTTCGCCCATCATCAAGCCGTTCGGACAGCGGGAGTTGAAGAGCCGCCCGTTCGCCTGCCAGTCTTCTGCGATGGTGTCGCAAAGCGCGGAGTCGCATGCGAGCAGCAGTAGTGCCTGCGCATGTCGGTCATGCCGGGATTCATTGCTGAATTGATCCATCAGCGCCAGTGCGGTAGCGTCGTCTTCTGCCGCTCTGATATCGAGGTAGATGTACTCACCAGGCACCCTGAGAGCCGCGATTCGCTGCGTTAGAAAGGCGAATGCGAGTTGTTGCTCAACAGGGTCAAAGTGCGCCGGAATCAACAGAGTCACTCTTAGCCGCAGCCGGTGGTCGGATACGGATGATGAAGCAGCATGGCCGCGCAGGGTGTAGGCGTCGCCCGATGGTTGCGCTTGTGTTCCGGCGCTCGCGTGCGTGTGGCGCGGCAAGTCGTCGAGCACCTGGTCAAGTAGGCGCGCGAGCAACGCGAGAGTACGCAGGAGAGTCTCGCGCCGGTTTTCCGGATCCCCGGCGTGTTCCACCTTGCGCTTGGCGACGATTCGAAAAAGCTCATCGTGCAGGGCCGCGGTATCGAGGTCCGCGATTCTGGTGGTCAGTACCGGAAAGCCTTGATCGTCAGTGAGCGAGGCATCCGGCATCGGCCGCACCTTTCTGTCTCTCACTGAATGTAGGAATGCCTCGGCATCCGCGGCAAAGCTCGTGATTGCCCATGCGGACAAAATCGGCAATCGCGGAGCGGATTCGACAGCAGCAGCCGGCGCTTCGTCCGTCGCGTCTTCAGTGTGGGAGGGTTTCGGATGCCTGGCTCGGAAGGAGCGCCATTGCAGCAGTCCGACGCATATTAGTAACGCCAGCGGCAGGACGCCGAGATAGACCAACGTGTCCTGCAAGGTAACGACGCGCTGTGTTGCCTGCCACCAGATGATCACCCCGAGCCAGATCACCGCCACCAGGACGATCGAGATAAGCGACCATTTGATCAATGTGCGAAATCGGCTCATGAAGGGCAAACGATATGGATTCGTGTGATGTGGAAGCGGGTCACGGCCGATGGCAGCTTGACAGGCTTCAGTTCATTCGCTGCCTGTTGCGGGCTGTCCGGAGATCAGAGTGGCTCCGCATGCGGTCACATCTCCATGTCGAGCCGCCGGTCTGCCGTCGATGATGACTGTTGGATCGCCGGTGGAAATGACCGTCTCGCGGCCGTGACCTTTGCGCGGACAGGTCACCTTGTCGCCCACTCGGGCGATGCGTGCGCCGTTCGTGTCTGTGGTTGTCGCTCCGCCGATAACGGTGCCGCCATGGCTGGTCGAGTCGCCGATGACGATAAATGGCCGGGTCATAGATATCCTTGCAGTGAAATTATGACAATGTTGAAGTTGTGCAAATGATAACTACGATCTTATAAGACTGACAACAAAAATCTATTAGCGGTGACCGAGCGTGCCTGTTTTGCGCAACTCTACGTGGCCAAAATCCATCATGCGCCAGCGCCCGCCCCAGATAAGCCCGGCGGATTCCGCGAACTGTCCGTACATCCGGTAGCCCTCCATCACCCAGGGGTCTTTTTCGGAGATAACGATTTTCCCATCGCGATAAAACGCGCTGTCGGCTGCGAGGCCGTATTGGTGGTAGCTCTGATAGGCGCCCGCGTTCGTGACGTTCGGACCTATCCGGGCCAGCATGGCCTGTCGCTCGGGGCTGCGGTAACCCTCCAGCAGCGCCATCTGATAGCCGTGTCGTGCCATTAGCTGGTACACCGTCAGGAGTCGGCGACGAAACTCCGTGTCCAGTTGCCGCCACTCGCGACTCGCGCCGGCAAGTTCCTGCCGGACGGCCTGGATTTCCTCGGTGATGAACAGTTCAGGGGGAAGCGGCGGAGGTGCGACCAGTTGCTCGCCTTGCAGGAGCGCGGTGACGACCGGGTCGCTTGATGCGGGTAATTCCACATAGCCGTCGAGGTGCAAGGATGCGGCAAATAGCGTAGCGAGCAGGGGAGGGATCGACAGCATCGCTGCGATAACCAGCGTCGCGGGCTTATGTGAAGCAATGAACGACCACGCGCCTCGTGCCGACGAATTGCAGGGCGCGCACGTCGCGATCGCTCTTTTCTGCGTGCGTGAAGTTTCTGCAGTCATGATGACCTGGAGCGCTGAACGCATCCGTCTGCGCCATGCACGCCTGTTGTCTGCGTGCATGACGAGCCAACCTCCGACGCCGATAACCACGGCGTTCAGGATGACAAGCGAAAGGAAAATAAACGTTTCAGTCACGGTTACGCGATTTTGTCCGAACTTGTTGATAAAGTGACAATGTATGATGTTATTATATTTGCAACATCGGGAGGCCGATGTGAAATTTTTTCGGACACTGCTGGGTAGGGCGCCACATGAAAACTCGCACCACAGGAACCACTTCAAATCCGGACCCGAGCCGCGGCCCGTCTCTCTACAGCCCAGAAATGCAGGGCAAAGATCCGCTGGAGGGACTCAGTATCCTGAGCGCGCTCGATGGAGCTCCATCGCGCCCGAGGTTTGGCGGGATGCGTTTAGTGGCCTTGATCACAGTAGTGCTTCTGCTTCCAGTTACGTATCTTGTCGCGACAAGTTCGGCCCTCCGGCAATCGATACCTATGCTCGCGCTTGCGTCGGCGAAGCCGGGAAAAGCCGCGGAGCCGGTCGCGCCGCCCGGGCCACCCCCGGAAGCCGCCATAGCTGCTCCCGTGATTGCGGAACAAACGAACGTGGCGACGATCACGGCCGAGCTACCCGCGATCACACCGGCGTTCCAGGAAGCTGTCGCCGAAATCAAGCGCGAGGAAGCCCCCCCTCAAATTCAGAAGACAGTGATCACGGCGCGTGAATTGGAGCCGGCAAACACACCTGGACCGGCAGCGCCGGGCGTGCCTGCCGTTACGACAGAGGGAGTGCCATCGAGCGTCGCTGGCGCGACGAGCGCAGACGCTAAAAAAACGCAGCGAAAAGGTACGAAGGATACGCCGCCGACGGCCATATCCCGCGCGAAGCGGGCGGAGACGAAGCATGCAGCAGTATCGCAGCCGCCTGCGCCGGCCAATCTGAGCAGGGATGGTGACAAGAACGATAAGGATGTGGATTTGATTGCGGCGTTGTTGACGCATCTCTCGCGTCCTGGGGCGCAAAATAAGGATGCCATCTCCAGGCCGTCCGGTACTTCCTCTTCAACCGCCGGACACGCCAGCTTCGCTGGGAAGAACGACAAGCGTACGCCCAGCCGCGACATCGTCGAGCCGAAGGGCGGCGAATCGAAGGCGTCACTAATCAGTCGCTGCCGTTCCCTGGGTTTCCTCGAAGGGGAGCTTTGCCGGATCCGGATCTGCTCCGGTAGTTGGGGGACTGATGCGGCTTGCTCCACGGGTACGGCGGCGCGGGTCGATTGACTCTTTCAGGAAGGCACGTTCGTTGCCGCGCATAGTTTCATCGCGGCGCATCCCCTCATTGTCTTCATCGCCTGTACGGGAGCGCGAGAACAACTTCCAGCCCGCCGGCGGGATGGTTACGCAGTCGTATCGTCCCGCCGTGCTGTTCTGCAATGTTCAACGCGATGGTCAGTCCTAAGCCGGAACCGCCGGTTTCCCGCGAGCGGGAATTTTCCAGGCGATAGAACGGTTCAAACGCTTTTTCCAGTTCCGATTCCGGTATGCCAGGGCCATTGTCCTTGATGCGTATGACGGCGCTCGAACCTTCAATGCCGGCCGTCACATCGGCGGAATGCCCATACTTCACGGCGTTATCAACAAGGTTGGTCAGGCAGCGGCGCAAGGCGGTCGGCCGCGACATCAGGGAAACATTGGTTTTTCCGCTGACGGTGACTGCCTGACCGGCATCGGCCGCGTCGATGCACACGCTGTCGATCAGCGAATCCAGGTTTAGTGGTTGTAGGGGTTCGGAGGAGTTCATGCTGCGCGCGAGATCGAGTCCTTCGCGTACCATGCTTTGCATCGCGGTCATGTCGCCGATCAGTTTGTCCCGCAGATCAGGATCGTCGACTTTTTCCAGGCGCAACCGCAGGCGGGTCAATGGCGTCTGCAGGTCATGGGTGATCGCCGCCAATATGTGGGCTCGTTGCCGGATGTGATGGCGGATGCGCGATTGCATCGCATTGAACGCGGCGGCTGCCTGCCTGATTTCTGTTGCTCCGCGTTCGGGCAAGGGCGGACGTTCGATGTCATTCCCAAGCTCGGTGGCTGCTTGCGCAAGATGTTTGAGTGGACGCATGGTCATGCGCACGATGAACGCGGCAAGTATGCCTATGCTTACAAGGAACAGGATGCCGTAGCCGATGTAGTCCGGTCGCAGCCCGAATGTGGGAGGCGGGCGCGGCGGCGAGATGGACAGGCGCAGGCGTTCGCCATCGGGTAGGGTGATCAGGATTGCTTCGCATGCAGCGCGCCGTTCGGACGTATTTCGATGCTCAGGCCTGCGACTGAAATGCGCGCACTCGTTCGGCCGGGCCGGCGCGGAAAAAACCTGGTGGCGTTCGGAAAGGCGTGTGTCCAGCATGTCCGCCATCGCCGAGCGATGTTCGCTGACCACTTCGGCAGGCTTGGCCAATTCAGCGCGCACTCCGATTCCGGAGGCCGCTGCGAGGAACGGCGCACGCAGATCCGAGGGGACGGTTTCAAGGGATTGGATAAACTGCGCCACGCGCTCGACCGCATGGAAGTCGCGGAACTCCGCGATCATCCGTCGTCGCTCGCCAAAGGCAAGTCCCAGCGTCAGCAGCGTGGAAACCAGGATGCCGGCAATCAGCACCAGGAATACCCGGCTGGTCATGGACTGGAAGATGCCTCTCATTGCTCTTTGGCGACTACCGTGGCGAGCACGTAGCCTTCGTTGCGGACGGTCTTGATGATTTGCGGAGAGCGGGCGTCGTCTCCGAGTTTCTGCCGCAAGCGGCTGATTTGCAGGTCGATCGAACGGTCAAACGGATCGGCGTCGCGGCCCTGGGTCAGGTTGAGCAGCTGGTCACGGCTCAATACGCGGTTGGCGTGATCGAGGAAGATTTTCAGCAAGCGGAATTCGGCTCCGGACAAGGCAACGACGATCCCTTCCGGATTGATCAGGTGGCGTGCGGTGAAATCCATGGTCCAGCCGGCGAAGCGCATTTGTTGCGGCTCGGCGGTCTGCATATTCGGCGGCAGCGCTTGCGTGCGACGCAAGACGCTGCGGATGCGTGCGAACAGTTCACGCGGTTCGAATGGCTTGGCGAGGTAGTCGTCGGCGCCCATCTCGAGGCCAAGTATGCGGTCCAGCGGCTCGCCGCGGGCGGTGAGCATGATCACCGGCATGTTGGAGCGCGTGCGCAGGTTGCGGCACAAGGTGAGGCCGTCTTCGCCAGGCAGGTTCAGGTCGAGCACGATCAGGTCGACGCGCGCGTCTTCCAGCGATTTCGTCATCGCCTTGCCGTCCGCAGCGGTCAGGGTGCGGTACCCGTTTTTTTCAAGGTATTCGGCCAGCAGTGTGCTGATGTCGCGGTCGTCGTCAACGATCAGGATGAGGGGAGGGGTTTCCATAGGCGCAATTATGGCACTCATCGGCGACGGCATTTGTATCGGGCTGTGTCAATGATCCGGCCTGATACATCGCGATACAAATCCGCCCCGATCGGTTACGTGCCGCTACAAGAACGTGAATGCGAGACAACTGCCGGATACATCGCCGGAACAAGATGTGATCCGTGCCCAGGCACATTGATCACGAATAACCATGCAAAGGAATGATGATGACTCAGATTCGCAAACATCTGTTGATTGGTATTACCGCCTTCGGACTGGCGGCAGGGTCTTTGGGGGTGCATGCCGCGAACCCGGGCGATGAGCATCGTGCGCGGGGCGGAGCCCACCATGATCAAGCCAGGTCGCCCGAGCAGATGAAGGAACGCATGGCGAAGCGGCAGGCGGAGTTGCATGACAAGCTGAAGCTGACGCCGGCACAGGAACCGGCCTGGAAGACTTTCGCTGAACGCATGCAGCCGGGTGCGATGCCGGCGCGCCCCGACAGGGCGGAGCTCGCGAAGCTGTCAGCGCCGGAGCGCATGGAGCGCCACCTGGCGATGATGAAGGAACACGAAAAGCGGATGACTGCCCGACTTGCCGCGGTGAAGGAGTTTTACGCGGTGCTGACGCCCGATCAGCAGAAAGTCTTTAATGACCAGTTCGGTCACGGGCGCCATCACAATCGTTCCTGAAGCCTGTCTGGCCGGCGAGCCGCCGGCTAGAGCGGATTTCTGTCAGTGTAGTTCCCTGCATGGTGCCTTAGCACCGCGACGACGCGCTGCCGTGCCTAGCCTTCGACCGGTTCCCGGGGCTGCGCGGCCCCTGCACTGACATGAAATCCGCTCTAGCCGTCAATGCAGCTTGATGCGCGGATTCCGTACCCGGTTGATGGTTTCCGCCCAGGTGGCCAGCCATGCATGGAACAGGCCGTTGACCGCGATCTGATGGTGCTTGTGCAGCGCCCAATACATCACTTTCGCGATCGTCCCTTCGATGAAGAGCGAGCCGCTGGACATCGCGCCCATCAGGCTGCCTACAGTGGTGTAATTGCCGAGCGATACCAGCGACCCGTGGTCCTTGTAGGTGAATTCGACAGGGGGTTTTCCCTTCAGCATGCGCGTGAGCGACTTGGCGAGCGTGGATGCCTGCTGGTGCGCAGCCTGCGCGCGCGGCGGGACCAGCGCCTTTCCCTCGCCTTGCGGGCAGGCGGAGCAATCGCCGATGGCAAAGATCGATGGGTCGCGTGTGCTCTGCAGGCTCCGATTCACCACTAGCTGGTTGATCCTGTTGGTTTCCAGTCCGTCGATCTCTTTCAGGAAATCCGGCGCCTTGATGCCGGCAGCCCAGACCACAATGCCGCTCGGAATAAACTTGCCGCTCGCCATACTGACGCCCTCTTTCGACACTTCGACCACCTTTTCGTCGGTGTGCACTTCGATATCGATGGTGCGCAGTTCGTGCTCGACAGCGGCGGACAGGCGCTCGGGCAGCATTTGCAGCAGGCGCGGGGCGGCGTCGACGATGACAATCTTGAGGTCCTTTTCAGGGTGAAAATTGGCGAGCCCGTAGGTGGACAGGAGTGTGGTGGTCATGTGCAGTTCCGCCGACAATTCCACGCCGGTTGCGCCGCCACCGATGATGGTGACGGTAAAACGGCCCTGGTCGGAGCTCCTGGCCTTCGCCTGCGCGCGCAGGCAGCAGTTGATCAGCCGCTGGTGAAAGCGTTCGGCGGCAGCGGGTGAATCCAGCATGATGCTGTTTTCGCTCACCCCCGGAGTGCCGAAATCGTTGGTCTGGCTACCGAGCGCGATGACCAGCGTATCGTAGGGCACCGATTGGCGCGGCAGCAACTCCTCACCGTCTTCGTCGTGGGTCGGCGCCAGGTAGACTTCTTTTTTCGCGCGATCGAGGCCCTCCATGCGGCCGAGCCGGAAGGTGAAGTTGTGCGAGCGGGCCAGGGCAAAGTATTCGAGTTCGTCCGCATGGCTGTCGAGCGTTCCGGCGGCGACCTGGTGCAGCAATGGCTTCCATAAATGGGTGCGGGCGGCGTCGACCAGCGTGATGTGTGCCTTGTTTTTCTTTCCCAGTTTCTTGCCGAGGCGGACTGCGAGTTCCAGTCCTCCCGCCCCGCCTCCGATTATGGTGATCCGATGCGGCGTGGTGCCGGATGGTTGGCTCAAGTGCGTCTCCCTTGTCAGCAAATTGCGATAGTCTAACGCGGCTCAGGCGCAAGCGATGAAAACTGTCCGGCCCCCAACATTGACGCAGCTTAAAAATGCTCCTCCTCCACGGTATGCGGAAGCGGTCGATGCAATGCGTGATAAGTGGGGGCGGCCGGAGGCTGCACAATAGGGGGAGCGATTCCGAGGGCGGCTATGGTTTGCTCGTCGATTTCGATCCAGCAGGCGAAAACCGGTTTGCCATCGACCAGCAGCGGTGGGCCTGCGCGGTGCGCGTGAACTCCCATCCGCTGCAGCAGTCGTTCAATCCCCAACGGAGAAACCGTGATCAGTCGCCGCGCGCCGTTTTCCATGGCCGCGGCCACGGCGGCTGCCAACAGGCTGCGTGTGTTGGCGGCGGTGTTTTCGTTGGATGACGAAGTAGTCGATGCGGCAGCGAAACGCGAGAGTTCCCATACATCGTGCGAGCGTGGTGTAGGCAGGCCCGCAAGCAGCGCGGGGAAAACTTCACTGAGCAGATAGGGCTCGGTTGTCGGCAGCAGGCGCGCGCATCCGCAGATGGCGCCCTCCCGGTCGCGCGCTACGACATACAAGGTGTTTGGATGATCGAACTGATCGCGCTCCTTGCCCGGTTCCACCGGTAGCGACCAGCCAAGTCGTTCTATAAAAATTTTGTGCCGGTATTCGGCAAGAGCTGTTTCCAGCGCTGGAGAGAACTCGCAGGACCTGCCGGAAATAGTGTGCATAGGCGTCAAATATATTGTTGTTTGACGCGATTACATTCCTGTGTAAATGGTTTGGTAACTCGCAAAGTTAACAGGAATTGGCGGCGTGCAATGCGTCGCTGACAGCATGTTGCCACTCGAAATCGTTCAGCCATGCACAGAATAAATTTGATGTTTTCAGCGGGCCCAAATCATAGCCAAGTGCATCGATAAGCATTACATTGCTTCGAACCTCTTCGGGAGCGAGGAACATTCGATCCGACCGGCTGTGTATGAACCAGCCCCAACCGATGGAGACTGCCGGACTGGTATCACTCTTCCATTCCGAGAAGCCGGCGGACCGTGCGGGTACGGTTTGTCGCCGCAATTCTTCCAGCAACCCGTAGTCTGTCTCGGAAAACAAATGAAGAAACGACAGGGACGTAAGGTTCGCCAGAGATAGCCTGATATAGCCGTCGGGCGACACCGCCGGCGCCCTTGTTTGTGTATCGGTTTGCACGTCAAGAATCGTGTGAGCTGCTAATCGGTGGGATTGTAGGTGGCTCCCGCGATCACGGCGACTGTCAGAGTTGACAATGTGCAAGGAGAAAATATCGATGGAAATCTGGCGCGAAGACCAGCTGAATGCGCTGCTCACTGTAGAGTCGGAAACGGATCTTTTCACGCAGGTTGCCCGGATCGCCGGCGACATGGGATTCGAATACTGCGCGTATGGGATACGCATGCCGGTGCCGATCTCGCGGCCGGTAGTGGCGATGTATAACAACTATCCACGCGCATGGCAGGAGTGCTATGACACGCGCGGCTATCTGCAGGTCGACCCGACGGTGCGGCATGCATTGAGATCGACGTTACCCGTTGTCTGGTCGCACAGCCTGTTCGAGTCGGCGCCGGAATTCTGGGAGGAGGCGCGCGGCCATGGATTACAGTTCGGCTGGGCGCAATCGTCGCGCGACGCCTGGGGCTGCATCGGTCTGTTGACGCTGGCGCGCAGTGCAGGGCGACTGACCAATGCCGAGTTGCAGGCCAACGGGGCCAGGATGGCGTGGCTTACCCAGTTTGCGCATGCGGGGATGTCGCGCTTGTTGCTGCCGAAGCTGGTTCCGGAGTCACGGGTCGCGATGACCGCACGCGAAAGGGAGGTATTGCGCTGGACTGCCGAAGGAAAAACCGCGTATGAAATCTCGCAAATCCTGACAGTGTCCGAACGCACGGTGAACTTTCATATCAACAATGTCGTGGCCAAGCTGGGCGCATCGAACAAGACCCAGGCGGCGGTAAAGGCGGCTGCGCTGGGGATGCTGTTCTGAATCCGTATGGGATGAATTGATGCGGATCAAGTTGGGCGCAGTCCCCATTTGCTACATTCGTTAGCAACAGCGTCCGCTGCGGGGGTCTTTTTGCGCGGTCGTATCGATCCGATATCACTCTCATAGCACTCCATGAAAATTCTTCTCGCAGTCGACGGTTCTTCCTTTACCACCAAAGCAGTAGAGTACATCGCCGCCCACCTGGACTCGTTCCAGGGTGAGCGGGAATTGCATCTGCTGCACGTCAAGGCGCCCATTCCGGTCGCCCATGCGCGCGCTGTTGCCGGCAGCGAAGCAGTCGAAGATTTTTACAAGGAGGAAGCCTCAGCGGCGCTCGCTCCGGCTGAAACTCTTTTGAAGCAGAAAAACATTCCCTTTCAGTCCGGCTACAAGGTGGGCGAGGTTGCAGAGACGATCAAGGCATATGCCGAACAGCACGGGATCGATATGATCGTGATGGGTTCGCACGGACACAGTGCGCTAAAAAACCTGGTGATCGGATCGGTGACCACCAAGATGCTGGCGACGACATCCGTGCCGGTGCTGATCGTCCGCTAAACCGCCCTCAATTCGCCATCAGGACCGGAACGGTCATCGAGCCGAGCACGGTGCGCGTGACGCCACCAAGCAGCTTCTCGCGCAGTCGTGCATGACCATAGGCCCCCATCACTATCGAATCGGAGTGCAGGTCAGCCGCCATCGAGAGCAGCGCGTTGCCGACATCAATTTCCGC
>JBBWZW010000438.1:0-2784 GCA_039649305.1 Burkholderiales bacterium
CACCGAACGCCCCACCGATTTCGGCACCACTAGGCCCGATGTTGACGTTGGCTATGCCGCAATCGCTGCCGGCCATGAACAACTCCGCTTCGCGCAGATCCGTGGTGAAAATGCTGGAGGAAAGGCCTTGGGGTACGGCATTATTCAACGCGATTGCCTGCTCCAGCGTCTCGTACCGAACGATGTAAAGTATCGGCGCGAATGTCTCCCGATGCATCAGTTCGGTCTGCGCGGGCATCTCCACCAGCGCCGGCTTGACGTAATAGCCATTCGGACAGCCATCCACCTCCACCCGCTCACCCCCATACACTGTGCCGCCCTCCGCGCGCGCCAGGCCGAGCGCCTGCTGCATCGCCTCAAATGCGTGGCCGTCGATTAACGGCCCGACCAGGGTGCGCGTTTCCAGCGGATTCCCGACCGGCAGCGATGCATAGATTTTTTTCAGGCGCGGGACCAGTTCGTCGTATATGCCGCCATGGACAAACAGCCGGCGTAATGTGGTGCAACGCTGTCCCGCCGTGCCTACTGCAGCGAAAGTGATCGCTCGCACCGAGAGCTCTATGTCGGCGCTCGGCGCGACGATCATTGCGTTGTTCCCGCCGAGTTCAAGAATGGATCGGGCAAGACGCTTTGCACAGCGCTCAGCTACGGCCCGGCCCATCCGCGTGCTGCCGGTGGCGCTGATCAGCGGCACCCGCTTGTCGTCGACCAGCACCGCGCCGGACTCATGATTACCAATGATGAGTTGGGATAGTCCTTCTGGGGCTTCGCTGCCGAAACGCGCCATCGCTTTTTCGAACAAGGACTGCACCGCGATTGCCGTCAACGACGTTTTCTCCGATGGCTTCCACACCACACTATTGCCGCATACGAAAGCCAGCGCCGCGTTCCAGGACCAAACGGCAACCGGGAAGTTGAAAGCGGAAATCACACCGACCACTCCCAGCGGGTGCCAGGTTTCCATCATGCGATGCCCCGGGCGTTCGGAGGCGATGGTCAGGCCATACAGCTGCCGTGACAGGCCAACCGCGAAATCGCAGATATCGATCATCTCCTGCACTTCGCCCAAGCCTTCCTGCAGGATCTTGCCGGCTTCGATCGAGACAAGTTGCCCGAGCATCTCTTTGTTTGCACGCAGTTCGTCTCCGAACAGACGCACCAGCTCGCCGCGGCGCGGCGCCGGCACGCTGCGCCATTGCTCGAACGCCGCCTGTGCTCGTGTGATTTTCCCGGTGACTTGCCCGGGTTGATCCATGCGCAGGCTTGCCAGCTGTTCCCCGGTAATCGGCGTCAGACTAAGCAAATCCTGACCCTGGTATTGACTGAATTGCATGCCGGTTCCAGCCAGCAGATGTTTGATTGGTTCCATCGAAGTCTCCTTCATCGCCGACGCCGGCCATCCGGCCGCGATAACGAAAATATTTCACTCGATCCGAACTTTTTTTGCAGGACAACCACACATGGTCACTACCTGCCTCGCGCGGGAATTGTCAATTCAACCATGTGGAACTGACTATGAACGCAATAGGAAAATCCAGCTACACGCCTGGTTCGCTCAACCAGAATACACCCATCGAGAAGACACCTCACCAGAAGACACCCAATGAGCTGCCTCCCGGCACTGAGCACTCCCTAATGACAAACCCCGGCAGCAAGGCGCCGTCGCACATGGTGCCCACAGCTTCAACCTCTAAACTCCTATTCGCGCGTGGATCGACAGTCCGGGGACTTCCGGCTAAGCCCGACGTCGATACCCAGACAAAGGCACGCGATAAGTACGGTTGGACCAGCGACGGCAGCGAGCACCATTTCCTGAGCGGTGCCGGACCTGTGCGCTTCTACAAACGGTCGAATCCTTCTGAGAACGGCGAGCCGGCTGCTTCTGCCAACAATGTGCAGAATCGGGGCCACGTGGTGCTTACCAAATTCACGATGGTTGCAGTTTTTAGACTAATCAACAATAACAAAAACGGCGAGATAGATGCCTCTCTGATCGAGCCATTACGCAACGAAATGCGAAGCAATCCACACTTTAACGACCATCGGAAGCAATTCGTCGAAGCGGATCGCTTTTTAGTTAACCTGAAAGGCAACGATGGGCTACGAAGCATCGTCAACGCAGTTGGTTCAGACTTCCGGTAAAACGCCTAGAGGAGCGGCCCGCGACATGATCCGGGCGACGCTCAATCTTCCACCCGGTCACCGCATCGGCAAGATCGAAGCGCGGCAGGCGGTATTGATGGCGCTCATGGGCTCCTGCCAGGCGAATTCCCTGGCAAAACTTTTGCACGCCCATATGCCGAACAAGATGGCGCGCGACCTGAAATCACTGGTGGAAGACAACTGCATTACCGTGAGAAAAGGGAACACGCTCATCAACATTCCACTGCACCCGTACGTGCGGGAAGCAAGTGCGGAAAAGGAACTCGCCGTTACCGAAGACGGCTGTTTGCCGGATGGTAGTCCGCTGCGCCGCGTTCCCGGTTTGCAGGCTGCCCTCAAGGCGCTGGGGGTGCCGCCTGAGGAAATGGAGGAAGCTGTCGCCAGCGCATTGAATCGAATGAAGCTGCAAGGAGAAGGTAATTCGCTGAGCTGCCTGAAGATTATCGAGAACATCGCACAGCACGGCACTGACTCGACCCGCGCGGAGAAAAGAACCGCAGTCGCGCTCGACGCCTTTGCAGGTATGGAGCACGCGAGGCTGCTGTCCGCCTGGGAGTCGACATTCGCATCCGCGGCGCACAACAGCGTCGCAAGCCGCCACCGGGACAAACTGAGGAAAGC
>JBBWZW010000460.1:0-6361 GCA_039649305.1 Burkholderiales bacterium
TCGACGCCAGGCCAACACTGAAACAATTCAAGCGGCAGCTGCTGCTCGACATTACCTCCGAAGGTTTGCGCATCCAGATCGTGGATGAAAAGAATCGTCCGATGTTCGCGCTGGCGAAGGCCGAGCTGCAATCCTATACGGTTGAAATCCTGCATGAAATCGGCAATGCGCTGAATGACATGCCGAACCGCATCAGTCTCTCTGGCCACACCGACGCGACCGCCTATGCCAGCGGCGAGAAATACTACAGCAACTGGGAACTGTCGGCCGATCGCGCCAACGCATCGCGCCGCGCACTGATCGCGGGCGGGATGGACGAAGGGAAGGTGTTGCGTGTGGTCGGGCTGTCATCGGCCGTGCTGTTCGACAAGGAAGATCCAGTCAATCCGGTGAATCGGCGCATCAGCATTATTGTGATGAACAAGAAGGCGGAGCTGAACGCGTCGAGGGACGGCGGGACGCTGGACGTCACGAACGCGGCCCAGGTGCAGCAGCTGACAGGCGCCGGTGCAGATCAGGCGAAATGAGCGGCGGCGAAATGAGTTTGGATACAGGACATTTTCATGACTAGCGAGACCTTGCTGGGCTCCCAGGTGAGACTCCTGTTATCCAGCCTGTCGGATAGTGGGTCGCGGCACTTCTCGGAGATCGAGGCCGACCTGGCGCAATCGCGTTTTCTATTGAGCGGCGCGATCGAAAAACTCGGTGCGAGTTTCATGGCGATTCATGCAGCGATCGAGGCGCAGCAGCAGGCGATGGACGTGTTGTTATCCGGTGCCGCGCCGACCCCCGAGATGGTGGAGAAACTGCACGCCGGGCGCACCGAGATAAAAAGGCATGTGAATGCCGCGGTCACCGGATTGCAATTCGAGGACATGACCAGCCAGGTGAGCGGGCGTATGGTTTCGCGCATTAATGGCATGCGCGAAGTGCTGGACGCTATAGGCACGAGCGGCGTTGCCGCACTGGCGGAGAGCGATACGGACGGAATCATCACGGCGCTCGAAGGCATCAATAAGGCGCTGGAGAAACAAAGCGCAAAACTCGACTGCGAATTGTGGAAGGCAGTGAGCCAGACGCACATGGAAAGCGGCGACGTCGAGCTGTTTTAATTGAATACGAGCGGAATACGAATAGAGCGGGAGTAGCGAAGATGGCGAAATCAATACTGGCAGTGGATGACTCGGGCTCGCTGCGGCAGATGGTGGTGTTCAGCCTGCGTGCCGCAGGCTATCAGGTGACCGAGGCGGTGGACGGGCAGGACGGCCTGGAGAAGGCGCAATCACAGGTGTTCGACCTGGTGCTGACCGACCAGAACATGCCGCGTATGGATGGGCTGGCCCTGATCAGGTCCCTGCGCCAGCTCCCTAAGTATCTGAAGGTGCCGATCCTGATGCTGACCACAGAGTCGAGCGACGAGATGAAATCGAAGGGCAGGGCGGCCGGCGCGAACGGTTGGCTGGTCAAACCCTTCGATCCGCAGAAGCTGACCGAAGTGGTGAAGAAAGTCATCGGTTAATACCGGAGGAGTCATGTATGGAGTCACACAATGACCATTGATATGAGCCAGTTCTTCCAGGTGTTCTACGACGAAACCGAAGAACTTCTCGCAGAAATGGAAAAGCTGCTGTTGGCGATTGATATATCGGCGCCGGACACGGAAGACCTGAACGCGATTTTTCGTGCAGCGCATTCTATCAAAGGCGGTGCGGGCACCTTCGGCGTCACCGAGTTGACCGAGGTTACGCATGTCCTCGAGTCGCTGCTGGACCGGATACGTAAAGATGAAATGGCGTTGACCGCGGGGCATGTGGATGCATTCCTCGCGGCTAAAGATGTCCTGAAGATGCAACTGGATGGGCATCGCCTGCATACGCCGGTCGATCAAGACCGAGTTGGCGATGTGCAGATGACGCTGTTGTCGTTGTCTCAGGGCGAGGTGCCTCAGGCGTCTTGTGGTCGGCCGGCTCCGAAGCAGGCGGTTGTCCTGACGCGCCGCTATCTTGTCGAGCTGCCTGGATTGCCTGCGCGCGACGTCGAGGCGCTGGGTGCTGAGCTGGGATTGCTTGGGCAGGTCAGTACCGATGCACGGGGCGACAAAGGGACGGTGTTTACCTTGGCCAGCAACGAAAGTGCCGATGAGATCATCGCCATCTGCTCATTCATCGTCAACGCCGATCAGTTGAAGATAACCGAAGTAGCCGCGCCGGCGATGTCCGCAGCGGAAGCGAAGGCTGCGCAGGAAAGGGCGCAAGGTTACGGGTTCTTCGAGCCCCTGGCGGCTGAGAAGGCTGCCCGGCAAGCGGAGCAGGGCTACGGTTTTTTCGAGCCGTTCGATCCGGAAGCCATGAAGGCCGCGCGCGACGCGGAAGCCTCGGTTGAGTCGACGCCTGCAGCGGAAAGGAAACCGTCGCCGGGCCAAAAGCGCGATGCCGAGAAGATAGCGAGCAACCATGAATCGTCATCGATACGCGTCGGTATCGAGAAAGTAGATCAGCTGATCAACCTGGTTGGTGAACTCGTCATTACACAGGCGATGATCGAGCAGCGTACCAGCTCGCTGGATCCGATGGCGCACGAGCGGCTATTGAACAGTGTGAGCCAGCTGACCCGCAACACGCGCGACCTGCAGGAAGCAGTGATGACCATCCGCATGATGCCGATGGACTATGTATTCTCCCGCTTCCCGCGCATGGTGCGCGATCTCGCGGCCAAGCTGGGAAAACGTATCGAATTTGTTACCCATGGCGCGGCCACCGAGCTCGACAAGGGGCTCATCGAACGCATCGTCGATCCTTTGACGCACCTGGTGCGCAACAGCATCGACCACGGTATCGAGATGCCGGAAGTGCGCCAGGCGGCCGGCAAGAACGAGTCGGGCAAGCTGTCGTTGTCCGCTGGTCATCAGGGCGGCAACATCGTGATCGAGGTCAGTGATGATGGTGGCGGCCTGAATCGCGAAAAAATCCTTGCGAAAGCAAAGCAGCGGGGCCTGCCCGCATCGGAGACGATGTCGGATGCCGAAGTGTGGCAGCTGATATTTGCGCCAGGCTTCTCGACGGCCGATATCGTGACAGACGTTTCCGGACGCGGCGTTGGCATGGACGTGGTCAAGCGCAACATCGCCGCGATGGGGGGTAGCGTTGACATCCGCTCGGCCCGGGGGTTCGGCACCACGATTTCCATTGCACTGCCGCTGACGCTGGCAATCCTTGACGGCATGTCGGTGAGAGTCGGCGATGAAATCTACATCCTGCCATTGGGGTATGTGGTCGAATCGCTGCAACCGGCGCCGGTGGATGTGAAGGAAATCAGCGGCCAGGGTCGGGTCGTCAAGGTGCGCGGCGAATACTTGCCGCTGATTCCGCTGTACCAGATATTCGGCATCGCGCCGCGTTACACCAATCCTTCGGAGGGCATCGTCATTATCCTCGAATCGGAAGGAAAGCACGCGGCGCTGTTTGTCGATGAGCTGGTGGGGCAACAGCAGGTGGTGGTGAAGAACCTTGAATCAAACTACCGCAAGGTGGCGGGCATCTCCGGAGCAACCATCATGGGAGACGGCGGGGTTTCATTGATTGTCGATGTCGCGGCTCTGCTGCGGTCGACCCGGCAGCCCACTGAGCATTTGGCAAGTGAGACAGGATGAATGCTCAGTCCCTCATTTACCGGAAGATCAATATTGAAGAATTGATAACTTCTTAGAAAGAGACAAATCCAAATGCAAACGACACAGAACATGACATTCGCATCCGAAAAAAAATCCGGCCACGACGACGCCGGCCAAGAGTTCCTCGCTTTCACGCTGGGCAAGGAAGAGTACGGCATCCACATCCTCAAGGTGCAGGAAATCCGCGGCTACGAAAACGTTACCCGCATTGCGAATGCGCCCGAATTCATCAAGGGCGTGGTCAACCTGCGCGGCATCATCGTGCCCATCGTCGACATGCGCATCAAATTCAAACTCGGCGAGCCGACCTATGACCAGTTCACGGTGGTGATCATCCTGAATATCGGCGGCCGTGTGGTGGGGATGGTGGTCGATAGTGTGTCGGATGTGACAACCCTATCGCCCGAGCAGATCAAGCCGGCGCCGGAAATGGGGACGGTATTGAATACGGATTACCTGATCGGGCTGGGTACGCTGGATGAGCGCATGTTAATCCTGGTGGATATCGACCGGCTGATGTCGAGCGACGAAATGGGTTTGATCGAAAAGATCGCGGCCTGAGAAGCAACTCCGCTGCCACAACCCAGAGTTTCCTAATTGGCGCGGTATTGACGCTCTGTTTCTTCGATTGCCGTTAATGCGGGCAGATCATAATTTGTGTAGATCCGGCATGGGAAAGAAAGAATAGCGTGGCGATTTCGGTAAGAGACAACAAGCTGGAAACGGTAAAGGAGTTCGAGTTTACGACTCGCGACTTCGACAGGGTGCGTGCGCTGATCTACAAGCGCGCGGGCATTGCGCTTGCCGAAAGCAAGCAGGAGATGGTCTATAGCCGCCTGGCGCGGCGTTTGCGCGCCATTGGTCTTCATTCATTCCAGAGCTATCTGGACGGGCTGGAAGACAAGGCGGAAAGCGATGAGTGGGAGGCTTTCACCAATGCGCTGACCACCAACCTGACCTCATTCTTTCGCGAAGAGCACCATTTTCCGCTGCTCGCCAGTCATGTACGCAACAGCAAGGAGCCGGTGACGATCTGGTGCTCCGCAAGTTCCACCGGCGAAGAGCCGTACTCGATTGCGATGACACTGTGCGAGGCGTTGGGAGCGCAGGCGTCGCAGGCGCACGTGATTGCCACCGATATCGATACCAATGTACTGAATACCGCGGCCAACGGCGTCTACCCAATAGACCGGATCGAGCGGGTTTCGCAGGAGCGGGTGAAGCGCTTCTTCCTGAAGGGGAAGGGCGCGCAAGAAGGGCTGGTGCGGGTGCGGCCCGAATTGCGGCAGATGGTGACATTCAAGCCGCTCAACCTGCTGGCAGGCAGCTGGCCGCTGAGCGGGCCGTTCGACGCGATCTTCTGCCGCAATGTGATGATTTATTTCGACAAGCCGACGCAGGGAAAGATCCTGTCGCGCTTCGTGCCATTGATGAAGCCTGAGGCGCTGCTGTTTGCCGGGCACTCCGAGAACTTCATGTATGTCTCGGATGCGTTCAAGCTAAGGGGCAAGACGGTGTACGAACTGGAATCACGCAGCAAACAGTCCGCACTGCGCAGTTAAGAAATATTCGATGAGCTACACAATCCACGAACAGTTCGCCACCAACATCTACTACGACCGGACGTTCGATTGCGATGCCGCCAAGATCCTGCCCGGCGAGTATTACTACACTGCGAAAAACATGGTGATCGTCACGGTGCTCGGGTCCTGCGTATCGGCCTGCATCCGTGATCGCGTAACCGGAATCGGCGGCATGAATCACTTCATGCTGCCGGACGGCGGCAAGGACCCCGATAGTCCCGTCTCGGCGTCCATGCGCTACGGCACGTACGCAATGGAAGTGCTGATCAACGATTTGCTGAAGGCCGGAGCCCGGCGCGAAAACCTGGAGGCCAAGGTATTCGGCGGCGGCAAAGTACTGAGCGGCTTCATCGCCATCAATGTCGGCGAGCGGAACGCGCAGTTCGTGCTCGAGTTTCTGCGTGCCGAGAATATCCGGGTGCTGGCGGAGGATCTGAATGATATCTATCCGCGCAAAGTGTATTTCTTCCCCCGTACCGGCAAGGTGCTGGTGAAGAAGCTGAAACAACTGAACAACAACACCATCGCAAACCGCGAGCAGGACTACGCGAGCAAGTTGCGGACTGTGCCGGTGACCGGCGCCGTTGAACTCTTCTCCTGAGCTGGCGATGAAGATAAAAGTATTGATTGTGGATGACTCGGCGCTGATACGCAGCGTGATGAAGGAGATCATCTCCAAGCAGCCGGACATGGAAGTGGTTGGCGTCGCGCCCGATCCGATCGTTGCGCGCGAACTGATCAAGCAGACCAATCCTGATGTGCTGACGCTCGACGTCGAGATGCCGCGCATGGACGGACTGGATTTCCTGGAACGATTGATGCGCTTGCGGCCGATGCCGGTGGTGATGGTGTCGTCCCTGACGGAGCGCGGCTCGGAAATCACCATGCGGGCGCTGGAACTGGGCGCAGTCGATTTCGTCACCAAGCCGAAGCTGTCGATCCAGAGCGGCATGCAGGAATATGCGGAGCTGATCGCTGACAAGATCCGTGCAGCGGCGAAAGCCAGGGTCCGCGCCCGAACCGTCGCACAGGCCAAACCAGGGGCGATCGCCGGCGAGCTACTGCCGATGCTGCGCAACCCGCTCACCAGTAGCGAAAAACTGATCAT
>JBBWZW010000226.1:0-3633 GCA_039649305.1 Burkholderiales bacterium
AACTGAGGTCTTAACCCGACCAAGATCGCGAGCGGCGTATGGGAGGTTTCACCCGAAACTTAAAAAAACCGTCCTAACCGCGTTATTTTTGCTTGAGAAATGCTGCCGGACAGGCAATCGAATAGGGGCGCAGATGAGGCGTTGAATCAGGTTCTTCGGAGCTTGATTCAAAATCTTCAGACATTGAATCAGAAGGTGAAGTGAGATGTCCGGTTCGGGCACCGACAAGACCAAATCAGGCAGCACACTCGCCGGCCCCGTCGTGATTCTGGTCGAGCCGCAGCTCGGCGAGAACATCGGCATGGCCGCGCGCGCGATGGGTAATTTCGGGCTGACGCGGCTCAGAATCGTCAATCCGCGCGACGGCTGGCCCAACGTTCACGCCCGGCGCGCCGCCTCGGGCGCCGATCATGTTCTGGACCATGTGGAGCTGTTCGACACGGTCGAGCAGGCGGTCGCCGACTGCACGTTGCTGTTCGCCACCACCGCCCGCGCGCACGATCAGGCCAAGCCGGTGGTGGCGCCGGAAGCCGCCGCGCGCGAAATCGCAGCCGAGATCACCGGCGGCGGCAAGGTCGGCATATTGTTCGGGCGCGAGCGTTATGGCCTGCAGAACGAGGAGGTCGCGCGCGCGAACCGCATCGTCACCTTTCCGGTCAATCCCGGTTTCGCCTCGCTCAACCTGGCGCAGGCGGTGCTGCTGATCGGCTATGAATGGTTCAAGCTTTCGACCGAGGGCGAATTGCCGTTCGCGATGCCCGAACGCTCCGAGCGAGCCTCGCAGCATCAGATGCAGGCGTTCTTCGACAATCTGGTGCGCGAACTCGACAAGGTCGAATTCCTGCGTCCGGTGGAGAAACGCGAGACCATGTTGGTCAATCTGCGCAACATTTTTGCCCGCATGGAGCCGACCAAGCAGGACATGCACACGCTGCACGGCGTGGTCATGGCGATCGCCGAAGGGCGCAAGGGGCCGGCCAAGGGCGGTGTGCTCGACGGCGAACAGGCGACAAGGCTGCGCGCGCTGCTTGCCGAGCACGGGCAGGGCGCGTTGCCGTCGGAAAGCGGTACGGTGCGCGGGCTCGCGCGGTTGCTGCGGCGAAATCCGACCGACGCGGAACGCATCCTGTGGCAGGCGTTGACCACCGACCGCCGCTTCGCCGGACAATTCAAACGCCAGACGCCGGTCGGCCGGCACATTCCGGACTTCGTCTCATTCGTGCACCGCGTGGCGATCGAACTGATCAATCCCGACGAGTCTGAGGTCATCGCAAAAGACCGCGCCGGACGGCAGGCGTGGCTGGAGCAGCGCGGCTACAGGGTCATCAACATGGATGTCGCTGATGTCGAGGGCGACCTGGCCAAAGAACTCGACCGGCTTGAAGCCGGTTTCGTGGAGCGGGGTTAGCAAATTCCTGAAAGTCTTCGCTGCTGCAGCAATTCAGGCCGCGAATTTCCTCCTAGCGCTCGGGATTAATTTGCGCGAGAGAGGGTTCAACAGCACGCGAACTAGAAAATCCAGAAAGGCTAAAACATGCGTCTTGTCAGTCTTGCGTTACTCGCTTCTGCGTCAGTTCTCGTGGCCGGACCCGCCTGTGCTCAGGCGCCTCAACTCGAAAAGAATGTGTCGATGGCGATGGCGCTCGCCATCATGCAGGGCACAATCGATCAATGCACAAAGGATGGTTACAAGGTCTCGGTCACGGTCGTGGATAAGGCGGGCAATGTCGCAGCCTCGATTCGTGGCGACGGCACCAATCCGCACACCATGGAGTTCAGCCGCCTGAAGGCCTACACCGCCCGTACCCGCGGTCAGACTTCGCTTGAGTTCATGAAGCTTACCTCGGATCCGGCGAGCGCTTACCTGCGTCAGATTCCGAATGTGGTGGCGGTAGGCGGCGGCGTTCCGATCAAGGTCGGAAACGAAGTGATCGGTGCTGCTGGTGCGTCAGGGGCTCCCGGCGGCGAAAAGGATGAAGTCTGTGTTCTTGCCGGCATTGCCAAGGTCGAGGCCGCGCTCAAGTAAGCGCGTTAGGCCGATCGGCGCCATCCAAGTCGGCTGTTGCCGACTTGGATATTGATGCCATCCAAGTCGGCTGTTGCCTACTTGGACATTGATATTGCCGAACTCGGCGTAAATCCGAGTTCGGTCGGCGCAGGTCGCGTGGTTGCCTAAAATTGTGGCAGTTCTGCCGCTTTGCACGGCCCCATATACATTCGCCCGATACGCACCAAGGATGTGGACAAGTTGGCTTGCCAGCGCGGGGAGCTGACAAGCAGCTTTGGCGTGATCTAGTGCAGCCGCAACGAGCGGTCGCGACATTCTGTCCACGTTATCAGTCATGGCATAGCGATTGCACTTTTGAAGGCGTCGACACGGCGCCGACAAGGAGCAATTGATGTCCACATTTGACAACCCGTTCGATCCCGACCGCGGCCTTCGCTCTTCTGGCTGCAGCTGCGGCCAGCATGTCAGCGAAACCGAGCATGAGGCCGCTGCTCAACTGCAGATCCGGGCTTCGATCGAGAGCGAGCAAAAGCGCTACGAGGGCGTGGTCGCCTCCGCCGTAATGCGCGCGATGTTTCCGCAGGATGCCGCGCGCCGCGCGTTCCTGAAATCGGTGGGGGCAGCGACGGCCGTCGCGGCACTGTCGCAATTCTTCCCGCTGAAGACCGCGACCGAGGCCTTCGCGGAAGGCGGCCCGCTGGAGAAGAAAGACCTCAAGGTCGGCTTCATCCCGATCACCAGCGCGACGCCGATCATCATGGCCGCGCCGATGGGATTTTATGCCAAGAACGGGCTGAACGTCGAAGTCATCAAGACCGCGGGCTGGGCTGTCATCCGCGACAAGACCATCAACAAGGAATACGACGCGGCCCATATGCTGTCGCCGATGCCGCTCGCCATCACCATGGGCGCCGGCTCCAATCCGCTGCCCTACACCATGCCGGCTGTCGAGAACATCAACGGCCAGGCGATCACGCTCGCGGTCAAGCACAAGGACAAGCGCGATCCGAAGGATTGGAAGGGCTTCAAGTTCGCCGTCCCGTTCGACTATTCGATGCACAATTACCTGCTGCGCTATTATCTCGCCGAACACGGCCTCGACCCGGATGGCGACGTGCAAATCCGCGCGGTGCCGCCGCCGGAGATGGTCGCCAATCTGCGCGCCGACAATATCGATGGGTTCCTGGGTCCCGATCCGATGAACCAGCGCGCGGTCTATGACGGCGTCGGCTTCATCCACATCCTGACCAAGGATATCTGGGAAGGGCACCCATGCTGCGCCTTCGCCGCCTCGAAGGAATTCGTCACGACGATGCCGAATACCTATGCCGCGCTGCTCAAATCGATCATCGAGGCCACCGCGTTCGCGCACAAGGCCGAGAACCGCAAGCAGATTGCGGAAGCGATCGCGCCGGCGAATTACCTGAACCAGCCGCAAATCGTGCTGGAGCAGATTCTTACCGGCACTTTCGCGGACGGATTGGGCAATGTCGTCACCCAGCCGAACCGCGTCGATTTCGATCCGTTCCCGTGGCAGTCGTTTGCGATCTGGATCATGACGCAGATGAAGCGCTGGGGTCAGGTCAAGGGCGACATCGATTATGCGGGGATCGCCTCGCAGGTCT
>JBBWZW010000486.1:0-8050 GCA_039649305.1 Burkholderiales bacterium
TTGTATGGCCATCTGCGCCTGACGACGGTACTCACCACGACCAGGGAAGTCACCGTGCAGGTGAAAGGCGAGAAGGGAAGAGCAAAAATCGTTCGTACGGAATCCGGTTTGCATGTCGTGCAGGATAACAGGCAACTGCCGCTTCTTAAAAACTAGTTGCAAAACGGCAGTCGCCGATCGCCAATCTCGTTAGGCGCCGCGCAGGAATAAGTTCGGCAATTTGGGGGCCGTCGCGGGATGCGGTGCAAGGCGTGAGGAGGAGCCATAGCGAGTTATGGCGACGACGAGTAACGCAGCAACGCGCCCGCTACGGCCAGCAAAATTGACCAACTTATTCCTGCGCGGTGCCTTAGTCAGTCACTCGTTCATACACAAACGCCTGACGATCGAATAAGCGTAGCGCGAGGCGACGCGATCGACGAATCGCGTGAAGTCGACCGGGGCGTCTTCATTTGCATTGTCAGAAATTGTCCGGATGACGGCAAACGGGGTTTGGTAGTCGGAACACACTTGCGCCACCGCCGCTCCTTCCATTTCCACGGCCAGGACTTCAGCCAATTCCCCTTTCAAGTCACTCAGCCGGGTGCGGCAATTGATGAATTCGTCGCCACTGGCAATCAACCCGCGGTGCACCCTCGGCCGGTCCAACTTGAATGAATGCCGGTCGACCGGTGCTATCTCGACAAAAAAATCGTTTTTTGCGAACGACGTGGCCGATTTTTCCAGCAAGTCGCTCAGGAATTTGTCCGACCGCAGCCTGGACTGACCGGTCAGCGGAATCTCGAAACGCGGAAACAGCGGCGAGGCATCCATGTCGTGCTGCATCAGGTGGTCCGCCACCACGATGTCGCCGACGCGCACCTTGGCGTCGGCCGCGCCTGCTACTCCGGTGAACACAACGTGTGTCACATCAAAGCGCTCGATCAATGTCGCTGCGGTGGTTGCAGCGGCAACCTTGCCCAGCCTCGACAAGACGCATACAGCGTCTATGCCCCAAAGATTGCCGGAAACATAATCGCGCCTGCCACGGGTAATGGTGCTGGTGCGTGTCATGTTTTCAATCAGTCCGGTTTGTTCCTGTTCCAGGGCACTGATGATTCCGAGGCGTAAGCGCGTAGTAGTCATGGTCACGTCCATAAAAGAAGTCTGATGATGTCTCTGCATGATTTCTCTCATTTCACCGAAGTTATAGGAACGATATATCGGTGTTTTAATGAGAAAATATGCATTAAGCAAGACTTTAGCCTATTCCCTCAAGTTTTTCCCGTCGTTGAATGTATTTGAGGTTTTTTATACCAATAGGTTTATGTATACAAATAGTAGTAGTAGTTAACGGCCGTCATTTCTGTGGATAACCGGGTTAACCGGAATGAATTCAAAAGCTTGCGGCATTCATAAAGCCTGAATAATGCCTGTATTGCAGCGGAACAGTTTCGGGATAAGAAATTCAATGATGAATAAATAGAGGTTTGTCCCCAACCTATCCCGCAGATATCCGCAGAGTTATCCACATTCGACCGGTTTCACGGTTAACCGCCACTCCCAGACCATCTGCAAGTACTCGCCGGCAGGTCAATGCACAACGCTTCCGGTTTTCGGTACGAGTCTTTTGCGCATTTGGTATCAGCGCCCTTTTCCCATTCAGGTTGAAGAATCGGCAAACTTTCAGCGAAGCGCATGAGCCTGATCGCACCGATAAAGAGCTTTTACGGTTTCTTCTATAGGTTTATATATATAGATAGTAGTAATAGTTAACGCATGCCCTTTTCTGTGGATAACAAGGTAAACCCGATTGAAATCAGGCGCTTATCGTCCGCATAAGCCTTGAATAATGCCTGTATCTGTGAAGGACAGATTCGGGATAAGAAAATGCTGTGTGCGTTCCCCAGCGGTTGTCCCCAACCCGTCCAGTGGATATGCAGAGGGTTATCCACAGCCTCGCGGGGACGTTTCGGGACTCGGCTATCTGCGCCAGAGCGCCTGAAGCAGGGTAAACACCGCGGCTATGGTGGGTTCGTTCTTCCGTTTGGCCAATGTTATAAAAGACAAGTCGGTGGAAAGGCTGACCTTGTCCGCAATCACGAGCCCGTGGGCATGCGCTTCGCGTAGCGCTATTGACTCCCGGACCAGCGACAGCCCTACGCCGGATTTCACCAGGTCGAGCATCGAGGGCTCCTGGTCGACCAGCGCGACCTTATTGGGCATGGCCTTGTACTGAGCAAAGGTTTTATTCAGAAGACGGTTATGCGCCGATTCCGGCGGCGTCCAGATCCATGGCAGTTTGGCCAGCGCGGCCCAATCTTTGCCGGCGACCCGGTTTTTCCAGCCCTGCGGTGCAACCACGTTGTAGGTAAACGAGGTGAGCGTCTGGGAATGAAATTCCTTGGTCGGCGTACCTATGTAAAAACCGACGTCGAGCGAACCGCTTCTGATCTGCTGCAGCACCCACCCGGACATGCCATGTTGTAACTGGGTCGATAGTTGTGGATAACTTTCAACCAGGCGTTTCAGGAAGGCGCCGAGCCGGATGAATTCAGGGTCGAGGATGGTGCCTATCGCCAAAGTACCGGACAGGGTCGAGTGCAATGAATCCGCACCCTGGCGGAATTCCGCCATGCTTTCCATGACGCGCTCGGCGTAAGGCAGCAATTTTGCGCCATCGTCGGTCAGCGCCATTCCATTTCGGGTACGGATAAATAATTGCAATTTCAGTGCGGCCTGAAGTGATTTGATCTGCAAGCTGACCGCCGGCTGCGTTAAGTGCAGGCGTTCGGCGGCGCGCGTCAGGTTGCCTTCGTGGGCGACGGTGACGAAGGCGCGCAACTGCGTCAGGTCCATATTCGGTCTCAAGCTTTATAAGAGTGGCTTATATCTTACTTGATAATAACTCATTGGATTTCGCTCACAAGCCGCTTTATCCTGTGGAAACACCTGAAATACGCCAAAGGAATCCTTATGACAAACCTCTCCACACCGACGATTCAGCACTACATTAACGGCCGGCTAGTCGCTTCTGCCAGTGGCCGCCACCAGGATGTATTCAACCCCGCCACCGGTGAGCCGGGCGGGCAGGTCGCACTGGCCAGTGTGGAGGAAGTCAATGCTGCGGTCGCTGCAGCTGCAAAGGCGGCACCGGCCTGGGCCGAAACCGCGCCTTTGAAGCGTGCGCGCATCCTGTCGAAGTTCAAGGAGCTGATTGAAAAGAACCATGACGATCTGGCCGCGGCGATTACGCGCGAACATGGCAAGGTGTTTTCCGATGCAAAAGGGGAAGTCACTCGCGGTCTGGAAGTAGTGGAATTCGCATGCGCCGCGCCGCAACTGTTGAAAACGCAATTCACCGACAACATAGGCGGCGGCATCGATAATTGGCAGATGCGCCAGCCGCTCGGCGTTACTGCCGGCATCACGCCATTCAACTTCCCGTTCATGGTGCCGATGTGGATGGCGCCGATGGCCATTGCGACCGGGAACACATTTATCCTGAAGCCGTCAGAGCGCGATCCATCGCCGTCGCTGATGGTGGCGGAACTGTTCCAGCAAGCGGGCTTGCCGGACGGCGTATTCAATGTGGTGCAGGGCGACAAGGTGGCGGTCGACGCGTTACTGCGGCATCCTGACGTCAAGGCCGTGTCGTTTGTCGGCTCCACACCCATCGCCGAGTATATTTATACCGAAGGTGCAAAGCGCAAAGGCCCTTATCCGTTACGCGTGCAAGCGCTTGGCGGGGCGAAGAATCACCTGGTGGTGATGCCGGATGCGAATCTCGAGCAGGCGGTCGACGCTCTGATTGGCGCGGCCTACGGTTCAGCGGGCGAGCGCTGCATGGCAATTTCCGTCGCGGTTGCTGTTGGCAGCGTGGCCGACAAACTGGTGGACGCGCTGATCCCGCGCGTAAAGGCGCTCAAGGTCAGGAACGGCATGGAAGCCGATGCGGAAATGGGACCGGTGGTGACTGCGGCGCACAAGGCGAAGATCGAAGGCTATATTGAAGATGGCGTGGGTGCGGGCGCGAAGCTGCTGGTCGATGGCCGCGGCCTGAAGGTGGCGGGGCATGAAAAGGGATTCTTCCTTGGCGGTTCGCTGTTCGACCAGGTCACGCCGGACATGAAGATTTACAAGGAAGAGATATTCGGCCCGGTATTGTGCGTGGTGCGCGTACCCGATTTCGCATCCGCGGTGGAATTGATCAATGGACATGAATTCGCGAACGGCGTGTCGCTGTTCACCTCCGACGGTCATACCGCTCGCGAATTCTCGCGGCGGATTGAAGTCGGCATGGTGGGTGTAAATGTGCCGATTCCGGTGCCGATGGCCTGGCATTCATTCGGCGGCTGGAAGCGTTCGCTGTTCGGCGACACGCATGCATATGGGGAAGAGGGCGTGCGTTTCTACACCCGTTACAAGTCGATCATGCAACGCTGGCCTGAGACGATAGATAAAGGTGCGGAATTCACGATGCCCGTGGCAAAGTGATGGAGTGCGTAGTGCAGTCACGCTTCTGACGTTAATACATCGTTAAAACCAAAAGCCAACCCAATGGAAAACATCAGACACATGGAGCTCATCGACTTTTCCAGGTGCCCCATCATTCAGGCTCCGATGGCAGGTGGGGCGACGACACCCGAACTCGTGGCGGCGGTGTCGAATGCGGGCGGTATCGGCTCGCTGGCCGCGGCACTGCTATCGCCGCAGGCAATCGCGGAACAGGTTGCGAAGATTCGCGCGCTGACGCAACGCGCATTCATGATCAACATGTTTGTGCTGCAGACGCCCAATCCAAGCACAGAGGAAATAGCGCGCGCCGGGGAACTGTTGAGACCGGTCTGGGAGCCGCTCGGGTGGACTGCGCTGCCGACGCCAGCCAAGTGGTGCGAGGATTTCGATGCGCAGTTCGACGCGTTGATTGCGGCGAAACCCGAGATTGCCAGTTTCACCTTCGGCATTCTTACATCGGAACAGATGGAACGTTTGCATGCTGCACACATTTTCGTGATCGGCACCGCGACCAATGTCTCGGAAGCGCGCGCATGGGAAGCAATCGGCGCCGATGCTATTTGTGCGCAGGGCATAGAAGCTGGCGCGCATCGCGGCACCTTTATTGGCGCACAGGATGAAGCGCCGAGCACGATGGTGCTGGTGCCCATGGTGGTCGATGCGGTGAATGTCCCCGTGATCGCTGCCGGCGGCATCATGGATGGAAGAGGGATCGCCGCGGCGATTGCGCTCGGTGCACAGGCGGTGCAAATGGGTACTGCGTTCCTGGTGACCGATGAATCGGGCATCCACCCGGCATACAAGGAGCGCTTGCTGGAAGCAGCCAGTGCGCCCGCGCGATCGGTCACTCGTTTGACACGCACATTTTCCGGCCGCTATGCGCGCGGCCTGGTGAACGGATTCATGGAATCGATGCGGGATGTGGAACGTGAGGTTCCCGCCTATCCGATTCAGAATGCACTGACCGGCAGTATTCGCGCTCAAGCCGGCAAGATCAACGAGACGGAATTGATGTCGCTGTGGGCGGGACAGGGCATCGGCATGGCGCGCGCGATGCCGGCGGCGAGGCTGGTGGAGACGCTGGTAAAGGAATGGCAGAAGGCATCGATTTAGGCCCCTTTTGAAATGAGGAAGACCTAATGGAAAACGCGGGCAAATACGACTACATCATCATCGGTGCCGGCAGCGCGGGCTGTGTCCTTGCCAATCGCCTCGCGCAGGACGCAGGCATCTCGGTCCTGCTGCTGGAGGCGGGAGCAAAAGACGATTACATCTGGATCCACATCCCGGTCGGTTATCTGTATTGCATAGACAATCCGCGCACCGACTGGCTGTTTCGCACGGAGGCCGACGCCGGCCTGAACGGCCGTAGCCTGATCTACCCGCGCGGTAAGGTCATGGGTGGGTGCTCGTCGATCAACGGCATGATCTATATGCGTGGCCAGGCACGCGATTACGATGAATGGGCGAAGCTGACCGGCGACGAGAGCTGGCGCTGGAACCAGGTGCTACCGACTTTCAAAAAGTCCGAGGACTACCATAAAGGCGCCGACGATTATCACGGCGCGGGCGGCGAATGGCGCGTCGAGAAACAGCGGCTGTCTTGGGAAATCCTGGATGCGTTTCGCGAAGCTGCGGCGCAGACCGGCATTCCGAATTGCGATGATTTCAATCGTGGCGACAATGAAGGTTGCGGCTATTTCGACGTGAACCAGAAGGGCGGCGTCAGGTGGAATACCGCCAAGGCTTTCCTGAGACCGACGGCCGGCCGGAAAGGCAAGCTCGAGATCATGACCGGTTGCCATGTAAAACGTTTGCGGATCGAAGCGACCGCGCAGGGCAATGTATGCGCAGGTGTGGAATTCACCGGCGGAGGCACCGAGTGGTTCGCCGAATCGACGCGTGAAACGATTAGCGCAGCGGGCGCAGTCGGCTCTCCACAGATATTGCAAATGTCCGGGATTGGCCCGGGCGAGTTGCTGCAAAAGCATGGCATCCCTGTGGCCGCCGATGTGCCGGGCGTCGGTGAGAATCTCCAGGACCATTTGCAGTTGCGCATGGTGTTCAAGGTGCGCGGTGCGAAAACCCTGAACACGATGGCCAGCAACTGGCTGGGCAAGATGATGATCGGCATGCAGTATGCGTGGTCGCGCAGCGGGCCGATGTCGATGGCGCCGTCGCAGCTCGGCGCATTCGCCAAGTCCGATCCGTCGCAGGCGAGCGCCAATCTTGAATACCATGTGCAGCCGCTGTCCCTCGAGCGATTCGGTGAGCCGCTGCATCCGTTTCCGGCATTCACCGCGAGCGTATGCAATCTGCGGCCGACGGCGCGGGGACATATACGCATTGCATCGGCCGATCCTTTTGCTGCGCCGAAAATCACGCCGAACTACCTCTCCACTCCGGAGGACCGCAAGGTCGCCGCGAATGCGCTGACCGTGACGCGCAATATCGTCGACGCGCCTGCGTTAAAAAAATACATGCCGGAAGAATTCAAACCCGGCGTGCATTACCGCACGGAAGAAGAACTCGCGCGGGCTGCGGGCGATATCGGCACCACGATTTTCCATCCGGTCGGCACCTGCAAGATGGGCCGCGACGACGATCCGTCAGCGGTGGTGGACAGCCAGTTGCGTGTGAAGGGTGTCGCGCGGCTGCGCGTGGTCGACGCATCAGTAATGCCGACCATCACATCAGGAAATACCAATTCGCCGACCATCATGATTGCGGAAAAGGCGGCGCAGTGGATACGCGCCGCCCGCCAGCAAGCGGAAGCGCCGGTGATCGTAGAAGTCCACCACGCAATGTGAACTATCCGTTCCACAATCTTGCTTCGAGGTAGATCGACCGGTGCTTGCGTCGTGTTTGACGCAGGCCAAACCCGTAGCCGATTGTAAGCCTGCCGTATTGCCACTCCCTCCGGCCGCTGTGTACTGTGTCCGTCATAGACATACGCTAATGCAGCCTTCATAAAATCAGGGAGTGACAATGGCCGACGTGATTCTGGAAACGAAACACCTGACCAAGGAGTTCAAGGGATTCACGGCAGTCAGTGATGTGAACCTGCAGGTCGAGCGTGGCCACATCCACGCATTGATCGGACCGAATGGCGCTGGGAAGACCACCTGCTTCAACCTGCTTACCAAATTCCTGGTGCCGACGTCCGGAAAAATCATTTTCAACGGACACGACATCACGTCCGCACAGCCGGCGCAGATCGCGCGCCGGGGCATCATCCGCTCCTTCCAGATTTCCGCGATATTCCCGCACATGACTGTGCTGCAAAACGTGCGCATCGGTTTGCAGCGGCCATTGGGTAACTCATTTTATTTCTGGCAAAGCGAGAGAAAACTGTCGGCGCTGAATGACCGCGCGATGCAATTGCTTGAGCAGGTCGACCTTGCTCCGTTTGCCGATACGACGACGGTCGACTTGCCGTACGGGCGCAAGCGCGCGCTTGAAATCGCCACGACATTGGGGATGGAGCCGGAGCTGATGCTGCTCGATGAGCCGACCCAGGGCATGGGCCATGAAGACGTGAGCCGCGTTACCG
>JBBWZW010000491.1:0-10632 GCA_039649305.1 Burkholderiales bacterium
ATTTGTAAGCAGATGTTAACCCGCTGAAAACGGGCATGCCTTGCGAATCGGCAAGTTCAGGATGGTGATCAATAGTTGCGATTAGCACAACGGTCTAAACGTGGCCAAACTTGTCGAGCGCCTGCTGCAACGTCAGGCCTTGGGCGAGTTCCGGGTGAATATAAAGTCGCGCGGATGGATGACCACACGGCTGACGGTCTCGTCGACCGGCGGGCAAGCATTGGTGCGTGAGACGCAGCCTACGTCATCGCGGGTGGCTTAAGCCACCTTCCCACCCCGACGCTTGCGCGTCGCCGCATTCTGCGCATGCAATATCTCGTCAACCCGTTCCGACGCATCACGCGCGAACTGATGCGCCTGCTCACCATCGGGAAAATATTCAGGCAGCCGATAACTCAGCCATGCATATGCAGAGTAAAGCTTGCAGCTATCCTCCACTTCCTGCAGGTTCTGCCGGTACGACCCCGCCGGGCTGGCGTGCAGCAGGCTCTTGTGTTTTTTGGCCAGCGCCTTCGCCCACTGCTCCCATGCGTTATGCAACGACGGCACGCGGGACGAAATCGGCACCAGGGAAAGCGTAAATTTTTCAGCCAGTGACAGCGGCAGCGTATCGAGCCATTGCGCGCGTTCCGATTGTTCTTCTGTGATGCGCGGGGTGAAAAAACCGTCCGGCACGTCGATGTTGAAGGCAAACCGCATCAACAGCTTGGCCAGCGCATGCTCACCGGTGACAGAGGAGATGCGGTTAAGGTGTTCCAGTGAAGGCGCAACGGAGAATCCCTGCGCCGGCACAGGTGCGACCTTCTCCTTCAGCAGGGCACGTATCACCTGATGGGTTTCATCGTCATAGCCGGCGACAAAACCCTCTTCATGCACGCCGAAGCGTCCCGCGCGGCCGGCGATCTGCTTGGCGAGCGCGGCTGGGATTTCGTCTTCTTCAATGCCGTTGTACTTGTCGGCCGTGGTCATCACCACCCGTTCGATCGGCAAGTTGAGACCCATCGCAATGGCGTCGGTGCCCACCACGATGTCTGCTTCGCCGTCGCGAAAGCGCGCCGCTTGCGCGCGACGCACTTCAGGCGACAGGTTGCCGTACACGGTGGCGACCGACAGCCCGATCTCAGTGATCATGTCGCGCCACATCAATACATCGCGTCGCGAGAATGCGATCACCGCATCGCCGCGACGCAGGTTGCGCAATTTGCGCACTGCCGTCGGGTCCATGGTCAACGGGCCCTTGCGTTTCAGGGTGCGCACTTCGAGCGGGACCTCGAGGCGCTCGGCCAGCGCTTCGACCGCTTTGCGCGCCTCGAGCGCGCCAACCAGATATACGGTGGTGGCGGGGGCGCCGCATACCGCTGCCGTCCAGGCAGCTCCGCGATCCCGGTCGCCCAGCATCTGGATTTCATCGATCACCGCGATATCGATCCTGGTTCGGGTGTCGAGCATCTCGACTGTGCTCGCGACGTGTGTCGCATCTTCCACTTCGCGACGCTCTTCGCCGGTGACGAGACTCACCTTGAGTTCCTTGCCGTCGGGCCGGGCATTCACCAGGCGTTCGTAGTTTTCCAGGGCCAGCAGGCGCAATGGCGCGAGGTAAACACCTGATTTCGCTTTGGCGAGCGCCTCCATCGCCTCATGCGTCTTGCCCGAATTGGTGGGACCGAGCAACGCGATGAACCTACGCGGCAGGCGGCGCGCCATTTCAAATGAATCCGGATATTCGGCCAGGTTGATGCTTTCGCGAGTGCGTTCCGCATTGCGCTCTTCCTGTTGCCGCTCGATCGCGTGTTCCAGGCGCTGCTCAATGCGTTCGAACACCTGGTCCACCGGCACCGACGATTCCTTTACCGCGAGCGCACTCAGCAAAGCCTGCACATCGACATCGTTACGCTCGGCGCTCTCCTGGATTCGGGCGACGAAGCGCAGGACCTTCCCGTGCAACTCGCTGGCAGCAGCCGCATGTACGCGTTCCTTCACCAGTTGCAACTGGTTTTCCGGCGCCATGTTGCGCCATTTCTTCGCGTTCGCCAGTACGCCGTCGCCGGGGATCAGGTCATACGGGAAGCGAACTCCGTCGACTTCGACCTCTCCCCAGAAACGCACCATGACCCGGCCCTCCAGCCTGACCAGTGTCGCGCCCTGAGTCTCGACGTACTGTTCCGCCGCGGTGTCGCTGGCCGCGTGATTTTCGTCGGCGCCGCCGGCGGAAAGTTCGTTAGTGTCGCGGTCCTTGTTTGCCTTGTTTTGCATATTACGAATGAGCAACGATCAGAAATGTTCACGGTGACGAATATTGACACAAGACTATCGAACTAAACGGTCAATTTGGAACCATATGGACGGTACCGGTTTTCTCTGGTGCCGGCTTTAAAAGGAGAAACTATGAGCGTGGAAAAAGATGTCAGTTCAGTTTTGCAACAATATGCCACCGAAACCGGAGTGTATTCCAAGGAACAGGTTGAAAGGGATTTTGATCGGGTGCGGCAAGAGCTTCCGGCAAAGCATGTGACCAACGGCCTTTCGGAGGCGCTGCGTTCCGACCAGACACCACCTTTTGACCAAGTGATCGGGCTATCGTTCGAGCAGGGCGATGCAGAGCAGCGCGCCGGGATGCTCAACCAGTTACTGGACGGAGCCGGACCTGCGGTAGTGAAGTCGCTCGCGGAGAACGGCATACCGCACGATGCCCTCATGACGCCGGAACTCGCCGACCAGATCCATCCGGATCATGTCCAGCAAGCTGCCCGTGAAGCACATGAGGAAAATCCGGACGTCATCGACAGGATGAGCACTCTCATGGCGGAGGACCCGGCTCTTGCGTCGACGCTCGATGGCGGCACGCTCGGCGTTGTGATGAGCAAGATCGCCGAGAACCGTTAAACCTGAGGCGTCGCTGCGGCGATGCCTTCCGGCGCCGGTCGCGCCGGCGCGCCCTTTCACAGGCACTCGCCGATTTCACCGCGGTCGGACATAATTTAGCAACCATTGACCGCACTTCTTCCCCTGATTCTTACCATCACAGCATCCACCAACGGAGAACGACATGCCCAACACGCTAGTACGGGTCTACGACAACCTCATGGCCGCGCAAAATGCGCGAAACGCACTGCTAGGCTCCGGGTTTGACCCGTCCAGCGTCCAACTTGATACCCGCGTGGATGAAGCCGGCCCCGTGGATGGCAACTTCATACTCGACTACGAAGACAGCAAGAACGGGCCCGTCAGCGACTACTCCCAGAAGCTGTTTGACAGCGAGCCGCGATTTGAAGGACGCACACCGGTCGACATTGCCGAGCGCGGCACCCATGTGCTGAGGGTTGACGCCAATGACGATGTGCAGATGGCGCTAGCCTCCGAAATCACACAGCGGTTTGGCGGCCATTAGGCGCCGCGCAGCGCCCGAATATGCGTGGGCGTGCGAGCTGAAGCGGGACCAATTGCACCGTTGCAACCTGCGCAGGGTACCGCCCAGTGCGCCCGGCGGAGCATTCGCGCTCGAAGTCGGGGACGCTCCGTGCTATGCTCTCACCCCAGACAATAATACGCACGGCCGCCTTTTCGATGGATACACCCAGCACCACTCCCACCCCCGCTTCGAACCCTGCCCAGTCCGCGCGCGCCCTGCTCAAGGATTTCCAGGAAAAATTCGCGGTTTTTCGCGACTGCATGCCGCTGGCCATCGGCATCGACAAGCAGCTCCTCGCGCGGATTCCGGAGCTGGATCGCAAAGTCCTGCGCATCGCGCTCGGCATGCATACCAACTCCTCGCGCTACCTGCGGCGGATGGCGAAGGCGACCGTCAGGGTTGATCTCGACGGCAACAACACGGACGAGATTACCGACGCGCACCGCACCCACGCAGCGGATATCCTGAAAGAGCGCGCAAAAAAGGAAATGGACCAACGCAAGGCACAGCTTGAAGCCGAGGAAGCGGCGGAAGCCGAGCGCAAACGCGCCGAGAAGCTGAACCAGCTCGCCGCCAAGTTCTCCCGCAAGGGCTGATCCACGCGCGCGGGCGCTGCGCGCTTCCGGGCTTCATGTCATCATGACGCATGAACGCCTCATCCCTACCCCTGTTCCCCCTCAACACCGTCCTGTTTCCTGACGGTGTACTGCCTTTGCAGATTTTCGAGGTACGTTACCTCGACATGATCAACAAGTGCATCGCCAACGGAACCGCGTTTGGCGTGGTAGCGCTTACGCAGGGAAGTGAAGTGCGCAAACCCGGCGCAACGGAAACGATCGCCGCGGTCGGAACGATGGCACGCATCGTCGAATCTAGCGCGCCGATGCCTGGGTTGCTGCATATCGTTAGTCAGGGCGCCACCCGCTTTCGCATTACATCGAGCGTACAACTGAAAACCGGTTTATGGATGGCGGAGGTGACTGCCATCGACAACGACCAGGTGGTCGACATCCCGGACGAACTACAAAACACGGCGGATGCGTTGGGTAAGCTGATCGCTTCGTTGCAGGGCGACGGCGTGCCTGTCAAGGAGATGCCACTGGCTGCGCCTTACCGGCTGGATGAATGCGGTTGGGTCGCCAATCGGTGGAGTGAGCTGCTTCCGCTCCCGGTTTCGCAGAAACAGCAGTTGCTGGAGTTGGATAATCCGGTGCTGCGACTGGAGTTGATACAGGATGTGCTTGGGGAGCAGGGGTTGTTGGCGTAAGTTCGCGCAGAACCCGTGGGGCGGATCGTGATTCGCCGGATGTTTGGAATCGGGCATATCGGGATGTAAGGCGCCGCGCGCCCCAGACTACGACCGCTCGATTCGATGCAAATTGATCGGGATCACCGCTGCAAACATCCGGTGGATCAGTTCAGACCCGCCCTGCGTTTCTTCCGTAGCGTGGGAACTAACTGTCCCGGTTAACGTCCTTCATAGCGCGTGCAAAATCGGCTTTGGCCTGCTGGTATTCCGATTCTGCGGTCCTGTATTCCGCCTCCATCGACTCAGCGGAACGTTCATCAAACAAGTGCACGGAGGACTGGCTGGCGGCGATGAGCCGCTGCCGCTTCGCGAACACGTCGTGGGCCAAGAGCGCCATTTTTTCTTCCTGAGCTTCGTGAATCATCATCTCTTAAAACGGTATATCTCTAAACGGGTGAAGGGAGCTCTTACGACCACCGATTCTTCCGTTTGTTCAACTAAATTTTCAATTTTTTAGGCCGCCGATTCACGTCATGAAGCCGGGCTGCTCCTTGCGCAGAATGCGCTTGACGCTCTCGAGATGCAATCGTGCGCTTTCCGCATCGCCTGCGCGCATTTGCCGGTAACACGCTTCTGCGACATCGGCAGTAACCGCTTTCAGTTTGCGGCCGGTGCTCATCGCTTTCAACTGCACTTCGGCGGCACGCTCGAGATAATAAAGGTCATCCCATGCTTCCGCAATGGTGCGGCCGATGACCATCACGCCATGGTTTTTCAAAAACACGACGTCGGCATCGCCCATGGCCGTCGCAATGCGATCGCCCTCGGATTCATCGAGCGCGAGGCCGTTGTAGTTTTCGTCGACGGCGGTGCGACCGTAGAATTTCAATGCGGTCTGCCCCGCCCACACCAGCGGTTCGCCTTCCAGCATGGCGAGCGCGGTTGCGTTCGGCATGTGAGTGTGAAAAGCGGCTTTCGCATGCGGCTTCTGCATGTGCAAGCGGGCGTGTATGTAAAACGCCGTCGCTTCCGGTTTGCCGTCACCCGCCACCACGTTGCCGTGAAAGTCGCAGATCAGCAAAGACGACGCCGTGATTTCTTCGAACGCGAGGCCGTAGGGATTCACCAGGAACAGGTCGTCATGACCGGGCACCACCGCGGAAAAATGATTGCAGATGCCTTCTTGCAGCCCTTCTTTTGCGGCGGCACGGAAGCAGGCGGCGAGATCGATGCGCGCCTCCACTATCTCGGCCGATTGCAATTCGTCGGCCAACAGCTTCCTGAGCGAGTCTGTCCACGCCGGTTTCAGTTCGTGCGCCATAAGATTTTCCTCAGGCTGATTTCAAACGCATGCGCCGCACATATTGCAAGGCGAGAGTGGCGATCACCAACCCGACGCCGATCACATCCGCCGTGGCGCTCGGGTAGACCAGCGCAAATCCGGCAACGATCAGCATCGTGCGCTCGATTACCGTGGCTCGCGTGAGGACCCAACCCTGGAAACCGCCCGCCAGCGCAGCGATGCCCAGCGCGGCGGTGAAAGTGACCTCCGCAATCGACCACCAGTTCGCAGCGGCGAGTGCTTTAGTCGAGCCCATCAGCAGCAATCCCTGCCCGCTCGCATCGAGCACGAACATGAACGGAAGCAGGAATGCCGGTACAGTGTACTTCCAACACTGTAGCGTGGTCTTGTAGGGGTCGCCTCCCGTGATGGCCGCGGCGGCAAACGGCGAGAGCGCGGTGGGCGGCGACACTTCCGACAGCACCGCATAGTAGAAGATGAACATGTGCGCCGCGAAATCCGGCACGCCGAGTTTGGTCAGCGCCGGCGCGGCGATCACCGCGCAGATGATGTAAGAAGCGGTGACCGGCACCGCCAGCCCGACTATCCAGACTACCAGCGCGGTAAAGATCGCCGTCAGCAGCAGCGAACCGCCGGCATAGTCGATCACGATCGAGCTGAACTTCAGGCCGAGGCCGGTCAGCGTCACCACACCGACGATAATGCCGGCGCCGGCGCAAGTGGCGCCGACATTGAGCATGCCGACCGAGCCGCCTTCCAGCGCCTTCACGAAGTTGGACTGGAAGATGTGGTGTCCGATCGATCCTTTGCCGCGGAACAGGTCATAGGAAATCAGCGCCGTGTCGTGCCGCAGGAAGCTGGTGAAGAACGACACCACCGTTGCCCAGAACACCGACATGACCGGCGAGAATCCAAGCATCATGAAGACGACAATCGACACCAGCGACAGGAAGTGGAACCAGTATTTGCGTGTCAGGTTCCACACCGTGTCCGCTTTCGCAAATACGGTATTCCCCATTCCGTACTTGCGCGCGTCAATTTCGACCATCAGAAACAGCGCGAGGTAGAACAGGACGGTCGGGATTACCGCCATCAGCAATACATCGAGATAGGAAATCTTCAGGAACTCGGCGATCAGGAAGGCCGCCGCGCCCAATACCGGCGGCGAGATGATCGCACCGAGTCCTCCGGCCGCGAGCAGTCCTCCGGCGGCATTCCTTTCATAGCCCGCTTTGGCGAGCATCGGCCAGGCCACGGATCCGAGTGTGACCGTGGTCGCCACGCCCGAACCGGAAGGCCCACCGAGCAGGAAGGAAGCCAGCACCACCGTGCGCCCGGCGCCGGTCGGCTTGCCGCCCATCGCCGCGAAAGAAAAATCGAGGTAGAACTTGCCCGCCCCCGAATACTGCAGGAACGCGCCAAAGATGGTGAACAGGATGATCAGCGAAGACGATACATCCACCGCCACGCCGAAGATGCCTTCCAGCGTCATGTACATGTGGCCAACCAGGCGCCCGACCTCGTAACCTTTGTGCGTCCACGGCGCCGGCAGGTAGGCGCCGAACAGCGCGTACAGGATGAAACAGAACGACACCATCGGCATGATCCAGCCGCTGGTGCGGCGCATCGCTTCGAGCACCAGCACGATCAGTGCGATGCCGAACACGATATCCCATCGGTCGGGCATGGTATTGCGGTCGGTGAAATCGTCGCCGCCCATGATCATGTAGACCACTGTCGCCACCGCGACCAGCGCCGCGATCCAGTCCCACCACATGATGCGATGACGCAGACGCCGCGTGGCCGGGAATACCAGGAAGGTCAGGACCAACACAAAGGCAACGTGCACCGGGCGCAGGGTCTGAGTGCCGACGATGGCGTAGGCGGTGTAGAGGTGGAATACGGACATCGCCACGGCCAGCCATTTGACGAAGCTGCCGAGCCAGCCCTGCAGGCGGTTGGCCGCGCCCTCTTCTTCCTCGATGAACTCCTCGGCCTTGCGTAGCGCTTCTTCGGAGATGACGGGTTCGGTTGCTGATGCTTTGGGCTGCTCGATCATGCGCTACGTCTCTTATAAATTTAGGTGCTTTTCCACAAACGTCTGCAGCAGGACGCAGGTTGGGATTGCATCCCAACCCGCGTCCTGCCCTTGGCATACGGCTAAGGAGGAATCAGGCGGGTGCCCAAATACGCCTCAGTTAATCTTCACGCCCTTTTCAGCGAAATATTTAACCGCACCCGGATGAAATGGAATTGGCGTAGCGGTCGCCTTCTGATTCTCCAGCTGGAAGTTCTCCGCTTCCTTGTGCACCGCGACCATATCCGGTTTTTTATCGAAGATGGTCTTGACGATGTTGTACGCAGTCTTCTCATCCATGCTGGCATTGGTGACCAGCAGGTTCATCACGGTCGCCTGCTTGTTGTCCGCGTCCATACCCTTGTACACGCTCTTGGGGATGGTGTCCTCGATGTACAGGTTGTTGCCGTATTTCTTGTTCATGGCCGGCACTACCTCCGAGTGATCGATCATTTTGATCTTTGTGCCGGGCGTGTTGGCCAGATCGGTCACCGCCGCGGTTGGCAGACCGCCGACCCAGAAGAATGCGTCGATCTTGCCGTCCTTGGTCGCATTGACCGACTCGGCAACGGAGAGTCGCTCGCGCTTGACGTCCTTGTCCTTGTCGATACCTGCGGCTTCAAGGATGCGGAATGCCATTACTTCCGTCGCGCTCCCCGGCGAACCGGTGGAGATGCGTTTGCCCTTGAGGTCGGAGAGCTTGCTCACGCCCCGTCCCTCAATGGTCACCAGATGCATGCGATTGGGGTACAGCACCATCAGCGTGCGTACCGGCACCTTGTTGCCCTTGAACTTGTCCTCGCCGCGCAGCGCATCCTGGCCGGCGTCAGCCATCGTGAATCCGATGTAGGGTTTGTCGCTTCCGACCAGCTTCAGGTTATCCACCGAACCGCCGGTCACCTCGGCGGTAGCCTGCATGCCCGGCACGTACTTGGACAGGATGGAGGCGAGGCCGCCGCCCATGGGGTAATAAACGCCGCCGGTACCGCCGGTGCCTATGGAAATATTTTGTGCGGAGGAAAGTGATGCAAAAGTGATGGCCAAAACCGCGGCCGCTGTGCGTAGCAAGTGCCTGAACATTGTCGTCTCCTTTGGTGGATAACCTGTCTTGCTGATATTTATAGTTATGGAACTGCCGAAATGATTATAGCCCCTCCTTTTTTCAGATGATGCGCCGCTCGCGGGTTCAGGATTTTTTGGATGCTTCGTAACGCGCCTTGTTCTCCGCATTGGGCGGGTACAGTCCCGGCAGCACAGCGCCCTCTTCCACCTGCTTCATGATCCAGGTTTCAAGGCGTTCCTGTTCCGCCGCCGCCGCAACCACGTCGTCGAGTATGGCGGCGGGGATGAGAACGGCACCGTCCGAGTCGACCACAACCACATCGTTAGGGAATACCGCCACCCCGCCGCATCCGATCGGCTGCTGCCAATCGACAAACGTCAACGCGGCGACCGAAGGCGGCGCCGCCCTGCCCCGGCACCACACGGGCAAGCCGGTGCCGAGTACGCCGGCCACATCGCGTACGACACCGTCGGTGATCAATGCAGCGACACCGCGCTTTTGCATGCGCGCGCAAAGTATGTCGCCGAAGATGCCGGCATCGGTCACGCCCATTGCGTCCACCACGGCGATGCAGCCTTCCGGCATCGCTTCAATTGCTGCGCGCGTCGAGATCGGCGACGACCACGACTCGGGTGTCGCGAGGTCTTCACGGGCGGGGACAAACCGCAGGGTGAATGCCCGGCCCACCAGGCGCGGCTGGTCTTCCCGCAACGGGATCGTCCCGCGCATCCAGACATTGCGCAGGCCTTTCTTGAGCAGGACCGTGGTGAGGGTGGCGGTGGAAATACCGGAGAGTGTGTCGATGACGCGGGTGTCGAGTGGAAGTGGTGCTGTTGTCATTCAATGTCCCTGCAAAGTTATGGCTTGCCGGCGGGCGCTCCGGCCAAGTGGTCAAGCCAATAATGTAGGCGGGGTATGGGGTGGTGTCAAGGGCGGAGGGGGCGTGCCCGCAGCGACTGATGCTTGGAAGGCCTGGCGCGGAGCCACGCGAGCCAACCGCCTTTCACTCATCCTGTTAAACTCCCCCGCAATCCACATCTCTTTTAACAAAGGAAAACCCATGCGTTCTCAATGGCGTCGGCTGTCCGCCCTCTCCTGCCTGACTCTCGCCGTGGCCGCCACATTTGCGGCGCCCGCCTGCGCACAGATCAAGATCGGCGTCACGATCGCGGCAACCGGACCGGCCGCGGCAATCGGCATCCCCACCAAAAATGCGATGCTGTTGTGGCCGAAGGAGATCGCCGGCCAGAAGGTGGAATACATCATCCTGGACGACGCATCCGACGTGAGCAATGCAACGCGCAACATGCGCAGGCTGACCGATGAAGAAAAGGTCGATGCAGTAGTCGGACCGAACACCACACCGAATGCGTTGGCAATGCTGGATATTGCGGCCGAGTCGGGCACGCCGATGATCGCACTCGCGGCCTCGGCGGCGATTGTCGACCCGGTCGATGCGAAGCGCGCATGGGTATTCAAGATGCCGCAAAACGACTCGCACATGTCAACCATCTTGACGCAGCATATGGCG
>JBBWZW010000498.1:0-2851 GCA_039649305.1 Burkholderiales bacterium
GCGCGGTCATCGGCTCCTGGAAAACCATTGCCATGCGTGTCGCCCGCATCTCGCGCAGGCGTTTCGGGCTTGCGGTCAATACATCCTCGCCTTCGACCATGATGCTGCCGCTGCATGCCTGCAGTCCGTCCTTGGGCAGCAGTCCCATCACCGAAAGCGAGGTGACCGACTTGCCGGAACCCGATTCGCCGACCACGCAAACCGTTTCGCCGGGCTTGATCTCGAAACTGACGTTTTTTACGACCCGCTGGCCGTCAGGGCTGCCGACCACCTGCACCGACAGGTTGTCGATCCTTAAAACCGCCGCATTGCTCTTCACTGCGTTGCTCATAATTTACGCGCCATTCTAGGATCCAGCGCATCGCGCATGGCATCCCCCAACAGGTTCACGCTCAGCACTGTGAGTGAAAGCAAAATGCCCGGATACAGGATCAGACCAGGACGCATCTGGAAATACATCCTGCCTTCCGACATGATGTTGCCCCAGGATGAAGTCTCGGGGCTCAGGCCGGCGCCGAGAAAGCTCAGGATCGCCTCGGTAAGGATGGCGGATGCGAAGATATACGTGCCTTGAACGAGCAGCGGAGCCACTGTGTTGGGCACCAGGTGCCGCAGGAGGATGAGCGGCACAGGGGTACCAAGCGAGATGGCTGCCTCCACATAGGGTTCACTGCGTACAGTCAGGATCACGCTCCGAACCAGCCGAACCACCCGCGGAATTTCCGGGATGGTGATCGCCACCAGCACGGTGAACAGACTTGCGCCGGATAGCGACACCAGCGCAATGGCGAGCAGGATGCCGGGAATCGCCATCAAGCCATCCATGATACGCATGATGATGGCGTCCGCAGTGCGGAAATACCCGGCAACCACGCCGATTGCCAGACCGATGCTGACGCTGATCAGCGCAGCGCCCAAACCGGCAATCAGCGAGGTACGCGCGCCATACAAGACGCGGCTGTAGACGTCGCGGCCGAAGGCGTCACTGCCGAGCCAGAATTCTGCACCCGGCACTTTGAGCCGTTGGCCGGTGTCGAGGGAATTCGGATCCGTAGTGCCGAGAAAGGGGGCAAATATGCCGATCAAGACGATGGCGCTCAACAACACGAGCGCAATCATCACCGGCGCGCTTTTGAACGAGCGCCGCAATTGCGCGAGCACCGACGGCGCCGAAGCCGGTGCGGGCAGGTCAACCGAGTCGACCGGATTCACTGTAGTAGACATGGTTAGTACCGGATGCGCGGGTCAAACACGGTGTAGAGCACGTCGACAACGAGGTTGATCGCAATATAGATAAAGGAGAACAGCAGTATCAGCCCCTGGATTACCGGGTAGTCGCGCGCCAGCACCGCCTCCACCACCAGCCTTCCCAGGCCCGGCAGGTTGAAAACCGATTCGGTCACCACGACACCACTGATCAGCAATGCGATGCCAACGCCGATGATAGTGATAATAGGCACGGCCGCGTTGCGCAGCGCGTGCTGCATCAGCACGGTGCGCTCCGTGAGGCCCTTGGCGCGGGCAGTGCGAATGAAATCCTCGTTCATCACTTCAATGATGCTGGTACGCGTGATGCGGGCGATGAGCGCGATATAGATCGTACTGAGCGCGAGCGTCGGCAGTATCAGCCGCTCGATGAAAGGTCCGAAGCCTTCTTCCAGCGGCCTGTATCCCTGTACCGGGAACCAGCCGAGTCCGACGGAGAAACCCAGGATCAGCAGATAGCCGGTGACGAACACCGGCACCGAAAAGCCAAGCACCGAGAAAGCCATGATGGCACGATCGATCAGCTTGCCCTGGCGCCACGCGGCAATCACACCCAATGGAATCGCCACCAGCACGGTGAAGACAATAGTGCAGATCGCCAGCGACAGCGATGGGCCGATACGGTCCGCCACCATGCTAACCACCGACACCCCGGAAATCAAAGACGTGCCGAGATCGCCGCGCAGCAGTTGCACCAGCCAGAGAAAAAACTGCATGTGGATCGGCTTGTCGAGTCCCATGTGGTGGCGGATCTGGTCAAGCTGCTCCGGCGTGGCGGAGTCGCCCGCGATAATCGCGGCCGGATCTCCGGGGGTGAGGCGCAGCATGGCGAAAACCACCAGCGCCACCATGCCCATGACAGGAATGGTGGCGAGCAGCCGCCGTGTGATGAAGGCGAACATGGGCGACCTTACTTACCGGTTTTCTTCATGCCCCAGAAGAGCGGAATCGGCTCAATGGGAACACCAGTCAGGCTTGCCCGATAAGCGGCAACGTTATAGTACTGGCCAAGCGGCGGCGCTACGGCTTCATCGGTGGCGATACGATGGATTTCCTCAGCCAGCGATTTCAGCTGTCCGGCATCCGAAGTACGGGCGAACTTCTGGCGAAGTTCCTCTACCTTCGGCACATCGGGCCAGCCGAACCAGGCCTGTTTGCCGTTGGTGGCAATCGGCGGTGCGCGCAGCGGATCCTGGATATCCAGCAAGCTCCAGTTGGTCGAGAACAGATTCCATCCACCTTTCGCCGGCGGCTCGGAAACGGCACGCCGCGTCACCACCGTCTGCCAGTCCATCGCCTGCAGGTTGACGGTAAATCCAGCTTTGCGCAGGGCCTGCGCGATTACCACCGGTTGCGCAGCTAGTCCGTTCACATCAGTCGGGTGCATGATCAATACCGGTGTGCCGTTGTAGCCGGCTTGCTTGAGCAGCTCTTTCGCCTTTTCTATATTGGAAGGCACCACCATATCCTTGCCATACGCACTTTCAAACGGCATGCCGCACCCGAACAACGCGGGGCAGGTTTTGTAATACTTCGGATTGCCCACGAGGGCTTTCATCACGTCTTCCTGGCCTACCGCATACAT
>JBBWZW010000237.1:0-2752 GCA_039649305.1 Burkholderiales bacterium
CCCTGAGTGTGACCAGATCGAATTTTGCCTGGTTCTTCATGTGGGCTTTGAGGCGCTCGGGCGACTGGCCGCAATATCCGGTCGACCACCCGCCACGGTTAATCTCGCGCAGAATGTCCTCAGCCGACACCACGCCGTTCTCCACCTTGATGTTCTTGAACATCAGATCGGCGAAGCCGAGCTACTACTCGACCATGTACAGAATGTCGTAATCATTCTTCGATTCGAAGACATGCGGCACGATTTGCTCGCCCCATTGGAGGGAGCGGTTGGATGCCGTGCGGGAGCCGTCCATCTCAAAGCTGGTGCAGGCCGGCAAAAGATAGGTGCCATTCTTGCGTTCCGAGAGCACAGACCAAGCCGTGGGATAGGGGTCGCACACGACCAGCAGCTCGAGCTTTTCCATCCCACGAACGGCTTCCGGCATCCTGGTGATGGTATTGACGCCATGCCCCATGATGAACATTGCCTGCAGTGTGTCGGGCTGACTGACCTCATCCTTCGGCAGCAACGTCGCATCGAACCAGCGCGTACTCGGGATTCCCGGACTCTCCATCAGGGTCTTGTTGGCGAAGCGGGAGCGCATCCAGTCGATGTCGACTTCCCATACCCGGCACCAATGCTGCCACGCCTCCTCGGAAAGACCGTAATAGAGAGGCAGCGTCGTGACATCGAGGCCGAGATCGGTGGCGCCCTGCACATTGGTGTGGCCGCGGAAAATATTGGCGCCCCCGCCGGCATAACCGACGTTGCCGGTGGCAAGCAGCAGGATGCAGCTCGCCCGGACATTTGCAGTTCCTGTGGCGAATTGCGTCTGGCCCATTGCCCAGATAAGCGTGGCAGGCTTCTCGTGGGCGAATACGTCGGCGATGTGCTTGACTTGTGCTTCGGGCAAACCGGTGACACGCTCGACCTCGTCCGGCGTCCATTTCGCAACTTCCTTGCGGATATCCTCCAGGCCGTAGACGCGCTGCCGGATAAATTCCTTATCCTCCCAGCCGTTTTCGAAGATGTGCCAGAGCATGCCATAGATGGTCGGGATGTGGACACCGGGCCGCACCCGGACATATTCGGTGGCGTGTGCTGCGGTTCGCGTCATCCGCGGGTCGATGACGATAAAATTCGCGCGATTGAGTTCCTTGCCTTCGAGAAGGTGCTGTAACGAAACCGGATGAGCCTCGGCGGGATTGCCGCCCATGATCAAAATGGTCTTGGAGTTACGGATGTCGTTGTAGCTGTTGGTCATCGCACCGTAGCCCCAAGTATTGGCGACCCCGGTGACTGTAGTGGAGTGACAGATGCGCGCCTGGTGGTCGGAATTGTTTGTTCCCCAGAAGGCGGCGAGCTTGCGGTTGAGGTAGGCCGCTTCGTTTGTAAATTTGGCCGAACCGAGCCAGTAGACTGAATCCGGGCCGGCCTTCTGGCGGATATCCAGGAGTTTATCGCCGATCTCATCGATAGCCTGATCCCACGACAGCCGTTTCCATTGGCCGTCCACCAGCTTTTGCGGGTAACGCAAGCGGCGGTCGCTCAGCACGTCGTCTCGGACTGCCGCCCCTTTGCAGCAATGCGAACCGCGGTTGATCGGGCTGTCATAAACCGGCTCCTGGCCAATCCACACGCCGTTTGCGACTTCCGCGATGACCGAGCAACCTACCGAGCAATGGGTGCAGAAATTCTTCCGGGTACTGACGGTTGCGCCGGGGGGTGGCGGCGGGCCTGCCTCTGCTTGCCGTATACCCGCAAGCGGTATGCTGCCGAGCGCCGCCAGGCTTCCGGCGGTGAGACCTGAGCGGCGCAGGAAGGAGCGACGATCAAGGTTGTTACCGGATTGTTTAGCCAGCGCCGAAGCAATTTTCCCATGGCGCACTTGACGCTCTGACCGTTTCATCAGCATGGGAGCCTCCCTCAACGCTTCGGATAGCGGTTGACTCGGTAGAAATTTTGGACCTCGGGCGAGTTTGCCTGATAGCGAGCCTTACGCTTTTCGCTGTTGGTTTCGGTGTCAGCGGCGACGGTGCTGATCTCGACCGCGCTTGCGGCCGTTGCGATGAAGCCGACCAAGCCGGCGCGCAGCAGCTGACGTCGTCCTATTGTTCCCTTGTGCCGCTCGCTCATCGAAAATTCTCCTTGGTCAGCAGACGTCATGGTCGGCACACGACTTGGCAGGGGGATGCTTTCAAGACGGGGCACACGCCCCTATCGGGCATCCACCATCGGGTCTCTTCGGCTATGTAGTGTAGGCGTCCGCAGAGCCTGACGCATTGCCACCCTTGCCTTTCGTCACGGCTTGTTCCCTGGATTTGTTCATTTTTTCGTTATCGGAAGACGGCCGGAGGGCGGCGGCTCTGACCGAGTAGTATATTCCAGGTTGCTACGAGTCCCGCGTCCTACGGCTGCGTGTTGCCAGCGAACGCACTCTCGATCACGTCACCGATCGGCTGCCACACGGTGCCATCGAATTGCACGAGACGCATCTGCTTGATGGGGTGGAAGTCGGCCGGCCCGGTGTTGAAGGTGATGCCCGGAAGCGCGACCGAATTCTGGTAGCGTCTCAAGAACGCGGATTGCCGCATAACGTTCTCGCGGGAAAGATCGTTGCCACACTGGCTCAGCACCTGAAATAACGTCTCGGCCGCGGCATATCCGAACACAGCGTTGCTGTCGTCCTTGTCTCCATCAGGGTAATATTTGTCCATGAATGACGACCAGGCTTTCATTGCCGGATCGTCCTTCCATGCCGGATCGCTCG
>JBBWZW010000562.1:0-20374 GCA_039649305.1 Burkholderiales bacterium
CCGCGACGCGCATGAAATCCAGCCGCTCGTGCCGGCCCTGCAAAGCTGGTGGATGAAGATACACGTGCCGGCGAACTTCATTGGTTACGGCACGTTCGCGCTGGCCGCGATGGTCGGGGTCGCATATTTGCTGAAATCGAAGGGCTTGCTGGTCGACCGCCTGCCGGCGCTGGAAGTCCTGGACGACGTCATGTACAAGGCAATTGCGGTTGGTTTTGCCTTTTTTACAATTGCCACCATCCTGGGCGCACTGTGGGCGGCTGAAGCATGGGGTGGCTACTGGTCATGGGATCCGAAGGAAACCTGGGCGCTGATCGTCTGGCTTAACTATGCGGCGTGGCTGCACATGCGTTTGATGAAAGGCTTGCGCGGGCAAGTCGCCGCCTGGTGGGCTTTGGTCGGTTTGCTGGTCACGACATTTGCCTTCCTCGGGGTCAACATGTTCCTCTCGGGCCTCCATTCCTACGGCGAGCTCTAAAATAATTTCCAGCCCGATGGAATAAATCCTCGCTCCAGGCTGTTTACGCAGTGGTGCTTCTCTGGAACACCTTGATTAACCAACCTGGCGAGGATTTCATGAAATTTTCTTCTGCAATTGCGGCATTCCTGACTGCTGTGTTTCTGATCGGCTGTGCCGCATACGGCTCTGGGCGGATGCCGGCGAAGGTCTCCGACGGCATGCTTACCGATTCAGCCGGCATGACCTTGTACACCTTCGACCGCGATACCGCGGGAAAAAGCGCCTGCAATGGTCCCTGCGAAAAGAACTGGCCGCCGCTGATGGCCGGCGAAAGCGCCAAGCCGAGCGGGAACTACAGTGTCATTACCCGCGACGACGGCAAAAAACAGTGGGCCTACAACGGCAAGCCGCTCTATACCTGGGTCAAAGACCAAAAGCCCGGCGACAAGACCGGAGACGGGGTAAATAATGTCTGGCATATTGCCAAACCTTAAAGATCCGTCAAACCTGTCATGGCCGACTTCGCCGAATCCCTGGCACTGCAAATTCCGCGATTACGCCGCTATGCAAGGGCACTGACGCACGATGTCACCCGCGCTGATGATCTGGTGCAGGATACGCTCGAGCGCGCGCTACGGCGTCGTTGGCTGTTTCGTATCAACAGTAACCTGACAGCGTGGTTGTTCACCATGCTGTACCGCCTGTATCTCAACGACGCCTTGCGCCAGCCTCTGGTTTACATGGAAAGCGAAGGCCTACCGGATATTGCCGGGTCGGAAGATCCTGGAGTGCAGCTGGATATGCAACGGGCTCTGGGCCGGCTAACTCCGGAGCATCGCGCGGTGATTGTGCTCGTAGGTCTTGAGCAACTCAGTTATAAGGAAACGGCCGAGGTGCTCAACATCCCGGTCGGTACCGTGATGTCGCGGCTGATGCGCGCCCGAGAGCAATTGCGGCACCTGCTATCAGACGTCCCCTCATCCCCGCCCGTTGCGGCCACGCCCGCGCAACTTACCCGGATCAAGTGACATGAGCCTCTCTTCAATTGGCGAAGTTGATCTCCATGCCTATGTCGACGGGCAGCTGGACGCTGCACGTCGTGCTGAAGTAGACGCCTACCTCGCTGCCCATCCGGAAGCGGCAGGCTTGGTGAAGGATCTCCGTGCCCAGATCCACTTGCTGCACGCCAGCGTAGACGTGGTAATGAATGAACCCATCCCCCTGCGGCTTACCAACGCGCTTCAGCCGAGGCCATGGCAGGGAAGCCTTGCCGCCGGTATCGCTTTGCTCGCCTGCGGCCTGACGGCGGGGTGGTTTGCCCATGCCCAGCTAGCGCCACCGGCCGCGGCTCCAATTGTATTTGCGAAGGAAGCACTGGTGGCCCATGCGCTCTACGTGGCCGAGCAGCGGCATCCTGTCGAGGTTCCGGCGGAGCAGGAAGCGCATCTCGTAGCCTGGCTATCGAAACGGTTGGATGCGCCAATCCGCGCCCCTATCCTGCAACAGCAGGGATTCTCTTTGCTGGGAGGGCGTTTGCTGCCGGGTGACGACGGGCCATTGGCGCAATTGATGTATCAGTCGGCAAACGGTGAACGCCTGACGCTGACGGTCAGGCGGGCCGCGAAGCCGCAGCCGGACATAGGCTTCCGCTTGATGGAGCAAGGGAGCACCAGTGTCTTTTACTGGATAGATCGCGACTACGGCTATGCGTTGTCAGGCGGCATCGACAGAAGTCGTTTGCTGGCGGTGGCGCGGGCGGTCGAAGCTCAACTGCGACACCAATAAAAAAAATTGGTGTAAGGTTGCCATGGCCTGAACAGACAAAAGGCCAACCATCACGGAAAAACCACGGAGCCGTCATGCTAATCAAGCACAATCCCAACGGAATCGATATCCCGTTTGCTTCCGAAATCACGCCACGCGCAGTTTTTGAGGCGCGCCGTACATTCATTAAGCAGCTTGCCGTGGGAACAATTGCAGCAGGCGCTTTGGCAGAAATGCTTGCGCGCGAAGCATTTGCTCAATCCGGAGGCGCGCAGAAACTCGCCGCCCAAGCCAATAGCCGGTATGTCGTGATGGACAAACCGACGGCTTACAAGGACGCCACCACTTACAACAATTTCTACGAGTTCGGCACCGACAAGTCCGATCCCGCGCAATACGCCGGTACCCTGAAGCCGCGGCCGTGGACGGTGACGATTGAAGGCGAAGTCAAAAAGCCGATGACGGTCGATCTCGATGGACTGCTCAAGCTGGCGCCGCTGGAAGAGCGGGTGTATCGCTTGCGTTGCGTGGAGGGCTGGTCAATGGTGATTCCATGGGTCGGCTACTCACTTTCGGAACTGATCAAACGGGTCGAGCCGACCGGCAATGCCAAATACGTAGAATTCACTTCTCTCGCCGACAAGAAACAGATGCCCGGCCTCGGCAGTCCGGTGCTCGAGTGGCCCTATGTAGAGGGCCTGCGGCTCGACGAGGCGAATCATCCGCTTGCCTTGCTGGCGCTCGGCATGTACGGAGAAGTGCTGCCGAACCAGAACGGCGCGCCGGTCCGCATCGTCCTCCCGTGGAAGTACGGATTCAAATCCGCGAAGTCGATCGTGAAGATACGTTTCACCAGGGACCAGCCGAAAACCGCCTGGAATCTGTCCGCGCCGCGGGAATACGGCTTCTATTCGAACGTCAATCCGGAAGTTGACCACCCGCGCTGGTCACAGGCGAGCGAACGGCGCATCGGTGAAGACAGCTTCTTCACGAAAAAGCGCAAGACCTTGATGTTCAACGGTTATAGCGAGGTGGCGCCGCTCTATACGGGCATGGATGTGAAGAAGTTCTATTAGTCGGTGCCGGATCGGTCATCATGGTTTTCCAGCCCACCCCGAAGCAGTACATCCTACTCAAAAGCACACTGTTCGTGCTGGGTTTGCTGCCGTTCGCGCGCCTGGTTGCTTTCGCGTTCACCGACAGGCTCGGTGCCAACCCGATCGAATTCATCACGCGCAACACCGGCGACTGGACGCTCTATTTTTTGTGCTTCACCCTCGCCGTCACGCCACTGAGGCGATTGTCAAAATGGAACTGGCTGGTCAAGCTGCGCCGCATGGTGGGCTTGTTTGCCTTCTTCTATGCGGCGCTCCATTTCACGACCTTCCTCTGGTTCGACCACTTTTTCGATCTGGACGAGATGCTGAAGGACGTCGTCAAGCGCCCGTTTATCACGGTCGGCTTCATCGCCTTTCTGTTATTGATCCCTCTCGCGGTCACCAGTACCAATGGCATGGTGAAGCGGCTTGGTGCGAAGCGCTGGCAGTGGCTGCACAGGGCGATCTATCTCATCGCACCGCTCGGCATACTGCATTTCTGGTGGATGAAGGCGGGGAAAAGCGACTTTGCACAACCTGCCCTGTTTGGCGTGATAGTCGCGTTGCTGCTGCTGATGCGGGTGTACTGGAAAGTCGTGCAGCCTCGGGTACGGAAGCAGCAGGTCGGCGCGAGGCCGACCTGAGATCGGAGCAGGTTATCGGGTTGTGATCGATTCAAGAGCAAACAAATCGCTCGGCAATTCGCGCTTGCGAACCAGATGCACCTGTGCGCCGTCCACCATCACTTCCGCCGCGCGGCCACGCGTGTTGTAGTTGGATGACATCGCCATTCCGTACGCGCCAGCCGACATGATCGCGAGCAGGTCCCCTTGTTGTAGCGTCAGCGACCGCGCACGCGCAAGCCAGTCTCCGGACTCGCAGACCGGGCCTACGACGTCATAGACCTGGTCCCGGGATGTGCCAGGCGCGCTTTGCACTACCGGTTGCACCCCATGCCATGCTTCGTACATTGCCGGGCGCATCAAGTCGTTCATCGCAGCGTCCACGATCGCGAAATTTTTATCGCTGCCGTGTTTCAGGTACTGCACTTCGGTGAGCAGAATGCCGGCATTGCCGGCGATCGAGCGGCCCGGCTCGAACAGAACCTGGATCTGAGTGCCGCCGTGCTTTTTCGCGCGCCATTGATCGACCCTGGCGAACAGCCGCGATAGGTAATCCCCAATTGCAACCGGCTGCTCGTCGGCATAAGTAATACCGATACCGCCACCGATATCGAGATGGTGCAAATGTATGCCTTCGGCGTCTAACTGATCGATCAACTCAATCACCTTGTCGAGCGCTTCCAGCAGCGGTGCATCGTCCAGCAATTGCGAGCCGATATGGCAGTCGATTCCGACTACTTTGATATTCGGAAAGCCAGCCGCCAATTGATAGGTCGCGAAAGCTTCCTCATATGCGATGCCGAACTTATTTTCCTTAAGACCCGTCGAGATGTAAGGATGGGTCTTCGCATCGACGTTCGGATTCACCCGCAAGGAAACTGGCGCCACCTTGTTCATTTTTGCGGCTGCCTCATTCAGGCGATGCAACTCTCCAACCGATTCGACGTTGAAGCACAGGATGTCGTGGGAGAGCGCCAGGCGCATTTCATCCTCGGTCTTGCCGACGCCGGAGAAGATTACCTTACGGGGATTTCCGCCGGCGGCGATAACGCGCAGCAATTCGCCGCCCGACACGATGTCAAAACCGGAACCCAGGCTGCTCAGCAAATTCAGTACCGCCAGATTGGAATTGCATTTAACCGAATAGCAGACCATAGCGGTCTGTTCATCACGTCCATTTGCTTTGCATGCATTGGCATAGGCGGAAAAATTCTCGACCAGCGCCGCCTTGGAATAGACGTATGTCGGTGTGCCGAACTGTTTTGCGATCTCGGTCAGCGGGGTTTTCTCGGCGTAGAGGACACCGTTTTCGTATGCGAAATGTGACATGTTTTCAGTCCAATATCATTGGGTAGCCGGGCCGGCGTTTTCGTCGGCTGGCGGTTCAGTTTGGGACGGCTTTGCCGGCGCGGCCGTCTGCGCCTTGGCCGGCATGTACAGCGATCCTTTTTGCCCGCACGCGGCGAGCAGGGCTGTCAGCACCACTGTCCCCGCTATCGTACGTAGCGATCGCCGCGGCAACAAATCAAAATTGGACTTCACGATTAGAATCACGGTTTAACAAAATTCATCGGAGTGTAGCATGACTGAATCTGAATTCCTGGCCATGGCGGAGGCGACGATGGACCGCATAGAGGCTGCGCTGGAGCATGCGTCCGGGGAGTGCGAGCTGGACGTTGAATGCAGCCGCAGCGGCAACGTGCTGGAAATAGAGTTTATCGACAATAGATCAAAAATTATCATCAACAGCCAGGCGCCGATGCAAGAGATATGGGTGGCGGCCAAGTCAGGCGGATTCCACTACAAGCATGATGGCGCGCACTGGATCAATACCCGGGACCAGTCCGAGCTGTTTGCATCGCTCTCGAAGATGGTCAGCGAGCAGGGCGGGGTGGAGCTGGTACTGCCGGCGCAATAAAGCAAAAAGCCGAAGCAGGTTGAATCCGCTTCGGCTTTCTCTCATCCGCGCTGTATCAAAGGATCAGAACAACTCGTTCTTTACTTCGTCCTTGGTAGCCTCTTCTTCAGGTTTGGGGCGCTGCTCACCCGGGGTTTCGATACCTAGGGCCCGTACGCCGGCTCCCGGCGGATTCTCGACATAGTAATAATCGTTGCCCACCTGGAGCAGGCCTTCCGGAACCGGACGTTCCACAATTGGCTCGTCTTTAAGTGTTTTTTGCATGTAATTGATCCAGATGGGCAGCGCCAGGCCCCCGCCGGTTTCCTTGTTGCCGAGGTTTTTCGGCTGGTCGAAACCAATCCACGCAACGCCTACGACCTTTGGGTTATACCCGGCAAACCAGGCATCGATCGAGTCGTTGGTGGTTCCGGTTTTACCAGCGATGTCAGGACGTTTCAATACCAGCGCCTTAGTCGCGGTCCCGAATTTGACTACATCTCTCAACATGCTGTCCATCAGGAAGGCGTTGCGCGCGTCAATTACCCGGTTGGCGTCGTTGCCGGCCCTGTCGGGAGCCGCTTGCGACAAGATCCTACCTTCGGAATCCGTCACTTTCGAAATGATGTACGGACTGACTTTATAGCCGCCGTTAGCAAATACCGCGTAGGCTCCGGCCACCTGCAGCGGGGTCACTGCTCCGGCTCCGAGCGCCAGGGTCAGGTACGGCGGGTTCTTGTCGGCCTCAAACCCGAATCGTGTCGCATATTCCTGTCCGTACTTGGCGCCGATCTTGTGCAGGATGCGGATCGAAACCATGTTCTTGGACTTGGTCAGGCCTTTGCGCATGGACATCGGGCCATCATACTTGCCGTCGTAGTTTTTCGGTTCCCAAGCCTGGCCGCCGGTTTGGCCGGCGTCGAAGCTGATCGGCGAGTCGTTGATGATGGTGGCCGGCGATAATCCCTTTTCGAGGGACGCGGAATAGATGAACGGCTTGAAGGAGGAGCCTGGTTGGCGCCATGCCTGGGTGACGTGGTTAAATTTATTGCGGTTGAAATCGAAACCGCCCACCAGCGCGCGGATTGCCCCGTCTTCCGTATTGGCGGCGACGAATGCCGACTCGACTTCCGGCATCTGAGTAATGGCCCAGACACGGTTGTCCTGAGTAACGCGAATGATTGCGCCCCGTTTGACGCGCCGGTTCGGGTTTGCTTTTTCACTCAACAAATTGGTGGCGATGCTCAAGCCCGCGCCTGTGATATTGATTTCCTCTCCGGATGACAGCACCGCGCGTACGTTCTTCGGCGATGCTTCAAGCACCACGGCGGCAACAATGTCGTCGCTGTCGGGATGTTCGGCCAGCTCGACTTCGATCGCGTTATCGGCTTCATCTTTCGACGCCGGGATGTCCATGTAGCCTTCCGGCCCACGGTAGCCATGCCGCTTTTCATAGTCCATCACACCGCGCCGGAGCGCCAGGTAGGCGGCGTCCTGGTCGGCCTTGGTGATGGTGGTATAGACGTTCAGCCCGCGGGTGTAGGTGTCTTCCTTGAACTGCTCGTACACCAGTTGGCGAGTCATTTCGGCTACGTACTCGGCGTGCACGCCAAACTCCGTGCTATCGGTCTTGATCTTCAGGACCTGGTCTTTTGCTTTTTCATATTCGGCGTCGGTGAGGTAGCCGAGGTGATGCATGCGCAGCAAAATGTATTGTTGGCGGGCGCGAGCGCGTTTCGGGTTGGCGACCGGGTTGTAAGCGGAGGGCGCCTTTGGCAAGCCGGCGAGCATCGCCGCTTCAGCGACGGTGATGTCTTGCAGTCTCTTGCCGAAGTAAATCTGGGCCGCCGAGGAGAAACCGTAAGCGCGCTGTCCCAAGTAGATCTGGTTCATGTAGACCTCGAGGATCTGGTCTTTCGACAGATTCTGTTCGATCTTCCATGCCAGCAGCATCTCGTAAATCTTGCGTTTGAATGTCTGCTCGCTCGAAAGGAAAAAATTGCGGGCGACCTGCTGGGTAATGGTCGAAGCGCCTTGTCTCGAGCTGCTGGTCAGGTTATGCAATGCGGCACGGGCAATGCCGACGTAGTCTACGCCGCCATGATCATAAAAGCGGTCGTCTTCAATAGACAGCACGGCTTTCTTCATAACGTCCGGCACGTCCTTGATCCGCACCAGGTTTCGTCTTTCTTCGCCGAACTCGCCGATCAATACGTTATCCGCAGAAAAAATTCGCAGCGGTATTTTGGGGCGGTAATCGGTTATCGAATCCAGCGCCGGCAGATTCGGGTAAGCCATGGCCAAAGCAAAGCCGACCACAAGAATGGCGGCAAATGCCAGCCCGGCGGCTACGCCGAAGATGCCAAGCAGAACGCGGGTAACCGTCGGGTACCGGCGCTTGGTCCCTCCCTTGGGAGTGTTGCCTTGGGGTTTTTGAGATGCCATGCAGAAGAAATTTGAGGAGTGGGACAGGGTTATCTACCGCATTATAGCGGCGTGTCACCCCACTTTGCGATGTTGGCAAACAGCCATCCAGCCATGATCAGTGGCGTCGGATTTTGGCAACGGACAAATGTTTTTCCAAGTGGAAAGGCTTTACATGATCTTGGCCTTGTTGCTAGGATTTAATGTAACGTTGGACATATGTCACCTAAATACTGGTTTTTAAACGAGTTTTTTTGAGACTCTCTGTCGAAATTAGACAGTCATAGAAGTGGTTGCGTTCAAGCAATAAACCACATTTTCAGGGAGAGCAGCCCTTGGCTCTAGATATTGGATGGTTGGTCGGCAAGAAAAATCCGCCATTGGTCGGCCTGGATATAAGTACGTCCGGCGTCAAACTGGTTGAACTCTCTGAAGTCGGCAAGGATGAGTACCGCCTTGAGCGCTTCGCTGCCGAACCCTTGCCCCGCGGCGCCGTCGTTGACGGCAATATTGAAAACATCGAGCAGGTGTCGGAGGCGGTGCGCCGCGTCTGGAAGAAAAGCGGGACGCGCGCCAAAAGCGTCGCGCTGGGAATGCCGCCTGCTTCCGTCATTACTAAAAAGATCATTTTGCCGGGCGGCCTGTCGGAGGACGAGCTGGAAGTCCAGGTCGAAAGCGAGGCGAACCAGTACATTCCGTTCGCGCTCGACGAGGTTAGCCTGGATTTCGACGTGATCGGCCCCGCGCAGAACGCGCCCGAGGACGTCGAAGTTCTGCTCGCCGCCACACGGAAGGAAAAAGTAGAGGACCGCGTGGCTGTCATCGAGGCTGCCGGGCTGAGGCCGGTTGTAATGGATATTGAGTCCTATGCGGCGCGCGCCGCCATTGACCGGATCACTGAACAGCTTCCGCAAGGCGGCAGCGGCCAGACCGTCGCATTGTTTCAGATTGGCGCCCAGGTCACTCATGTCTCAGTCCTGATGGATGGGCAGGCAATTTATGAGCGTGAGCAGCCGTTCGGCGGCAATCAGCTGACGCAGGACATCGTGCGAGCTTACGGTTTGTCGTTCGAGGATGCCGAGGCGAAGAAAAAAGCCGGCGACCTCCCCGACGGCTATGAGCGCGAAATGCTCGAACCCTTCATGGAGAATGCCGCACTCGAAGTGACGCGCGCGATACAGTTCTTCTTCACCTCTACGCCGTACACGAAGATTGACCAAATCTTTCTCGCCGGCGGCTGCGCAATCATCCCCGGGCTAGTGGAACTTGTCGCCGAACGCACCAAGGTATCCGCCTCCGTCGTCAGTCCATTTAAAGGCATGCAGTTGGCGTCCAATGTACGTGAAAAACAATTACGCGCCGAAGCTCCGGCCTACCTTGTTGCCTGTGGATTGGCAATGCGGAGGTTCGACTGATGATAAAAATTAATCTGCTTCCTCATCGCGAGGAACGACGCAAGCAACGCAAAGCCGCGTTTTTCAGGTTGCTGGCGATATCCGCCCTGGCAGGCGCCGGCATCGCACTCGGCATCGGCGGCTATATCGCGGCTCAGATAGCCAACCAGGATCAGCGCAATGCATTTATCACGGCCGAAAATGCACGGCTGGATGCACAGATCAAGGAAATCGCGACGCTTAAGCAGGAAATCGAAGCGCTGAAGGCGCGGCAGCAGGCAGTGGAAGACCTGCAGAGCGATCGCAACCAGCCGGTCTATTTGATGGACGAGCTGGTCAAGCAGGTTCCGGAAGGTATCTACCTGCGCTCGTTTAAACAGGAGAATCAGCGGGTGGTGCTCAATGGAGTCGCCCAGTCGAACGAGCGCGTATCGGAATTGTTGCGCAACCTCGGTAACAGCTCGCCATGGCTTGAGCGCCCGGATCTCATCGAGATTCGTTCAACATCCATCGGGCAGGGTAGGGATTCGAAGAAGGTCTTCGAATTTACCGTCAACGTGGGTATCAAGCGCCCTCGTGACAAAGAGGCGGCAGCTGCGGCCGCCGTTGCGGGTACTAATCCGCCGGCCAGCACTGCGCCCAAGAACCCCTGATATGAGAGACGCATCATGGCAGATTTGAAAAACATCGGAGAGTCGCTGGCCGCGCAGTTTAACGGCCTTAATGGACGGCACCCGGGCCAATGGCCGCTGGTCCCGCGAGTACTGTGCGGGGTCGGCACGCTGCTGGGCGTGGTTATTTTGGCGTGGTTCGCTTACTTGCAAGGGCAGCAGGAAGTCCTGGATATGGGCGTTCAGCAAGAAGCGAAACTGCGCGACGAATACAAGGTGAAGGTGCAGCAAGCCGTCAACCTTGACGCGCTACGCAAACAGAAGGAACAGGTCGGCGAGTATGTCGCAACGCTCGAAAAGCAATTGCCGAGCAAAGCTGAAATGGATGCGCTGTTGTCCGATATTAACCAGGCCGGCCTGGGGCGTGGACTGCAGTTCGAGTTGTTCAGGCCCGGACAAGTGGTCGTCAAAGACTACTACGCGGAACTGCCGATCAATATAAAGGTAACCGGCAATTATCACGACGTCGGTGCGTTCACCAGCGATATTGCGAATCTGCCTCGTATTGTGACGCTAAACAATTTGAACCTTGTCGCTACCAAGGACGGCATCCTTACCCTGGATACGGTGGCCAAGACATTCCGCTACCTGGACAAAGACGAGGTCGCCGCGCAACGTAAGGCAGCACCCGCCAAAGGAGCGAAAAAATGATGCGGCTTCGTTTAGCGCCCTGCGCCCTTGCCATTATGCTGTTGGCCGGTTTGACCGGTTGCGGCGACGGCGGCGTGCAGGAAGTCAAGCAATGGATGGATGAGGTACGGCAGCAAAGTAAGGTCGTCGTACCGAAGATCGCCGAGCCAAAGAAATTTACGCCTTTCGTATACAACGCGAAAAACGAAGTCGATCCGTACAATCCGGCGAAACTCACTGTCGCACTGGCGAAGCTCCAGGCCAATTCCACCAGCAATATCAAGCCGGATATGGACCGCCGCAGGGAGCCTCTCGAGGCTTATCCGCTGGATACGGTGACCATGGTCGGAACACTGCAAAAGCCCGGTTTGAGCTACGCGCTCTTGCAAGTAGATAAGTCGATTTTTCAAGCGAAGGTGGGAAATTACGTTGGGCAGAATTTCGGGATGATCAGCAAGATCACCGATACCGCAGTAGAGCTCAAGGAAATCGTTCGAGACGCTTCCGGCGAATGGGTCGAGCGTCAAGCCAAGTTAGAGTTGCAGGAGAGTAAAAAATGATGGTCCTGAATAAACAGTATGGAAGCTTTTACGCCATCGCGCGTAAAGCATTGCGGCACTGCGCTCTCGTCTGCTTCTCGGCGGCTTGCAGCCTGGCTCTTGCGCAGGAAAATGCCATTGAGTCGATTAACGCGAACCAGCAAGGTTCGAATGTGATCGTTAAGATCGCGATGAAAAACCCGGTGGCGAAACCGCCGATCGGCTTCTCAGTCACCAACCCGGCGCGAATTGCACTGGATTTTGCGGGCACCTCCAATGCAATTGGCAAGGTGACCCAGGAAATCGGCATGGGAGACGTGCGCAATGTCAACGTGGTGCAAGCGGGTGAACGCTCGCGACTGGTATTCAACCTGACCCGCCCGTTGAATTATGCGACTGCGGTCGAAGGCAATATGGTCATCGTTACTATTGACGGATCGGGCGGTCCTGCAACGGCGGTGAATGCGGCCGGTGTGCCTGTTGCGTCTCAGGCTGCGGCCGGCAAGCAATCGCTGCGCGACATCGATTTCCGTCGCGGTACAGGGGGTGAAGGCCGCGTAGTGATCGATTTGCCGAACAGCCAGACCGCGGTTGACGTGCGCCAGCAAGGCCAGACTATCGTCGTCGATTTTGCAAAGACTGCGCTTCCCGATGTGCTGCGCCGTCGTCTCGACGTCACGGACTTCGGTACTCCGGTGCATACGATTACAACGGTGCCGCAAGGCGAAAATGTACGTATGGTGATCGAGCCGAAAGGACTGTGGGAACACAGCGCTTATCAAAGCGACTCGCAGCTGATCATCGACGTGAAGCCGCTCAAGGAGGATCCGAACAAGCTTGCGCAAGGCGTACAGGGATACCGCGGGGAGCGCCTGTCGCTCAACTTCCAGAACGTGGAAGTGAGAGCGGTGCTGCAGGTAATTGCGGATTTCACCGGGTTGAACATCATTACCAGCGATACGGTCAGTGGCAATTTGACGCTGCGCCTGAAAGATGTTCCCTGGGACCAGGCACTGGATATCGTGATGCAGGCCAAGGGTCTGGATATGCGCAAGAACGGTACGGTTCTGTGGATTGCGCCCAAGGACGAGCTGCTGACGAAAGAGAAGCTTGAGCTGGAACAGAAGTCGCAAATCGCCGAACTCGAGCCTCTGAGGACGGAATCCTTCCAGTTGAACTACCAGAAGGCCGAGGCGTTCAAGCAAATTCTTGACAATGCCGGTGGTGGCGGACGCAGCATATTGTCGAAGCGCGGCAGTGCAGTGTTCGACCCGAGAACGAATCAAATCTTTGTCACGGACGTGGTCGCGAAGCTCGAAGAAATTCGCAACCTCCTGCGAAAAATCGACATTGCGACCCGCCAGGTGCTGATTGAGGCACGTATTGTCGAGGCCAATGATGCGTTCAGCAAGAATTTGGGTGCCAAGCTGGCGTTCGGTGTCCAGAGGCAAAGGGGCAATATCATTGAAGTAGGTGGGCAACAATCGGGTACTGTCGGTGCTGCTGGCGGTACGGGTTCCGCGCTTGGCTTGAATTCGCCGGCCATGGCAACTGTCAACGGGAATTCCGTCAACCTTCCCGCTGGTGGTTTGGGAGGGAATCCTGCCGGTACCGTCGCCCTGACGTTGTTCAATGCCGCCGCGACCCGATTTATCGGATTGGAATTGTCTGCATTAGAGGCGGACGGGCGAGGCAAAATCATCTCCAGTCCGCGCGTTGTAACGGCCGATTCGCAGCAGGCTTTGATCGAGCAGGGCGAGGAAATCCCGTATCAGCAGGCAACGAGCAGTGGCGCCACTGCGGTTCAGTTCAAAAAAGCAAACCTGAAACTGGAAGTGACGCCGCAGATCACACCGGACGGCAACGTTATCCTGGTTGTCGACGTTACCAAGGACAGCCGAGGCGCGCCGCTTGCGAACGGCTCGACCCTCGTGGCCATTAATACAAAACACGTGAAAACGAACGTGCAGGTCGAAAACGGAGGCACCGTGGTATTGGGTGGTATTTATACGCAGACCGAAGCGGATAACGTGACCAAGGTGCCATTGTTCGGAGACATTCCGATCGTCGGTAACCTCTTTAAGACCACAGGTCGCTCCAGTGAGAAGACCGAATTGCTGATATTTATCACGCCAAAGATCGTGTCGGACGGGCGGCCAAAATTCCAGTGACAGAAAAGCCAGAATGAACGATGATCGCGACATCGTTCATTTCTAAAACAGGCTTTCGACATTAAGCTCACGGGAAAAACCGCGCGATTATTGTGATTCAGGCGTGTAAGGGCCCGCGCAGGATAAGTTGTTCATTTTGGTGGTCGTAGCGGGATGCAATGCTAGGCGGCCGACGCGGCGCAGTGCGAGCACTGCTAGCGGCGGGCAACGGCCAGTGTGCCCGCTGCGCCAAGCAAAAATGACAACTTATTTCTGCGTGGGCCTAAGCAAAAGCGGTAATAACGCATGTTTATTAAGCTTGTTTAATCGCGCTTCCCGAGGGCATGTTGACGCCGAAGCTTATATGCATGACTGGGAATAATATCTTTCTCGTTGGCCTGATGGGTGCCGGCAAAACCACGGTCGGGCGTGTCTTGGCCAGGAAGCTCAACAAGCGATTCATCGATTCCGATCACGAGATTGAGGCGCGCACAGGCGTCTCAATTCCGGTGATTTTTGAAATCGAGGGAGAAGCCAGCTTTCGGCAACGCGAGGCAGAAGTCATTCGCGATCTTACCGGTGAGGCGGGCATAGTCCTCGCAACGGGCGGCGGTGCTATCCTGAAACCGGAAAACAGGGAATTCCTTAAAGCCCGCGGTACCGTGATCTATCTGCGTGCCAGCGTCAACAGCATCCTGCAACGCACAAGCCACGACAAGAGCCGCCCACTCCTGCAGACAAGCGATCCGCGTCAGCGCATCGAGCAGCTAGCCCGCGAGCGGGAGCCTTACTACCTCGAAGTTGCCCACCTGGTCATCGAAACGGGCCGTCCTAACGTACAATCCTTGGTACAAACCATCCTGTCACAGCTTGAAATAGCACCCAACGTGCCTGCGCAGGACGGTAATCCGGTTCAATCTTAAGATTTCTACAATGACGCATCAAACCTCCCCCATCGCCTTGCAGGTGGACCTGGATGATCGTAGCTACCCGATCACCATAGGACAATCGCTCCTGTCCGATACCGAATTGATCAGCCGGCACATCGCCGGATCGCGTGTCGCGATCGTCACAAATACGACTGTCGGGCCTCTCTATCTCGATAAGGTGGCCAAGACGCTGGCCTCAGCGGGCAAACGGGTGACCACGATAGTGCTACCGGACGGTGAAGAAGAAAAGAACTGGTCGAGCCTGATGCAAGTGTTCGATGTGCTGCTTGCCGAAAAATGCGACCGCACGACCACGCTGGTGGCGCTGGGGGGCGGCGTCATTGGTGATTTGACCGGTTTTGCGGCGGCTACCTACATGCGCGGAGTGCCGTTCATTCAGGTGCCGACTACATTGCTTTCCCAAGTCGATTCCTCGGTGGGGGGCAAGACCGGCATCAATCATCCGCTCGGTAAGAACATGATCGGCGCTTTCTACCAGCCACAAGCGGTGATCGCAGACACCTCGACGCTCGAAACATTGCCGTCGCGTGAACTATCGGCCGGGCTCGCCGAAGTCATCAAGCATGGCGCAATCATCGACGCCGCGTTTTTCGATTGGATCGAATCGAACATCGGCAAACTGGTTGCGCGAGACGGCGGCGCATTGGCGTATGCGATTCAACGCTCCTGTGAAATCAAAGCCGACGTCGTCCGGCAGGACGAACGCGAAGGCGGGTTGCGTGCAATCCTGAATTTCGGCCATACCTTCGGTCATGCGATCGAGGCGGGCCTCGGGTATGGGCAGTGGCTGCATGGCGAAGCTGTTGGCTGTGGCATGGTAATGGCGGCCGATTTATCGCATCGCCTGGGGTTTATCGACGGGGCGACAAAATCGCGCGTAGGAAAACTGGTTCAGGCAGCTGGCTTGCCGGTGGTTGCACCTGATCTGGGGAGCGAGCGCTGGATCGAGCTCATGCAAGTTGATAAGAAAAACGAAGGCGGACAAATCAAATTCATTTTGATAAAACCGCTAGGCACCCCAGTCATTATGCCGGTGCCACAAGAGGCTTTGCTGTCTACATTGAAAGCGTGTGTTTAGCGATTTGGAAAAGTCACTCACATGAATTTCGAAGCGCACCTCGCTACGTATGCCGCTCGTTCCGATGCATCGCGAGGACGCCGCTTTGCGGAACCGGCTCCCGGATCGCGCACCGAGTTTCAACGTGACCGCGATCGCATCATCCATTCCACGGCGTTTCGGCGTCTCGAATACAAGACGCAGGTGTTCGTCAATCACGAGGGCGACCTGTTTCGCACCCGTTTGACGCACAGCATTGAAGTGGCGCAGATCGGGCGCTCTATCGCCCGTAACCTGCAACTGAACGAAGACCTGGTCGAAGCGATTTCTCTGGCACACGACCTCGGTCATACGCCGTTTGGCCACGCCGGGCAGGAAGCGCTCAATACGTGCATGAAGGACTACGGTGGCTTCGAGCATAACTTGCAAAGCTTGCGGGTGGTCGACGAACTGGAAGAGCACTACGGTGCATTCGACGGTTTAAACCTGATGTTTGAAACGCGCGAGGGCATCCTCAAGCACTGCGCGCTTGCCAATGCAAAGAAGCTCGGGGAGATTGGCCAACGTTTCATCGACAGAAAACAGCCGACGCTCGAAGCGCAGCTTGCCAATCTTGCGGACGAAATTGCTTATAACAACCACGATATAGACGATGGTTTGCGGTCAGGTTTGCTGACCACGGCACAATTGGACGAAGTCGATTTTTACGCGCGCCAGAGGCGTGAGGTGGAGGCGGTTTACAACGGGATCAGCGGGCGACGAGCAATTCACGAAACGATCCGGCGTATGATCAATGCATTGATCGTGGATCTGATCAATGCGTCCAAATCCCGGATTGAGGATGCAAAGTTGCAGACGGTTGATGATGTGCGCAGTGCCCCGGCGCTGATTACCTTCTCGGACGAGATGAGCAGGGAAGCCGTATTGCTCAAGCAGTTCCTGCGCGTGAATCTCTATCAACATTACCGGGTGAACCGCATGACGAGCAAGGCGCGCCGCATCGTTACCGAATTGTTTGATGCTTTCATGGCTGAACCGCGGTTGCTGCCGCCGGATTACCAGGTCGCGAGCGGTGACACCGGTGACAAGCAGACACAGGCAAGAAACGTTGCCGACTACATCGCCGGAATGACGGATCGCTATGCAATGCGTGAGCATCGTCGCCTGTTCGTGGTGGATGAAATCTGAACGGTAAGGGCCCGCGCAGTAATAAGTTGTCATTTTTGCTGGCCGTAGGGGGTGCACTGCGGCGTGTCGGGCGCCTGGCATTGCATCCCGCTACGACCGCCAGAATGAACAACTTATTACTGCGCGGGCCCTAAGCTTTGAGATGGTCGATCGCCGATGTGTTTCCGGAAACCGGAATCGTCGGATGAATAAGCGTCTTATTGACGTTGGGCGCAGGGCACCCGTTACCATTTCGGCGACGGCCCGTCTTCGAGTAACGCCCTCTTCGTGCATGCGGCCGGCACGACAGACGCGTAAATCGAACCGGGAGCTGCGCGAAGCGGGCGGGCGTATCCTCAGTTCAGATCGCGCAGCGGATGTGCGCAGGCCGGCCACGCTGGATTGAAAAATTGCTCGACAGTTGCCGCAGCAATGTCTCCCAACGCCGGTGGATTCCATTGCGGCGCGTTGTCCTTGTCGATTACCAACGCACGCACGCCCTCAAGTACTTCCCCATGCTCGAAGCTGCGGCGTACCATGTTGCGCTCCATGCGCAGGCAGTCTGCGACCGTCATGCGTGCGCCACGACGTAGCTGTTCGAGTGTGACACACATCATTAACGGCGATCGCTTTTGCATCACCGCCAAAGTCTTTTGTGCGAATGGGCTGTCATCCTTCTCCAGCGATGCCATGATGGCTACGACCTGGTCATGCGCAAAATGCCGATCGATAACATGCCGCTGAACCGCCAGGGTGCTTGCGACAAGATCTGGCCGGGTGCGAAACGGTGCGGCGAATTCGCGGATCGCTTCACGCGTGCCTGCGCCGTTTGTTGACAACAGCATGTCAGCCAATGCGGGCAACTGGTCTCCCGGCACGAAGACATCCGCCAAACCCGCATACAGCGCATCGGCGGGGCCGATGGTTTCACCGGTGATGCCGAGGTAGGTGCCGATCTGACCTGGCGCGCGGGAAAGGAAAAATCCACCGCCGACATCAGGGAACAGTCCGATGTTGACTTCCGGCATCGCCACCTTCGTGCGCTCGGTGACGATACGCATGCGATTCGACGCCCCGCCTTGGGCAATTCCCATGCCGCCTCCCATGACGATGCCGTCCATGATCGCGATATACGGCTTCGGATAGTGATGAATCAGGTGGTTCAGCGCATATTCTTCAGTAAAAAAGTCTTCCAGCAAGGCGCTGCCGCCTGCGGGTGTGCTTTTTCCAGCATCATAAAAGAAGCGGATATCGCCGCCCGCACAAAACGCTTTTTCACTCGTGCTCCTGATTACCACCGCCCTGATGGCAGCATCACGCCAGTCCAACAAGGTCTTCGTAAGCATTCGCACCATGTCGAGCGACAACGAATTGAGTGCCTTGGGACGATCGAGGACGAGAAAGCCAATATTGTTTTTGATTGATGTCTGGATATGGTCGGTCATGGCTCGGTGATCGGTCAGGATGGTCGATATTGTAACGATATCGACAGGGAACGACAGTCGCGAGCTGACAATGTCCGGGGCCAGAAACCAAAAAGGGCGCATATAGTTGCGCCCTTTAGTCACTGCGCCGCATAGAGCGGCGCTTTATCGCCTGATTGATTAAGCGGCAGCGGCCGCGTCCGGATTTCGCTTGATGCCTTCGTTATGATGGTCTTGAATTTTGGCTTTGTACTTCAGCACCTGCCGGTCCAGTTTGTCGATCAGGCTGTCAATTGCCGCATACAGGTCTTCCGCAAAACTTTCCACGTGAATTACATTTCCTCTCAAGCGCAGATTGACTTCGGCTCTCTGCCGCCTGTCCTTTTCCGCGAGCTTCTCGACTCCCAGGATAACTGCAATATCAATGACATGGTCGAAATGGCGTTTAATGCGCTCCAGTTTAGTTTGCACATAGTCACGGATGGCAGGTGTCAATTCGACATGATGCCCACTGATTGTGAGATTCATACAGCACTCCTATGGATGGTGTCGCTGGCAGTTCGCGTCGTACCTGCGTGGTCGGCTACGCCGGAACACAGCAACGGATGAAAACACGATGGATGCAAAACTACAAGGACTTGCGCAGGTTGACTGGAGGGATTTTCAAGGCCTCGCGGTATTTTGCTACTGTTCGACGCGCAACCACCATGCCTTGTTCCCCTAACATGTCTGCAATTTTGCTATCGGAGAATGGATTCTTGGGGTCTTCTGCTCCTATCAATTGTTTGATGAGTGCCCGGATCGCTGTCGATGAAGCTTCACCCCCGGCTTCAGTAGCGACGTGGCTACCGAAGAAGTATTTCAGCTCAAACATTCCATGCGGAGTAAGCATGTATTTCTGAGTTGTCACACGAGAAATGGTGCTCTCGTGTAAACCCAGTGTATCAGCAATTTCACGCAAGACAAGGGGCCGCATAGCCACCGCGCCATGCGAAAAGAAGTTGCGCTGTCGGTCGACGATGGCCTGCGCAACCCGCAGGATGGTGTCGAAGCGCTGTCGCATATTCTTGATCAGCCACTTGGCTTCCTGCAGCTGGGAAGAAAGCGAACCGTCACCCTTGCTCTGTTTTAATATGTTCGCGTACAAGGCATTGACGCGCAGCCGCGGCATCACCTCGTGGTTGAGCATCACCTGCCATCCGTTTTTTGTTCTTTTGACAATCACGTCCGGCACAACGAAGTCGGATACATCCGCGGCAAAAGCGGCGCCGGGATGAGGATTGCACTGTTTGATGATAGTTTGCGCTTCGCGCAGGTCTTCGTCGTCGCAGTCGAGGATCTTTTTCAGCTTGTTGAAATCGCGCTGCGCAAACAGTGCGAGATGGTTCTCAACGATACCCAATGCCCTGCGGCGTGTCACCAGCGGCACTTTCGGGAATCGCCTGATCTGAATCGACAGGCATTCCGAGGCGTTACGCGCGCCTACACCAGCCGGGTCGAAACTCTGCAACATCTTGAGGGCCACTGCGAGCTCTTCCATCTCGATACCGAGTTCAGCGGGAAGCCTGGCATGAATTTCCTCGATAGGCTCTTCGAGATAGCCATTGTCGTTGAGCGCGTCGATTATTAGCTCGAGCAGCGCGCGGTCGCGATACTCGCGAACGGTGACCCGTACCTGTTCGAGCAGGTGTTCACGCAAGGTCGTCTCATGCGCTTCGAGCTGCGGACGGGCGTCATCATCCTCAGGCGCTTTAGACGTACGCGCCACATCATCGAAGCTCCAATCGGTGTCGCCGGCGCTCGGCGCATCGGCCCCCTCCGCGTTCTCGAAGGAGCCGCCTTCGCCATCCTCCGGCCCCGTCGAACCGGTGTCTGCTGTGGCGGTGGCTTCTGTGGTAGCGCCGTTCGGACTGATTGCGCCGTCTGCAAGCAGCCGCACCGAATGGTCGAGTGGATCGTCAACTCGCTCCAGCATCGGGTTATCGGAGAGGATTTGTTCCAGCTCCTGGTGGAGCTCAAGCGTCGACAGTTGCAACAACCGAATCGATTGCTGCAACTGCGGCGTAAGCGCCAGGTGTTGCGAGATTCGTAGTTGAAGTGTCTGTTTCATATTTGTTTTGTCGGCGC
>JBBWZW010000568.1:0-2919 GCA_039649305.1 Burkholderiales bacterium
CGCAGCAAAACCGATCATGGTGGCAATTCTGGAAATAATGAACTAATAAGCAGCCAAACAGAAAACTAATAAGCAGCCGAACAGAAAGCCTCGTGTAACGAGTAATGCCGTTCAGATAAGGACTTTCTTAAGCACCCGAACGGCATAACGCTTTGGCTTTGACTTAACGACTCGGTCGCAGATGCGCCCGAGTCGTTTTTCATTGAGGATGGTGACGAGGCGCTGGCGCAGCCGCTGCAGTAATGCTGGCAGTTTTCCTTGGGCGCGGGTGACAGCGGCCCAGCGTAGTTCATATTGGATAGTGTGAAATGCGCGCACGAAACTGATCTCGGTGGGCTCGCAATTGGCGTCTAATGCGGCTTTCGCAATTTCCAGTCGGATCAGGTTGTAGGCAGTGAGCGCCCCCCAGAGCTCTTGCTGGACGCCGTCTACGGTCTTGCTGCGCAGGGTCAGCGCCATCCCCATCATCGATTGCTTGAGTTCACGATAGCTCGTTTCAATCTGCCAGCGGCGACCATAGCAAGCGACGATCTCGGTGGCCTTGAAGCGTTTGCGGTCAGTCAGCGAAGTCAGCAGCACTTTTTTGCGACCTTGCGGATCAATCGCTGCGATGGCGCGGGCGCGCCAGAATTCGGGCAACGTTGGCGACTTGTTGCGTGCCTGCGGCGACACGCGCATCTGCACGATCGCATCTTCCGGCGTGCCTTCGACCACTTCCCATTTGGTATTGCCTTTGGCCGGTATCAGGAAGTGCCGGTTCTGTCCGTTGGCCGTGAGCCCGCACAGGATTTCCGCGGCCAGGAAGCCCTTGTCGAACACCGTCAGCGAGTGATCCGGGATGCCCGGCACCAGCATCTTTGCGTACAGCATTTCATTGGTGTCGTAACGGCCGAAGGCGGCATCGACCACCAGGTGCGTGGGAACGGCCGTCAGTGTCACCCCGCGTACTTGCGGGTAGCTGGCCACCGCGCCACTGGCATACGATTGGGCGCCAAAGTGTTCTCGATTGGCGGGACTGTCGGCCGTTCGGAAGGTCGTCCCGTCCATTGCCAGCAGACTCAATCCCCTGAACAGGTACGCATCCTTGTCCTGGCTGCTCCACGCCCGCGCCGAAGTCTGGAACAGCCATTTCAGCGGCGCTTCCCCCAGCCGCTGGCGTGCTTGCGCCACCGCGCTCTTGCTCACGAACGGGGCTTGGGCATCGGGCAGCGCCAGATCGAGTTCATCGATCACCTCGCTGATCGATTGGTGCCGGTACAAGGCCAGCGCCACGATCAGCCACACTACCTGCTCGGCCGGCAAGCGCCGATGCCGGATGCTGGCCCGGCCTGTTTCCGCGACGGCCTGCTCAATCCATTCGTACGGCAGATGCTCGCCCAACCGCGCCCAATCGGGCGTGTCTTGTGCATCTAGGAGCAGTGTCAGGGCGTCGGCAAGCATGAAGCCGAGAAGTTAACATCACCGCCAAACGTTTACAACCTGTTTCCCAAAACAAAAATGCCGTTCAGTTCTTAACTGAACGGCATTTGCGGGAGGAGGGGCTTTCTGTCGGCCCAGCCGAAAATTTTCTTACCAAATTGCGGACAACAAAAAAGCCGCACAAGGCGGCTTTTCCTAACTCTTTGATTCTATTGGTCGGGGCGAGAGGATTCGAACCTCCGACCCCTTGCACCCCATGCAAGTACGCTACCAGGCTGCGCTACGCCCCGACGAGCCTCGCATTATAGCAGAGCGATAAGGTTTTCCGCCACGCATCCCGCCAGGAAATCGCCATTAATCGAGCGTTGCCCCGGTCTTCCGGATGATTTCCGACCACTTTTTCGCTTCGGCAGCGATCAGCGACCTGAATTCGTCCGGAGAACCGCCTGCCGGTTCCAGGCCCGCATTGTTCAGTCGCGTCTTCACCTCCGGCGTCTTCAACACTGAGTCGATCTCACGGTTTAACCGATTGACAATATTCGCCGGCGTCCCTGCGGGTACCAGCACCCCGTTCCAGGCGATCGACTCGAACTTCGGCAGGCCTGCCTCGGCAACAGTCGGGATTTCCGGCAGCAGCGTGAAACGCTTGGCGCCGGTGACGGCGAGGGCCTTCACTTTTCCGCTTTTCACCTGTGGCATCACGACCGTGGCGATGGTGAAGAGCATCTGCGTGTCGCCCGCGGCGAGGGACAGTGCGGCCGGCGGAGCGCCGTTGTAGGGGACATGGAGGACATCGACGCCGGCCATGGTCTTGAACAGTTCCGCCGTCAGATGGGACGAGGAGCCGTTGCCGACCGAGGCGTAGTTCAGCTTGCCGGGATTGGCCTTTGCATGGGCGATCAGTTCGCTGACATTCTTTACCGGCAGCTCGGCGTTGACCGCAAGGACGTTCGGCTGCGAGCTGGCGAGGATGACGGGCGCCAGGTCCTTCTGCGGATCGTATGGCAGTCGGGTAAGAAACTGGGTGAAGGCGAGGGGGCCGTTAAAGGACACCAACAGGGTGTAGCCGTCGGGCCTGGCCCTGGCTACCTGACCGGTTGCAATCGTGCCTGATGCGCCGGGTACATTTTCGACGATGATGGGTTGGCCCAACCGGTCCTTCAACTTGTCGCCTACGCTGCGGGCGATCACATCGAGCGAGGATCCGCCCGGAGCGGCGACGATGATTCTGATTGGCTTTGACGGCCATGCATCGGCATGCGCGGCGCAGGCGAGCATGCTCAATCCCATCGCTGCTAGAACACTGCGTAACTTCATTTGATCTTTGGCGAAAAGAATAAAATACGCAGAATATCATTCATCCAGCGGAAATCATGTCCATCAAGATCAGCCATCAGTTCGATGCCGGCGCTATTGAGGTGCTGCGCGCCGATAGTCCGCAAGCCATTGAGCTCAATGTGCGCAAGGATTCGCATGCGGACTTTGCCCAATGGTTCCATT
>JBBWZW010000064.1:0-6056 GCA_039649305.1 Burkholderiales bacterium
ACCGAGAGCTTGCCGTCCACCGGTTGTCCGCCGGTCATTGCCACCGCATCGTTGTAGAGAATCTTGTAGGTGATGTTGCTGCGCGCGGCGATCGACTGGCGTATCGCGAGATAGCCGGAGTGGTAATAGGTGCCGTCTCCCAGGTTCTGGAAGATGTGCTTTTCCTTGACGAAGCGAGACGCCGCGGCCCATGTCACCCCCTCGCCGCCCATCTGCGTCAGCGTGCCGGTATCGCGGTCCATCCACGCCGCCATGAAATGGCAGCCGATGCCCGCTTGTGCACGGCTGCCCTCGGGGACGCGGGTGGAGGTATTGTGCGGGCATCCCGAGCAGAAATACGGCGTGCGTTTGACGGTACCGGGTGCGGCGGAAGCGAGTTCCTCTTTGCAGAAATGGGGCAGGTGCTGTGCCAGGTTATGCCCGGGCAGCCTGGGCGACAACCACCGGACCAGTACCGGCGCGATGCGCGAGGGACGCAGTTCGCCGAGGGCGGTCAGCAAAGGCTGGCCCGCGGAGTCGGTCTTGCCAAGCACCTTGGGACGCGCACCTTCGGGCAGGTTATAGAACAGATTTTTCACCTGCTGCTCGATCACAGCATCCTTCTCTTCCACCACCAGGATTTCTTCCAGGCCTTGCGCGAATTCCATCAGGCGGGTCGGTTCCAGCGGCCAGGTCAGGCCCGGCTTGTACATGCGGATGCCGGCCTCATCCAGCCGCTGCAGCGGCAGGCCCATGCGCGCGAGCGCTTCCACCAGATCGAGCCAGGCCTTGCCGGCGCCGATGATCCCGAGCTTCGCGTTCGGCGCGCGCACCACCATGCGATCGATGGAATTGACGCGGGCGAACGCGCGCACCGCATTGAGTTTTTCCGCGACGCGCTGCTCGATCTCCAGACTCGGCAGGTCGGGCCAGCGATAATGCAGTCCGCCTTCGGGACGCGTGTAATCCGTCGGATCCGTGCAGGTCGCAGGAGACGGCAGCTCCACCACCGCGCCGCCTTCCACGGTCTCCGAGATGGCTTTGAAGCCCACCCAGTTGCCGGAGTAGCGCGACAACGCCCATCCATACAATCCAAACTCCAGGTACTCCTGTATGTTGGCGGGATTGATAACCGGCATGCCCCATGCGATCAATGCCTGTTCGCTCTGATGCGGAATGGATGAGGACACGCATCCATGATCGTCGCCCACCACCACCAGCACGCCGCCGTGCGGTGACGAGCCATATGCATTGCCGTGCTTGAGCGCGTCGCCGGAGCGGTCAACGCCTGGGCCTTTGCCGTACCACATCGCAAACACGCCCTCGACTTTGCGGGTCGGATCGGTTTCGACTTGTTGCGAGCCCAGAACCGCGGTTGCGCCCAGCTCTTCGTTAATGGCAGGAAGGAATGCGATCTCGTGCTTGTCGAGCAGGTCTTTCGCTCTCCAGAGCTCCTGGTCGACCGCGCCTAACGGTGAGCCGCGGTATCCGCTGACGAAGCCGGCGGTATGCAGGCCCCGCGCCGCGTCCAGCTTCTTCTGCGTGACCAGCAACCGGACCAGCGCCTGGGTGCCCGTCAGGAAAACACGGCCCTGCTCGCGTTCCATGTTGTCCTGCAGCTTGTAGCCTGAATTAACAAGCGGCGCCTCCGGCGTAAGTACGTCGAACTTGTCGGTGACCGAACCCATGCGTCTCCCCTGGCGGAATCCTGAAAATAATGACTAAATCGTAATTCCGGGAATGCGAAAAATTATTCCTGTTTGTTTCCTCTGTTTGGTAGATTGAGCGAGATCCTTCTCGAAATAGGTTTGAATATGGAAAATTCTCCTCTGGACCCGGCTTCGCTGAAAATCCTCCGCGAATTGCAGATAAACGGGCGCATTTCGTCCAATGAGTTAGCCGAGAAGCTCGGCATGTCGACCACACCATGCTGGCGGCGCCAGAAGGAGCTGGAAGACAAGGGCTACATCGAACGCTACGCCGCGATTGTTGACCGTCGGAAGGTCGGGCTGCTGGTTTGCTGCCTGACCCATGTTTCACTCAGCAGGCATGCGGAGGGTGTGGTCGAGACCTTCGAGAATGCGATGCGGGTGCGGCCGGAAGTGGTGGAGTGTTATGAGACGACCGGGACGTCAGACTACCTGATCAAGGTCGTGGTAGCGGATATGAACGCGTATCACGACTTCGTGCATAACGTTCTTTTCAAGCTGCAGGGGATTGCGCAGGTGACGACGAATGTCGCGCTGCGTGAGGTGAAGTATGAGACAGCGTTGCCGCTTTGAGTGCATCCCGGTGGAGTGTTGGCATGCCAATACCAACATCCACACCCAAACCAAAGCCAGCCGTTGTGCGGAGCGTGAATGTTGGGATTGCATCCCAACCTAGTCCGTCGCGGGGTGGGACTTGATGCCGCAAGATTTACAGTTTAGGCTCCTCGCCGGCATCCGCCCCTGGATGGCTGATACTGAGCGGCTTCATCTCCCGATCATCAAAATTGACACTGAACTGCTTCGGCCAGTAGTGCCCCATCGCGTCGTTGATGAAGTACTTCGGAACGCCCTTGTTAAGGTCGATTTCCCCGTAGACGATGCCTTCCTCTTCCTGGCCGAGCGGTCCGGCAATCAGCTTGCCACTGCCGCCTTCGATAATGGCGCTCCATGCCTGCACTGGCTGCTGACTGCGATCGATTCCGAGCTTCTCGAAAACGTCAGCCCCCACCACCAGCTGGCTGCATACGACAAAGGTGTTGTAGACGATCGCATGGTTACGCGAAGCGATTTCCGTCATCGCCACGTCGGCCAACGTAAAGCCTAACCATGCCGCGATATGCACCTGCTCACCCATCGCTGCCAGGGTATAGCCGGGAAGGACCATATTGTGCTCACCGCAGATGAGGCCGCCCAACTTGCCAATCGCGGTGTCGTACACCTTGTGGGTGCTGCCGTCGCCATCGCCCCACACCAGCTTTTCCGGGCCGGTCGGTTTGAACTTGCGGTGCTTGCCGATGATGCGACCTTCCGGATCGAAGTAAAGCAGTGTGTTGTAGAGCGACTTACCCGAGCGCTCGTTGATGCCGATGACGACAAAGGCCCCGGCTTTGCGAGCCGCCTCGCCCAACCGCACCGTAGTGTCACTCGGCACATCGACCGCATTCTGGAACAGCTCGGCGTTGAACTTGCCGCCCTCGCGCATCGGCAAGTGCCATGCCCAATAAGGGCCGCCGGGTATGAACGTTTCGGGGAGCACGATCAGCTTCGCGCCGTTTTTTCCTGCCTCATCGATCAGCGCACACGCCTTGTCCACGCTGGCGTCCCTGTCGAGGAAAACGGGTGCCGCCTGGACAGCCGCTGCCTTGAATACCGGTAACCGATCACCCATGTCCTGCCTCCTGTGTTGAATGTTGTTGTTTGAGATTACGCGTGTTTGCGCCATGGCGTCGCACGCCGTTCGAGCCATGCAAGAAAACCGAACATCCCGATGCCCATGAAGACCAACACAAAGATTGAGGCGAACACGCGTGTCGTGTCAAAAGTCCCCTGTGCGCTGAGTATTACATACCCCAGCCCGCGCTGCGACGAAACGAACTCGCCGACGATCGCTCCGATCAGCGCCAGTGAAATCGCCACTTTCATGCCAGTAAGGATCGAAGGCAGCGCGCAAGGAAGCCGCACCTTGAAGAAGAAATCATGCGGCCTTCCCTTCAACACCCGCCCCAGGTCAAGCACATCCTGCGGGACGGACCGCAAGCCATGCACCGTGTCGACGATGACCGCGAAGATCGCAATCAGGAAAGCAATGGCGATTTTCGGTTCTGCATCCGTGCCGAGCCAGATCACGAACAATGGCGCGACCGCGACTTTCGGCACGCTGTTCATCGCAATGATCAGCGGATAGATGGCGCTCTCGAACCATTTGGAGGCCACCAGCAGTATCGCAATGCCGACGCCGAAAATCACTGCCAGAACGAACCCTGCCGATGTGGTGAGGAAGGTGTACCAGGCGTGGCCGAGATACCAGCTCCATTCGGCAGCCAACTCCTGCAGTACCATGCCGGGGGGCGGGACCATGATGGGCCGCACCTTCAACACGCGTACCAGCACTTCCCACATCACCAGGAAAAGCGCAAGTGATGTGAACGCGACTATGCCATGGCGCGCGCGGCCTATCATTCGCATCATGCCGCTTCCTCCTCATGCTCATCAATCAGGCCCATCTCATGGAACAACTCGCGTATCCGGTTGCAGTAGCGGCCAAATTCGGGCGATTCGCGCACCGACAGCCTGCGTGGCCGTGGCAAATCGATGGTCAGGATCTCGGCGATCTTGCCGGGGCGCGGCGAGAAGACCACTACCCTGTCCGCGAGGAATACCGCTTCGGCGATGCCGTGCGTGACGAACAGCACGGTATTGCGAGTTTCCATCCAGATCCGCTGCAGTTCCACGTTCATCTGGTCGCGCGTCAGCGCATCGAGCGCGCCGAACGGTTCATCCATCAGCAACAGTGCCGGATCGTCGATCAATGCGCGGCAGATAGCCGCACGCTGGCGCATCCCGCCCGACAGCTCATGCGGATACCGGTTGCCGAAGTCTTTCAGGCCGGCGAGCTTGAGCAGCCCCGCCATCTTCTGCCGGTACGCGGCGGAAGATTTCTTCTTGAACTCAATCGGCAGCAGGATGTTGTCCTCGACGTTGCGCCATTCCAGCAGCGCATCGCGCTGGAACACCATCCCGAAGTCGTCGGGCGGCCCATTGACCGGACGGCCCTGCACTAGCAGATCGCCGGCACTGGTTTCTTCCAGTCCCGCCACGCAACGCAGGAAGGTACTTTTACCGCAACCGCTCGGGCCGAGGATGCTGACAAACTCGCCCGGTTTGATATCGAGCGAGATGTTGTCGAGCGCAAGCACGCCGCGCTCGCCAGGATAGATCTTGCGCACACTACGTGCTGTAACTGCTGCTTCGGTCATTGGCCAAGCACCTTGCTGAAGATTTCCGGGCGCACCATACCTGGCTCGTAGAACTCCTTCGAATCGCGTGCGCCTTTCAGCAAGCCTGCATCAGTGAGGGTCTTGACGGCGGCGTTCCAATCTGCGGCGACCGGCACGCCGATCGGTTGTCCGGCGGCAGCCGGCGACTGGAAATGCTTTTTCAGCGTATCGATCTGGCCGCGCAACACCTTCTTGTCGAGACGGGCCTGCGGGCGTTGGGCAATGATCGCGTCCACCGCTTCATCCTGATGGCCGTCGTAAATGTACTGCCAGGCGCCGGACACCACGCTCGACAGGCGCATGATGGCGTCCCGGCGTTTTGCCAGCTTCTCTTCCGAGGTGAAGATTCCGTAGCTGGGCATAGGCAATCCGTTATCCGCGAACAGGATGCCGTCCGAAGGGCGCGATTCCGCTACCAGCGGCAGAACCAGTGCAACCGTCGCGAATGCGGCATCCGCGCGCCCGGCCACGTAGTTGGCAATCTTTCCGGATGCATCGATGTTGACCAGGTCGACATCGGAACGTTTCAAGCCCCCCGCCGCGAGGAAGGTATCAATGAACGGACCTTCCATCGAGCCCGCGGTGTACGCGACCTTCTTGCCCTTCAGGTCTTTCGGACCCTTGATACCCGAACCGCTTGGCACCAGCAGTCCGATATCGCTCTGGCGCAGGAACACGGTGACGGCCTTGACCGGCAAGCCTTTATCGCGTCCCACCATCATCGATGACAGGGCTGCGTAACCAACGTCGAACTGATCACTGGATCCGACGAGCTGTACGGTCGTGGTGGAACCGTTGCCGTCTTCCACGCTGACATCGAGCCCGGCCTGTTTGAACCAACCCTTTTGCTGCGCCAGGTGGAATCCCGCGTGTACGCCCCACGGCGTCCAGTCGAGGCGAACCTTCATTTTCTCGAGGTTCTGCGCCGCTGCGGATGATGCCAGTGCCAGGCCGACTGAACAGATCACTCCGCCAACCAATGCCTTCAATTTACCTGTACCCATATATCTCCCTTTAAAGTGTACGTGGTCCGGCGACGCAGGACTTGCCGGGCAAATTATATGAATGCGGTCGCGATTAACCTATACAG
>JBBWZW010000082.1:0-20517 GCA_039649305.1 Burkholderiales bacterium
CAGATCGGGTCACGGTTGGTCGATGGCGCGGCGAAGAAAACGGCGGATGATTTCTTTGCGGCGTTTGTGGAAAAGGTGGGAAGCCAAGCTGCGGACGCCGCCTGATATTATTCTTTTGCCAATCGCATCCCGGTGTCTTCCTGACATCGGTTTGAGACATCGTTGCGCGACTGTCAACAATACGCCTCAGCGCCGACCCGGCGCACCCACCAAGGCGCCGCGCAGGAATAAGTTGGGCAATCTGGCGGCCGTCGCGGGATGCGGTGCAAGGGGCCCGCCGAGGGGCGTGAGGAGGAGTCATAGCGAGCTAGGGCGACGACGAGCAACGCAGCAACGCGCCCGCTACGGCCCGCAAAATTGACCAACTTATTCCTGCGCGGTGCCTAAACTGCATCAAGGCCCCGTACAGCAGTCGAAAGGATGGACGATGAGCATGAAGTTAACCTCGAGCGCATTCAAACACCGTGACGATATTCCGCCGAAATATACATGCGACGGCGATGATGTTTCCCCGCCTCTCTCCTGGTCGGACCTTCCCGTCACTACGCTGAGCCTGGCGCTGATAGTCGAGGATCCCGACGCACCCGACCCGGAAGCGCCGCAAAGGATCTGGACGCACTGGGTGCTTTACAACATTCCCCCCGATGCCGCCGGACTGAAAGAGGCGGTGAAATCCAGCGAACTGCCGCCGGGCACGCTGGAAGGCAGGAATGACTGGCATCGCACCGGCTACGGAGGGCCTTGCCCTCCAATCGGGCGTCATCGCTATTTTTTCCGGCTTTATGCGTTGAAAACGGTGCTGCCCGATCTTGGTACGCCGAACAGGGCCAGGCTGCTGCAGGAGATGGAGGGGGAGATTCTCGAACAGGTTGATCTGATCGGGTTGTATCAGCGGAAAGGGTAGGTGAAACCCGACCCGATCCTGTTTGATAAAGATCAATCGGAAGCGCACCGAGTCTTGCTTCCCGGCGAACCCCTGTTCCCGGTCACTATGCATTATTGCAAAGTGACCAGGGGAATCGCCAGATGCCACGGAACCGACAACGCTCCGAGTTAGACCACTATGCAACCAAGCGTGACTTCACCGTCACGCCCGAGCCTGCTCCCGCTTTCCACGAGCGTTCCGGCCCGCTGCTGTTCGTCATCCATGAACACGCGGCGCGCAGGCTGCATTACGATTTGCGCCTGGAACTGGACGGCGTATTGAAATCCTGGGCCGTCCCCAATGGCCTCATCCTTAAACCCGGCGAAAAGCACCTGGCGGTCCCGACCGAAGACCATCCTTTCGACTACGCGACCTTCGAAGGCGTCATTCCGCCCAAGCAGTACGGCGCGGGTAAAGTCATCGTATGGGATTGCGGGTTGTACTCGCCGGATGCCAAGGGGATCTATTCTTTCCATGACCGGGAGCAGGCGCAGGAGCGTGCAAGAAAGGAACTGGCGGAGGGGAAGCTGAGCATTACCTTTGCCGGTTCAAAGCTGAAAGGTTCTTATGCGCTGATTCGTACGGCAAAAGGCTGGCTGCTCATCAAGCATGATGATGGGATCATGGCGGCGACGACGGACCTGACCGTTTCGCCTCTTTCCGATTCAACGGTGGAGTCGGTTACCAGCGCGGTGCCGCGCCTGGCAGTCGCGCAAATGGCGCCGGGTGAACCACTGGAGACTATGCCGGCCAAAATCCCGGTCATGACGGCACAGACGGTCAACGAACCGTTTACCCAACCCGGCTGGATGTATGAGCCCAAGCTCGACGGTTATCGCGCGACCGCGTATATCGACAAGGGCAATGTCACCATCCTGTCGCGCGGTGGGAATGACTATACGCAGCACTTCCCGGGACTGGTCGCCGAGCTCGCGCGCCAACCGGTTCAACCCCTGCTGCTGGACGGCGAGATCGTCGCCTTCGAGAACGGCCGTCCGTCCTTCTCCGCTCTGCAGAACCGTTTCAAACCGGGCGCTGCGCAGGACCGCTCCCGTCCCTGCGTTTTCTACTGCTTTGATGTACTGCACGCTGCCGGCGTGAACACGAGGGGTGCACCGTACACCGACCGCCGGCGTTTCCTGAAACAATGCCTGACGCCCGGCGCGGCCGTGCAGGTCGTGCATGCGGACGGTGACGGCGTTGCGCTTTACCGGGCCGCGATCGACACCGGGCTCGAGGGCATCATGGCCAAGGAAAAGGGCGGTCTTTACCTGCCTGGAATTCGCTCGGGGGCATGGCTGAAGATCAAGCAGCTGAAGTCGGGGGAATTCGTCATCGTCGGCTACACAAAAGGAAAACGCACATTGAGTTCGCTGCTGCTCGGCTACTGGTCGGAGGGTGAATGGAAATACACCGGACGGGTGGGCACAGGTTTCAGCGATGAGACCATCGACCTGCTGCTCAGCCGGTTTGAAACGATGGTGACGAAGAAGCCGACAGTGAAGCTGAACGAGCCGGTTGCAGCGACGTGGGTGGAGCCGAAACTGGTCGCTGAGGTGAGCTACTACGAGGTGACCAAAGACGACCGGTTGCGTCACCCGGTGTTCCTGCGACTGCGGGACGACGTGGATGCCAATTCCGTGTTCGCGCCATCGGCCGAATCGACTATCGTCCCGGCAGGCGAAAGCCATGATCTTGACCATATCGTCGCGCAGCTCGACGCGTTAGATACAAAAGGAAGCCTGACCGTCGGCGCGCACAAGGTCCCGGTAACCCAGCTCGACAAGATTTTATGGCCCGCCTACAAGCGGTACAAGGCGCTTGCCAAACGCGACTTGCTGCGCTACCTGATCATCGCGTCGCCGTACCTGCTTCCGTACCTTCGCAATCGTCCCGTCACACTGATCCGCATGCCGGATGGAATAAACGGCGAGCGCTTTTACCAGAAACACCTCGACCAAAAGCTGCCGCCGTTCATGCGTATGCTCAGTTTTCCGTCCGGTGGAAAGGATGCAGGCAAGCCGCTGATCTTGTGTAATGACCTTGCCAGTCTCATCTGGCTGGGCAACCTGGGAACGCTCGAGTTTCATGTATGGCATTCGAGCGCGCACAGGCTCAAGGAGGAAGTGGACGACGAGGTGCTTGCCGAATTCGACAAACCGGACTATCTCGCCTTCGATCTTGATCCTTTTGTGTACTCGGGCAAGGAGGAGCCCGGAGACGAACCTGAGTACAACGCGCGAGCCTTCAAGCTTTGCGTCAAGGTCGCGTACTGGTTGAAAGAAGTGCTCGATGCGCTACAGCTGAAATCATTCGTGAAGACGACCGGCAAGACCGGCTTGCATGTATTCGTGCCGATCAAGAAGTCGCTCGGGTTTGAAGAATCGAAACGCGTTTGCGAAATCATCGGCCGCCATGTCGTGGCCGCGCATCCGGAGGAAGTGACGATGGAATGGAGTATCCCGAAACGGACCGGGAAGATATTCATCGATCACAACATGAACGGAAGAGGGCGCACGCTGCATGCGGCGTATTCGCCGCGCGCGCAGCCCGGGGCGACGTTTTCGGTGCCGGTTGCGTGGGAGGACCTCGGTGATATCGATCCGGCAGCGTTCCGCATTGCGAGCGCCGCGAAGACCATGGCGGGGTTCGAGGACCCGTGGGCGGAGTTCCTGCGACTTGAGCAAAGTGTGGAACGGGCGGTCGGAAAGGCCGGCCCATAATTTTGCTTAATTGCGCTTGCTTAACTGAGTTTGCTCAATTTCCCGGAGGCGACACCTCGATCTGGATCAACACGCGCCTCTGTCCGGGCGGCAATCCTTGAAGAGGGGACACGTTACTCAAACCATAGAGGTGCAAACATGGCTGCTAGATCCATTGCCGATCTTTCGTTATCCTTTGGCCTGGTATCCATTCCGGTAAAGGTTTACCCGGCGACCCAGGCCAAGGATGCGATCTCATTCAATCTGCTGCACAAGGCCTGCGGCTCGCGGCTAAAACAGCAGTACATCTGCATCAAGGAGCAGGTGGTGGTCGAACGTTCCGAGATGATCAAGGGCTCTGAATTCACCAAAGACCAGTACGTGAGTTTCTCGCCTGAGGAGTTAAAGGTCCTGGAAGAAAAAGGGACGCATACGGTCGATATCGTGGCGTTCATTCCGGACGGCGCCATCGACCCGATTTACTACGACAAGGCGTACTACCTGACGCCCGACAAGCGTGGCGACAAACCCTACACGCTGCTCTACGAGGGCATGCGCAAGACCAATCGTTGCGCGCTCGCGCGCTGGGCGTGGAGGGGAAAATCTTATACTGTCCAGGTACGGCCGTCTCCGGAAGGCGGGCTGGTGCTGCAGCAGCTTCTTTATGCCAAGGAAGTGCGCTCGATGAAAGAGTTGGGGGTGGACCTGACCGAGGTAAAGAAACCTGAGCTCGAACTTGCGGTCCAGTTGATCGAGCAGATTACGCAGGATGAGTTCGACCCGAACGAGTATGAGGACGAAGTGATGAAGCGCATCGAGGCGGCGGTCGACGCGAAAATCGCCGGGCAGGAAATCACCGTGTCCGAAGAGCCTGAAACCGGAGGCGCCCAGGTCATCGACCTGATGGAGGCATTGCGGCAAAGCCTGGCAAGCAAGGGCGCGCCGGCCAAAAGCGGTGCTGCAAAGAGTGACGCCGCCGCAAAGCCGCGCAAGAGCGCGAAGCGCGTAGCGGCGGCCGAGGAGCCGGCGCCTGCGAAGAAAACGCGAGCCAAAAAGTAGCGCGGCATGAAAAGCTTCACGATTGCTGACATCCGGAAAAAATATGGCATCAGTCGGCGGGTGGTCGCCAGCCTCGTCAAAGATGGCTTCATCAACCCTGTGCGCGGCAAACGGCGCGAATATCTGTTCTCCTTCAACGACGTCGTGATGATGCGCAAAGCGCATGAACTGCATACGGCCGGTATTCCGCCGCACAAAACGGCGCACTTTCTCAGGAAACTCGGCAAGGACGGCGATTCTTCGTCACCGGCAAGCCTGCGTATTTCCGTCGCCGGCAAAGAGCTGGTGGTAAGGGATGCGGGAGGCATGAGAAATGTCCAGGGGCAGCTCGTCATCGATTTCACCGAAATCGGGCAAACCGATAATGTGCTGGCGCTAGCGCCGGTCGATGTGCCGGGCGCAGGGCCGAACCTCTCCTCGTCAGGATGGTTCAATGCGGCCGTGAAGCTGGAAGAGAGCGACCCGGTGCGCGCCATCGAGTATTACGAAAGGGCGATCGACATCGACCAGGAATACGTCGAGGCCTACATCAACCTCAGTTGCCTGTTGATTGAGGGCGAGCAGTACATCGAAGCGTTTGCCGTGTGCCAGGAAGCGCTGGTGCATTGTCCCGGCGCTACCCTCATATATTTCAACCTGGGCATTGTTTACGAGGAGCTCAGGAGTGTCCCTGAAGCGCTGAAGTGCTACAAGGCGGCGCTCAGCCTCGATCCCGGAATGGCGGATGCGCACTATAACGCTGCACGGTTGCATGAGGTTCTTGATCAGCCGAAGGCGGCGATCCGACACTATAGCGAGTATCACCGGCTGAAGCGTTAGGCACCGCGCAGGGATAAGTTTGGCAATTTGGCGGTCGTCGCGGGATGCGGTGCAAGGCGTGAGGAGGAGCCATAGCGAGCCATGGCGACGACGAGCAACGCGGCAACGCGCCCGCTACGGCCAGCAAAATTGACCAACTTATTCCGGCGCGGTGCCTAAGCTCGTAATTTGTTGCATCGTACCGCGCCCTCCCGTTCTTGCGGTCGACTTACCGTGAAGCTATTGCGCCAAGAGCAATAGCTTCACCGTGTACTTTGTTGATCGCGTGATAGCAGCGATTGATCCCTTTATTCAAATCCGCCGCAGTCAGCACCGGCCGGCCTTCCCGTTTTTCATAAGACTGCTTCAGGAGCTGAATGGTGTCCGGAAAGACTTTGCATTTATGAAGGTGATGTCGCATGATTCCAAAGATGCAACGTCGGCAGTGATCGGAATACAGGAGCAGTCGATGGAAAAGCAACTTCAAGCGCTTCGTGACCAGTTGCAACGCGTCAAAGACGAGCTGCGAGCCATACAAAATATCATCGCGGTAAAGTCGGCCGAGCGCCTTCGTGAAAGCGAGGAGCGATTCAAGATTATTGCCAAGGCGACCACCGATGCGATCTGGGATTGGGACCTCATCTCCGGCAAGCTGTGGTGGAACGAGAATATTCATGTACTGTTCGGTTTCTCGTCGACGGAGATAGAGGCCGACATCGAGTGGTGGATCAATCGGATCCATCCCGAAGACAAAGAACGGATATTAAGCGGCATTCACGCCGCCATTGACGGCGACGACGAACACTGGAGCGATGAATACCGATTCCAGCGCAAGGACGGCTCTCATGCGCATGTTCTGGACCGCGGTTTCATCATTCGAGGCAGCGACGGGAAAGCCGTGCGTGTGGTCGGCGCAATGATCGACCTGAGCGAGCGAAAAAATGCGGAGGAAGAGCGACAGAGGTCCGACGCGCGGATCCGCGACCAGGCCGCGTTGCTCGATCAGGCAAGAGACGCGATCGTCGTGCGCGGACTGGACGGCAAGATCCTTTACTGGAACAAAGGCGCTGAAAGACTGCATGGATGGACGCCGGAGGAAGCGGTAGGCAGCTCGATCGATGACATCCCGTACGGCGATCCCGAGCAGCTTCGCGTGGCCACGAAGGTCGTGCTGGCGAAGGGAGATTTCTTCGGACAGATCGATGAGCGGCATCGGGACGGCACCCCGTTGGTCGTGGAAAATCATTGGACCCTGGTCAGCGATCCGGACGGGCGCCCGAAATCGATTTTCTGCATCAAAACCGATATTACGCAACGCATTGCGGCCGAGCGTGAAGTGCATCATCTCGCGTTTTACGATGCGCTGACAGGACTGCCGAACCGGTCCCTGTTGACCGACCGGTTGCAACATGCGCTGCTCGAAGCTGCGCGCATCGGGCAGAAAGGTGCTGTGCTGTTGATCGATCTCGATAACTTCAAGACCTTGAACGATACTTCCGGCCATGACAAGGGCGACCTGCTGCTGCGGCAGGTCGCCAGGCGCCTCACGGCGACCGTGCATGAGAGTGACACGGTCGCCCGCTTCGGAGGTGACGAATACGTCGTCATGCTCACTCATCTTGGCGAGGGACTCGAGCAGGCTAATGCTCGGGCAAGTGCCATTGCCGGGAAAATCCTCGACGCATTTCATCTCCCTTTTTCGCTGCACGGTTATGAACACTACAACGCTACTCCAAGCATAGGCGTCACCTTGTACGGCGGCGGCAAGGAAACCGTTGACGATTTGCTCAAACGCGCGGACATTGCCATGTACCAGGCGAAGGCAGCGGGCCGCAATTCCGTGTGCTTCTTCGATCCGGCGATGCAGGCGGCGGTCGCGGCGCGCATGGAGCTGGACGCCGACCTGCGCAAAGCTTTGCAGGATAAGCAGTTCTTTCTGCAGTACCAGCCCCAGGCCGATTTTGATGAAAACATCATTGGAGCAGAGGCGCTGGTGCGCTGGTTGCATCCTGCGCGCGGCATGGTGTCGCCTGCCGAGTTTATTCCGCTGGCTGAGGAGACCGGACTCATTCTCCCGTTGGGAGAGTGGGTGCTCAATACCGCCTGCGAGAAGCTGAGCAGTTGGGCAACCCGGTCGAACACGGTGAACCTCACGATGGCGGTGAATGTGAGCGCCAGCCAGTTTCGGCAACTCGATTTTGCGGAGCAGGTGATGGCCACGCTTGAAAGAACCGGAGCGGATCCTGCCATGCTCAAGCTCGAGCTTACCGAAAGCGTGCTGGTAAATAACGTTGACGACACTATCGACAAAATGACGAGGCTCAAGGCGGTGGGAGTGGGCTTCTCCCTGGACGATTTTGGCACTGGATATTCGTCGCTCTCTTACCTCAAGCGCTTGCCGCTGGATCAGTTGAAAATCGATCGGTCCTTCGTGCGAGACGTATTGACGGATCCGAATGACGCAGCGATAGCGCGCACCGTCGTGGCATTGGGAAAAACGCTTGGATTGGCGGTGCTGGCTGAGGGGGTTGAAGCCGAAGCCCAGCGGGATTTTCTGGCGATGCAAGGCTGCGCTGCTTACCAGGGCTACCTGTTCAGCCACCCGCTGCCCTGCGAGCAGTTCGACGATTTCATGACGGGAAGAACGTAGTCTGAGCACGGCTCATGGTAGCTTTCTCCGCCCAAGTGATACCCTATAGCGATTCTTGGCCCTTCGGGTTCGGGCCAGAGTTCGGTTGGAGAGGCGGACGATGTGAAGGTGCATTCCGTATCGTGTCGCACACGCTTTACCCATCCTGCGTCCTATTGAATGGCGGTCCCTTCCGGTCCCCACTCCGCCACGAAGGTGTCGCGAAAAGCCCGAAGCCAGGCGAGACGGGCATCTCCCAATTTCCGCCCGGCCTCCGTTTGCATGGTCGCTGGAAGCGTCGCCAGCTTGCGTTCAATATGGTCAAGCGCATACGCGCGATCATCCATCTCTCGCTCCAATGCCAAGGGATCGATGGGATGTGCGAGCGATGAACCCATACGGCCCGCCGTATAAAACATCCGCGCAAGTCCGACAGCGCCGAGCGCATCAAGCCGGTCCGCATCCTGCACAATCTTCGCCTCGACCGTCAGCGGCGCGATTGCCGCAGAAAAACTGTGCGCCTCAATCGCATGCCCAACGCCCTCGAGTTTTGATGTCGGAAAGCCGGCCGTAGCCAGTTTGTCACATGCGATTTTCGCCGCCTGCCGCGACGCGAGGTGGCGTTCCGGATGGTTCTTCGGCAGGTTGACCAGGTCATGCAGATAACACGCGGCCTGGACGATAAGCTCGTCGGCTTCCGGGTGATCCGCCATCATTGTGCGAGCAGCCTGCCAGACACGGTGCAAGTGGCTGATGTCGTGCGCGCCATCGTCATCACTGCTCGCAGACGCAAGTGCGACGAGTCGGGGCTGCCACGACTTCCGCGCATCCACGAGCCACTCCACGCAAAGAATCTTCACCGCCGGCGCCAGGCGTTCCTGATCGCGAAAATCGATCCATTCCACTTCACTGATCTCGCCGTGGGGCCGCGGGATGTTTTGCCAGTCGGCGGCAAAGCAGATCAATTCGACTTCCGCGTCTTGCCCGTAAGCCGGGCCGGTGACCGTATACAAATAGCGTATCGACTGCGGTTCGATGACTATGCCGAGCTCTTCCAGCAATTCGCGTTGGAGCGCCTGCTCCGCACGCTCGCCCGGCTCAAGTTTGCCTCCAGGAAGATACCAATGCTGGTTGTCGCGGACGCGCACCAATAGCAGGTTGTGGTTTTGTTGCGCAACCAGGCATGCGCAGGTGATTTTGTTCGTCATGTGTGATGCGTGGATTACTGCATGCTGCCGAAAACCTTGCCGATGATTTTGCTGCCGGTGCCGATCGGGTCGCGGCGTATCGCTTTCTCTTCTTCGCCGATCATGACAAAGAGTCCATCGAGCGTGCGTTGGGTGACATAGCCTTCAACCGTGGACTGCTCTTTCGGCACGATGTTGAAGGCGGCGACCTGCGATACGGTTGCGTTGTACTTGGTCGCGAGGCCGGATCGGTCGGTGATGGATTTTACAAGGGGAAGGAATTTGACGCCCAGCGGCCCAGCGGTTTTTTCCCTGAAAAAATCGGTGACCGATGTGTCGCCGCCCGCGAGGATTTTTTTCGCATCGTCGACCGACATGGATTTCACCGCGTTGATCAATAAAGGCTTGGCCAGTGGCACCGCCGATTCGGCTGCGCGGTTCATGGACACTACCAGTTCATCGAGGCGCTTGCCCTGGCCGGTCATTTTCAGCACCGGCTTCGCCTGCTCGAGCACGCCCGGAAGTTCTATCTTTACTTTTTCATTGTTCAGGAAACCGTTCTGGACGCCGAGTTTGGAAACCGCCGCCACCGAACCTTTTTCGAGCGCGGCTTTCAGTCCGGTCGTCGCGTCCCGGTTGGTCAGGTCGGACAGGGAGACAGCAAACGCGGCTGATGCCAGCGTGGCGAGTAATAGCGGCGATGACAGCCGGAGGACTTTTCGATTTAGCATGATGAATTCCAATGAAAGGTCGTCAGTGTAACTTGGCACGAAGGCCGGCGTCCCGATCGTGCAGGAAAGCCGCAATAAGGCTACTCTACCCCGAGGCCGGACGTATAACCCCCCCCTTGCAATTGCGCTAATGTCAGTCAACACAATCGCCATAAACAAATTGATGGATGCATTCGACAGCCACGAAAGCCTGTGGCTGTTCGGGTATGGCTCGTTAATCTACAAGGCCGACTTCTCATTCATCGAGCGGCGTCCGGCCAGCATCAGGGACTGGGCGCGGCGCTTCTGGCAGGGCTCGCATGACCATCGCGGCACGGAAGCGGCGCCGGGGAGGGTTGCCACGTTAATACCGCAGGCAGGTGCGGTATGCGAAGGTGTCGCTTACCGGGTTACCCCGCAGGTCTTTGATCATCTCGACTACCGTGAAAAGAACGGTTACCTGCGTGTTATCACCGAGATCAGGTTTGATGACGCTAGTGCGACGGAGGGCCTGGTATACATCGCGACGCAGGACAATGCGGCCTTTCTCGGCTCGGCCCCGGAGCCGGACATCGCCAGGCAGATTGCCACTGCAGCGGGACCGAGTGGCCGCAACAGGGATTACCTCATTGATCTCGCACATGCGTTGAGAACAATGGGCAAACACGATGCGCACGTATTTGCGATTGAAGAACAGCTGCTGAGATTTGAAGGCTGATGCTGACAAAGGTTTGTCGACGGCAAAAATTTCGCGGTTGAATGCTACCGATACCTTTAATTCGTGACGAGAAGCCGCATGCCTGCGGTCGCCGCCGCGTCGGTGTCGTTTGTGGAAAACGCGTGAAATAAGGGTTGAGAACGCGGAAGTGGTCCTGCAAGCGCTAGCGCCGTTCACGTCTTCAAAAGCGGTTTTTGCCGATTGCCTGATCGAGCGGTCCGGCCACAATGCTGATTGCCCGCATACCGTTACGTTCATCGTTTCGTGCAAAGTAGCGCACAACGACGTTCGTATCCAATCCGATCACCGGGATTGGCCCCCCTGTTCGGCAATCGCCCGGTTCATATCCTCAATCGATACGGGCGTCATCGGTTTGCGTAGTACGCCTTTTAGGGCCTGCACAGGACTAGTGGCGGCGACAATGGTGTATTGCCCTTCGCCGGTTTCGACAAACTCTATTCGGCTACCCGTATCCAAGCCAAGCGCGGCGCGCACCGAAGCCGGGATGGTGACTTGCCCTTTCGAAGTTACCGTTGCAGTTGCGATGATTACTCCCAGGATTGGCCCGTTACATTTCATAACAATATTACAACAACTTCCGGCGGCGCCTTGTTGTCCTAAATGACAGAAGGCCCGAATCGTCATTTACATCAGGAGGATCTAATGCTTAAGAAAACAATATCCGTAGCAATCGTTTCGCTGGGCGTTCTCGGACTCGCGGCATGCGACGTCGAGAAGACGCAATCAGGTAGCGTCACCGCTCCGAAATACGAGGTCGAAAAGAAACAGGCAGGCGACGTGACGCTGCCGAAGTACGACGTGACAACGCCGGACGTGGCGCTGAAGAAAGAAGAAAAAACGGTTGAAGTGCCGACCGTGAAAACCGAAGAGAAAACAATCGACGTGCCGAAGGTAGAGGTAACCCCGGCCAAGGATAAGTAATCAGCGGACGCCCATTCGCAAGGCACTCCGGTGCCGCGCGAAAGGGCGGGGGCGTATGCCTCTACAGTACAAAGAAAATCAGGCCCAATCCCGCCAGCATCGCCACCACCAGCATCGTTACGAGCGTTGGTATCTTCACAGTAGTTCCTTTCTCCGGATTGATATCATGAATGCCGGTTTGATGTCGCCGACATAACTTTGTTCAAACCATGTGTCAGCGTGCCGCCAGGTCCGCCGCAGCCTGTGCGCTGTTGCGCAGTTGTTTTACCCGGTCATGATTACGCTGTACCCCGGCGAGTTGCTTCTCAACCACCGCGCGCACATCCTGTGGCAGGTCCGTCTCCAGCGCGGTCCGGTAGCTATTTAGTGCTACGTCCTCACCACGTTCGCATTCCGTCAATACCGCAAGGTTGTCTTTCCCGGTGATCAGCGACTTGATATCGACCCAACGTCGATGTAACGCGCCACTGATACTCGAGCTGGTCCCCGGTTTACCTCCCAGCGACAGCACCAGCCCCTGCAACTCGTTCGCGGCAACTGCACAGTCTTCCGCACGCGCTGTGAAATTGATTTTCAGTTGCTCGTCTTTCAGGTCTTCCGCACAAACCCGAAAACCTGCTTCCCCGTCCTTGCATGTCAGGATCAGATCGTTCAGCGTGGAAATGGTGTCTTTAATGTTCATGGTGATCCTTATCGATAGAAGTTGTCGATTGGACCAGCTTCCAAGGGAGAAATTCATTTGACGGTTGATCACATGACACGCGATATAGAATCTTCAGACGTGGATGCATCACGTGTCCCTGAAAGGGACGGCCGGCTACTATGACGGTACGGTAGACGGCAAGACCAATCGCGACGCGGCCTGCTCGTATCCCGGCCCGAAGTCTGCAGCCGCGAACGTCCGCGGAAAAATCGCGTTTTGGCGAGGAATCGAAGTCGACCGCTAAACGGCATCTACCGCCATCCCATATATCTCCACTTTTGCCCGTGTGACATTAGTTGACTACTCTCAATGTTGCAACGGTTACAAAGTGAAACAATTAGTAACTACACAACGATAACTAATTGTCCTTAGGAGATGTATGGGCCTTACCGCAATAAAGGGGGGAGGGCGTACGTCCGGCGGCGAAGTCGGGGGCTTCCCATCGGGAGTCCAGAGCTTGCCTCGGATGGTGCCTTGTAATGCCTATTCGCTTCATCTGAAGCAGGGCGCAGGACGCCCTTGGTTCATTTCCACCTTCTTGTCAGCTAACCTCGGAAGCGGGGCGCCATGTGCGCTGATCACATCCTGGTCGCCACAACAATTCTTGGCCCGCTGTGACCCGCGAAGCGCAGCCCTTTTCAAAGAAGCGATTTTGCGTAAGCAATTGCTCGTCTTCACCATGATCGGGGACTACAGGAAAAACCTGTTCCGGTTTGGGCCGGAGAAGTTCCTGCGGGAGTTGGAAGCCTTCGGTCTGAAGGACGGCAGCATGGTGGTGGTCGACCAGGCTGAGTCACTCTTTAGCCTGCACCAGCGGGAACTCGCCCTCGAACAACTGAACGCTTATCAGGGATGGCTACGCAAAAGCCGGTCGACCGCCGTGCTGCTTTTTTCGCAGTCAACTGAAAGCGCAGCCCAATCGTCCGCTTGCCAGGCGGTGGTCGATAACACCAGCGGAAGCGCGCTGTTGATGTTTGAACGGGGTACGCGTGAAACATGGGTCGACTTCTGGCAGTCGCCCGGCGGCACGATCACTGGACGACAGATCACGCTTGAGGCTGGTGGCGAACCCGTCAGACGTACGGAGGATGAGTCCGGCGCCGACGATGCGGACGACGTGTACTATCTCGGAAACGAGTTGACCCCGGCCAGTACCCGCAAGCCGGGCCGCTGGGTGCGCGTACAAGGACTGGTCGGGATGATCCATGCCGCAAGGGATGCGCGTGCTGCGACCGTCATCATCACCGTCTCCGCGGACACCGATCTACCGCAGCTCGCACAAGCCGTGCACGCGTTGCGCACGGCATCCGGGCCGATGTTGCGCATCGTCATCCGCGACTGCGGGCCGTCGATCCGCTATCAGTATGAATCGATGCTTTTGAGCCTGGGCGCCAATATGGTGATCCGGAAGGACGTGCATGCGTCGCGCATTCCCCTGTTGTTGGAATCGCTGCGGGGCCAGCTGTACCTGCGTGACATGAAAGTCACTTTCGAAGAGGCGCTCGCCAGCGCCACGCCTTCCCGGATCAGGGGATACCTGCCGCCACCGGTCTTTATCGATGAAGTGCGCCGCGCATTATTGCGCGCCCGTACCCTCGATCTCCCCTGTGCGCTCATCGCACTGAAGCATGCGGCTGATGAAGGCCCGGCGACGTCCCTGCGCAAGTTCGCACTGTCGCGCGAGGGCGATGTGCTGACAGCAAACGCTGCTTGCTGCTATGTATTCCTGTACGGCTGCTTCAGTGTCGATCTGCATGCGCTGGTGCCGCGCCTGGTTGGCCTGCATGGGAGTGGTCCAACCGCAGATCTCGAGTATTACACCGACGAAGAATCCATCGACTCGGCATTGCGCGGACTCGAACGCGATCACAGCGGGGAAGCCGACCTCGTCATATTCGAAGATGCAACGCCGCTTGCAATAGCGTCTTTCGAAAAGCCCCTTGGCGAGCAATCCCCAGACCAGATGAAACGCGTGCCACACCTCCGGCCCGTAACGACGCAACATTCCGCCGCACCGCTGTCGTTCGGCGTCGGCTCCGCATAGGAATACTAATGAATCGTAAAGCGTTATCCACATTAACCATTTTGGCTATTTGCGTCCCCGCTTTCGCCGCCCAGCCGGCTACCAGGAAGCAGGTAAATTCGCCGCTCGCACAGCAGTCCGCCGCCACTCCAGCAATAGCGCTGCAACCGTCAGCCGCTTCCGTATTGCTGCTCGAAAAATACCACAAGGGTGCCTACGCCGAGGTAGCGAAGGAGGGGCCGGCACTGCTGGCTACCGAGCCGTCGAACCACGAGCTCCGCCTCAATGTCGCCAATAGCCTGGCATGGACCGGGCACACGAAAGAGGCGATGGCGCAGTACCAGATGCTGGCCGGCACCGACTACGAACAACGCGGCACACTGGGCTACGCACACGTCAACCGCTGGACCGGTCGGCCGGACCGCGCGGCTGCGTCCTATCTCAAATATTTGCAAGGTAAGGGCGATAGCGCGAACGATATCGTGGAAGCGAGGGACGGGTTGCGGCTCGCGAATCGGGAACTGCGGCCGCAGACCGCGGCGCAGGTCGGCCGCGCCGGCAATTCCAACGATACCTTCCGTACCGCAACGGTCCTGAGCCACCGTTGGCGCAATGACACGGGTGCCAGGATCTTCGAAGTGGCCGCAGGGCGCGCCGAAGAAAATAATCATGCCCTGCGCCTTGTGCAACGCGACCTCACATTCCGTTATGAAGACCTGGATGCATTGTTCGCGCCGCAGATTGAACTGAGCGCGCAGGAGTCGCCTCGCAGCCATTTGTTCGGCGCGGCTACCCTGAAGGTTGCGGAAATGCCGGCCTACGTCACGGTGGGCCATCTCAACTGGGGGTGGCTGGCTTTCGATCCGACTGCATTGCGAGACGGACTGACAGCCAACCAGCTTGGTGGCAAAGCGAACTTCGGCAATCCGCTCGGCGAATTCGGCCTTGCGTATAACGCTTACCGCATTTCGGACCGCAACACGATCCATGATGCGAGCCTGCGGTTCGTACCGGCGCGGCAGCCGTTCCGGTCCGTCAAGATTTTCACGGGACTCGAAGCGAGGAAAGCGCGGTTCAACGACTCGCGTTACTGGTCGCCGGAGGATGGTCACTACAGCGCGTTCGCCGGTCTCAGCGCGGACTGGACGCATTCCGAATGGCAGGGTTACGGTTCGGTTCAATACGGCGTGCCGCTGGGCGGCGAATCCGGCAACAGCTGGAGCGCCGGCGGCGGAGTCAAGCGCTGGCTCGACGACGACTGGGCGATAGGATTTGATTTCTGGGCGATGCACACACCGCGCGACGGCGGGTACCGCTCCAGCTCGGGCATGCTGCGCCTGGAAAAACGATGGTAAGGCGCCTCCTCAAACCGGCGGTGGCTGCGGGAAGCGTCGGCGTGCTTCTCTGGCTGCCGTTTCTCGAGCATAACAGGCTGCTGGTTGAATCGGAGCTGGCGCTGCGGTCGTTCAGCGATGACTTGTTCGTCACCATCGCAGGCATGTACCTGGCCTTCTTCATGGCGATCCTGATGTTCAGATACATTGCGCTGATCGTCTGCTCTTATCTCGAATACCTGCGACGCCCGGGTACCGCGCAAGACGAAGTTGACCCGGCGATGCTTCCGTTCATCAGCATCGTCGTGCCCGCCTATAACGAGGGTCCGGTGATTGCCCAGGCGCTGCGCTCGTTGCTTGAACTCGACTATCCATCCTACGAAGTGCTGGTGGTCGACGACGGTTCGACCGACGATACCTATGAACGCGCAATGGAAGTTGCGCACATGAGTGAGCGCGTGGAGGTGAAGGTAATCACCAAGCGCAACGGCGGCAAGGCGGATGCGCTCAACGTAGGGATGGCCCACGCCCGTGGCGATTTCATTTTCAACATGGATGGCGATACCAAGCTCAGCCGCAACACCCTGCGTGCGTGCATCCGTCATTTCGACGACCCGCGCGTCGGCGCGGTTGCCGGCAATGTGAAGGTGCTCAATCGCGAAAACATATTGACCCGCTTGCAGGCCCTCGAATACATCGAAGGACTGGCGATGGTTCGCAAGGCGCAGAGTTTTTTCCACACCGTCAGCATTGTTCCCGGTCCGGCAGGATTGTTTCGTAAGAGTGCGTTGATGCAGGTGCGCGGCTACGACCGCGATACCTATGCGGAAGATTGCGACACCACCTTCAAGTTGCTGCTGCAGGGATGGCAGGTCAGCTATGAACCGTCGGCGATTGCATGGGTGGAAACGCCGTCGGGCATGCTCGACCTGATCAAACAGCGTTACCGTTGGTCTCGCGGGATCCTTCAGGCGATACGTAAATACCGCGGCGCGCTGCTGCATCCGCGCGAGAGCGGTGTCAATTGTTTCGTGTTGTGGCACATGGTATTCGAAAGCATAGTGTGGCCGGTGACCACCGTACTCGGCAGCCTGTTCTTCATCCACATCGCCCTCCAGTACGGCCTGGCGGTCTATCTCTTGTACTGGTGGCTGCAGTTGACGTTGCTCGACATGGTGGCGGCGACCTACTGTGTCGTGCTCGAAGACGAGGATGTATCGCTGCTCGCGTATGCGCCATTATTCCGCATCTTCTACCTGCTCACGCTGGATGTGGCAAAAGTGCTCGCCACTGTTGAAGAGCTGCAGGGATCCAGCATGACGTGGGGAAAACTCGAGCGCCAGGGCAAATTGTAATCATCAACGAATGCAGGAATAAATCATATGGACCCTTTGTCATTTCTCGCCAACCTGCTGCTGTCAGTGACCGTTGGCACACTGATGGTTGCGCTCGCCGCTTACGCAGGTTACAAGCTGCGCGAAAAGCGCAAGCCCTCGGATGCGCAGAAGGTGCAGTCTGCTGACGATGCCGCGCCGGTGTTTGTGAGTCTTTATGTGCCAGGGCGGGACTCGTAGGTTGCGATGTGATCCCCAACCTGCCCGTCGTTCTTCCTAAATATAACGAAACGGAACAATTGTGAACGCCGGTGTTTTTTCTTCTCATGTGGGAGTTCGACATGCATTGCGGCGTTTGCTCACGCCGCTCGTCATCATCAGCCTGCTGGCTGCATCGGTTGCGGTATGGATGGCGGTGGTGGATGCGGCCGAGAAGCATGGACACAACCTGCAGCACGGAATGGCTGTGCCGCCGATAGCGATCAGCAAGGAAAAGTCCCCGCAAAATTACACGCAGCCATACGCCGCCGGCATTGTACCCGCAGGTGCTTCGGCAAAACCGGTCTATCTCTATATCTCGCCGAACACCGCCCGCTACCTCGCGGCGGCTGGCGGAGATTACGAATCTTTGGTCACGCCGTGGCGCTCGTTTTTAAAAGCGCGTAAATCCGCCTATATCGAGACCAAACGGCTCGACGCGGTGCCGCGCGGCGCGGGCACCGTGCTGATCATGCCGTCGGCTGTCGCGTTGAACGAGCCGGAACGGCGGCAGCTCACCGCTTTCCAGGAACAGGGCGGCAATATACTGGCAACATGGTCGCTTGGTGCGCGCAACGGCGGCGGGGAGTGGGCCGGATACGAGTTTATGGAAAAGCTGTTCGGGGTAACCATATCGGGCGAAGTCGGACCGCGCAGCCAGGAACGCTTCCTGAACGTGCTTGGCGAATCTCCGCTGACCAGCGGATACCCGGCTGGTCAGCGCATCTGGCTTGAGCAGACTTCGGAGCAAATGTTGCGCCTTTCCGCGCCCAACAGCGCCGCGGTCTATCTGGATTGGATGAGGAACGCGGCGCCCCTTACGACGAGCGCGGCGGTAGCGTATGGCGAGCACGGCGTGGAGCGCGGGCATGCACGCTGGGTGGTTTTCGGTTTTGCCGAGTCGTCATGGGGCATGCAGGCGGACGAACTGTCCGGCCTGATGCAAAACGCGTTGCATTGGCTTGGCCATGGCGTTACCGTCGCAAAAGCTGCATGGCCGGTTCCGTACCGCGCTGCCTACGTGATTGAAATGGATACCGAAGCAGATTTCGGGAATGCAGACCGGTTCGCCCGGATGATGGATGCGATCGATGCGAAGGCAACGTTCTATTGCCTGACCAGCGAAGCAATCCGCTTCCCACACCTGGTACGCGACCTGGCCAGGCGGCATGAGATCGGCTATCACGGCGACGTCCATACCGGTTTCATCGCGCAGCCGGAGACGGTGCAGAACCAGAGGTTTGAGCGGATGCAGGCCGACATGCAATCCCTCCTCGGTGATACGAGCAACGCAGTCGGTTTCCGCGCGCCCCTAGAGCAGTATGAGAACACCACGGAACGCCTGCTTTATGCGAGGGGTTTCAGGCATCACGTGGCCGACCCGAACCGGACCGACGCGCGCCTGCCGTTTTTTTCGGAGTCGGGCAGCGCTGAGCCGGAGCGCGCGCTTGTTGTGCTGCCGCGCACGCAGCATGACGATATCAGCCTGCTTGAAGACAAGCAGATCGACAAACAGACACTGCTTCGCTCGATGGCATTCGACTTTGACCTGGCCCGCGAGACGGGGGCGATGGGTCTGCTCAGCGTGCACTCGCAGTACTTTGCAAAGGACAGCTTGCTGGCTGTCGTCATGCCCGAATTCCTGAAACAGGTGGCGCGGGACCGGCGGCAGGTGTGGACCACTTCGTCTAACGATATCGCGGACTGGTGGCGCGAACGCGAGCGGCTGGCTTACAGCATCTCCGGCTCGTCGGATGAATTGATTCTGAATGTGACGATATCGGGACAACGACCGCTGGGCAAGGCGTCACTGGTACTTGCGAACCGGCGCGCAGGCGCATCGTTTAGTGTGCAGCCGCTGTCGGCCGGAGCTCAACCTGTAGTCCGGCTCATCGATCAATTTCGCACGGCAATCGTGTTCGAGGGCCTGGCGCCGGGCCGCTATGCGTACCGCGTCACGCCTTACGGCGTCTTGCCGGAAGCGCCGCCCGCAGGGCAGTCCTCACGCTTGCCGAAGGCGCTTGCAAGCAGGCCGTCAAAGTTGCCGGCGTCATAGCCGAGCGGGAAGGCGGCTGCTCCGGCCAGGCGCTCGCGCTTGATGAACGCAAGTTTTTCGGCAAGGCTGGCCCGGTCTTCGAACCAGCCCTGCCTCCAAGTGCCTTGCGCGTCCTTGTATGTGTAGTAGGGCGAGCCGGTTTCCGGGTCTCGCGACACTCCGTAGCGTTTGCCCTGTTCCTGCGCCGAGAGCGAAATCTTCGGTACCTGCTCGCGCGGAACAGGCGCATAAGTGATTTCCTGCCCGGCGGCCGTTGTTGCGCTGCCAGGCGCTTCCGACTGTACCGGCCACTCATAACCGTAATAAGGCAGGCTGAACAGCAGGCGCGAGCGTTCCGCTCCGAGCTGCAGGTAATGTTGCAGCGACTTTTCCCAAGTGAGCTTGTGGCGACCTTTGAGTGGCGCGACCGGGCCGGCTGACGGTCCCGATTTCCAATGCGCGTCGTACCCCTGGATGACGACATAATCGATGTTCTTGAGCGTGGCGCGGTCATACAGGTCCTGCGCCGCGCCCACCGCGCCGAATACGCTGAGCATGCGTTCCGGTGAAGACTGGCGCAGGCTGCTGTGTAGCCTCGCGATGAATTGCCGGAGACCTTTCACCGATTCCTCATTCACACGGCCATAGATCTCGAAATCGAGATGAACGCCCATGGCGCCCGCAGACTCCGTGAGGGTGAGGACGTTATGCAGCAACTTGTCGCGCGCGACGCCGAAGGAAAACAACTGCTCGAATTTTCGTTCATCGAACAGCGTGAAGGTGAGATCGAACGCACTTCCGCAACGGGAGGCCGCGCGGCCCATTTCGCGCCATTGCGACGGAAGGGCATCGGCATTGCCGATATCGCCGTTGGCTTCCACTTGCAGCTCGAAGAAGAGGGCGCGGTCCCATAGTCCGAGGTTGATCGCCGGCCAGTTGGCGTGCATCCACCAGGGTTGGTAGCCCCACGCCTGGTAAGGAGACGGCTGCTTGCGGGCCGGGATCTCAGCGAAAACGCACGGGCTCGCCTGAAAACCTGCCATGGCTATAAGGCCGGTGATGAGTAATCGTGCCCGTGATGTTTTCCTGGTCATTGATGGATGTTGGTTTTCGGGGTGTCCGGGCGCTATGTCTTGAAGACGAAAGCATCTCGACGCCCC
>JBBWZW010000087.1:0-31779 GCA_039649305.1 Burkholderiales bacterium
GCGGGAATGGGCACATAGCCATCGGTATTTGTAATTTTTCATGGCTTCGTTCAGAATCACGTAATTAACCATTGCCCGACCCAACTTTGAGGGATGTCACTTTGATCGTCTACGAATACCCTTTCAATGAGCGTATTCGCACTCTGTTGCGGCTGGAAGACCTTTACGAAAAATTCATCTTTTTCCTGCATCAGGAACATCCCCAGCAGCACCACATCGCGCTGTCCACCATCTTCGAGATGCTGGAAGTCGCCGGTCGCGCCGATCTGAAATCAGACCTGTTGCAGGAACTGGAACGCCAGAAGCAAACGCTGCTCGGTTTCAGGACCAACCCCAATGTCGAGGCGGAGCGGCTCGACGCTGTGCTGGCCGAAGTTGACCGTACCAGCACCGCGCTGATGGCTGCCCAAGGCAGGACCGGCCAGCACGTGCGCGAGAACGAATGGCTGATGAGCATACGTGGACGCACCATCATCCCGGGCGGCGCCTGCGAGTTCGACTTGCCGTCTTACTATGCATGGCAACAGCGTCCGGCGGAACACCGCTTCAACGATATTTCCAACTGGTTCGCGCCGTTGGCCCCGCTGTTCGACGCCATCAGTATCGTCCTGCGCCTGCTGCGTGAATCCGGGAGATCGATCACAACCGTGGCGCAGGCGGGCAGCTATCAGCAGATGCTGCAAGGGAAGGTTTACCAGATGCTGCGCCTGACGCTCGATGAGTCGCTCGGCGCCATCCCGGAAATTTCGGCCAACAAGTACATGCTCTGGGTACGTTTCACCTCGCAAGGCGGGGACATGAAACCGAAGTCGTTCGAAAGCGACGTCCCATTCGAACTCACCCTCTGCAACTTCTAATACCTCCTATAATCCACCCTTCATGTAATTCCTTGTATCGGGATCGATACGGGAATTGCCAGCCAGATCAGATTTTGGAGGTGTCTCATGGCAACCATCGTCGATTGCCCTACCTGTGGCAAGAAGGTCGAATGGACCGAGAAAAACAAATTCCGTCCTTTTTGTTCGGAACGCTGCAAGCAAATTGACCTCGGCGCATGGGCCGAGGAAAAGTATGCAATCCCTGCGGTAACGCCTCCCAAGGATTGGGACGAGGACACTCACTAAGCAGTGTTATTCGTCGCGGGCAGTCTGTCGCCGCTTATTCCGTATAACGCAGCTTATCCAGCCATTCAAGCAAAGGGATGGTCGCCGGCAACAAGGGATCGAGCCCCACGCTGCCCTGCCAAGCGAACGCTTGGCCTTCCAGGCTTTGGGGCTCGCCACTCCACTCCCGGCTGATATAGAAATGGAGGCGGACATGCGCATGCGGATAGACGTGTTCGACGCCGCACCATGGTTCTGCGGAAACCACTTCCATCCCGAGCTCCTCGACGAACTCGCGCTTGAGCGCATCGAATATCGATTCGTTCGACTCCACTTTGCCACCCGGGAATTCCCAATAACCGGCGTAGGGTTTTCCCTCCGGTCGTTGGGCGAGGAGTACATCTCCGTTGGGTTTCATCAAGATGCCAACGGCGACATCAATGGGCTTCACGGCTGATTGGTTGACTGGTTCGGACATGCTGAGGCGCCGTAAGATTTATCTTTTCGAACCGGCCAGTTTGCCCGCGTGGTCTTTCGCAAATTGCCAGGCGACCCGCCCGGACCGCGAGCCGCGCTGCAATGCCCAGCGCAATGCGTCGGGCTGCGCTTGCGCAATCTCCTCGGAGTTGCAGCCGAAACGGCCCAGCCAGTGCGCGACGATGTCGAGGTAGTGATCCTGCCTGAATGGATAGAACGACACCCACAGCCCAAAACGCTCTGACAGCGAAATCTTTTCTTCCACCGTCTCGCCCGGATGCAGGTCGCCGTCCTCAGTATGGGTGTATGTCGAATTATCCGACATACGCTCCGGCATCAGGTGGCGGCGATTGGAGGTGGCGTAAATCAGTACATTGTCCGACTGTGCAGCAATGCTGCCGTCGAGCGCGACTTTGAGCGCCTTGTAGCCGCCCTCGCCTTCTTCAAACGACAGGTCGTCACAGAAGATGATGAATCGTTCCGGCCGTGGGGCGACGAGGTCCACGATATCCGGCAAATCAACCAGATCGTCCTTGTCCACCTCGATCAGGCGCAAGCCCTGCTCCGCATACTGGTTCAGGCAAGCCTTGATCAGCGACGATTTGCCGGTGCCGCGTGCGCCGGTCAGCAACACGTTGTTGGCAGGCTTGCCCTGTACGAATTGCCGGGTGTTCTGCTCGATCTGCTCCTTCTGCGGTTCAATGTTGTGCAGATCGGGGAGCGTGATGTGCCCAATGTGCGCGACCGGCTGCAAATAGCCGCGGCTGTTCGTGCCGCCCGACTTGCGCCAGCGGTAGGCAATGCCGGCATTCCAGTCAGGTTGCTTGCCGGCTTGCGGCAGTATCGATTCGATGCGCTCCAGCAGTGCTTCGGCGCGGACGAGAAATTGATCGAGTTGGGTCATGGGCGAGTCGCTCCGGCGCGAGCCGGATTTTTATAGTTGTTGAAACAACGCTGGTCGTCGGCTGCTTACGAGCGATAGTCTGCGTTGATGCTGACATAGTCGTGCGACAGATCGCAGGTCCAGATGGTGGCCTGCTCGCTGCCGCGCCCGAGCTTGACGCGGATTGTGATTTCGCTCTGCTTCATCACGCGCTGCCCGTCGGCTTCCTGGTAGTCCGGATTACGCCCGCCATTCTTGGCGACCCAAACGTCGTCGAGATAGAGGTTCAGCTTCGACACATCCAGATCGTCGACGCCGGCGTAGCCGATGGCGGCCAAGATGCGACCGAGATTTGGATCGGATGCATAGAAGGCCGTCTTCACCAGCGGCGAATGACCGATCGAATAGGCGATCTTGCGGCACTCTTCAACGCTCCTGCCTTCTTCGACCGTGATCGTGATGAATTTCGTTGCGCCCTCGCCGTCGCGCACGATCTGCTGCGCCAGTTCCTGCGACAGGTCGATCACCGCGTCGCGCAAGGCGGCGTATTCGGGCGAATCGATGTCGTTGACTTCGACTTCCGACGCGCCTGTAGCGATCAGCATGAAGGAGTCATTGGTCGAAGTATCACCATCGATCGTGATGCAGTTAAACGACTTGTCGGCGGCCTCTTTCACCAGGTGCTCGAGTACCGACTGCGAGACCTTTGCGTCCAGCGCGAGGTAGCCGAGCATGGTTGCCATGTTCGGCTTGATCATGCCGGCGCCCTTGCTGATGCCGGTAAGCGTCACTGTCTTGCCGTTGACCGTCACCGTGCGCGATGCGGCTTTCGGCTGCGTATCGGTGGTCATGATCGCCTGGGCGGCGTTGTACCAGTTGTCCGCCTTCAGATTGGCAATTGCGTTCGGCAATCCGGCCTTGATGCGGTCGACCGGCAGCGGCTCGAGGATCACGCCGGTGGAAAACGGGAGTATCTGTGCGGCGTCGCAACCGAGCAGGTCAGCCAGCGCGCTGCAGGTTTCATTGGCATTGGCCAATCCCGCGTCGCCCGTGCCCGCATTTGCATTGCCGGTATTGATCAACAAAGCGCGAATCGGCGCATCGGAAATGCGCAGGCCTTCGAGGTGGGCCTTGCACACCTGCACCGGCGCCGCGCAAAAACGATTGGTCGTGAATACGCCGGCGACCGTCGCCGTGGGCGCGAGCTTCATTACCAGCAGATCCTTGCGGTTCGGTTTGCGCACGCCCGCCTCGGCGTAACCGAGTTCGATGCCGGCAACGGGCTTGAGATCAGCGGGGACGGGAAGAGGAAGATTGACGGCCATATCGGTTTTTGTGCGTGGGGTTGGAATGAACAGGACGTTATTGTAATCGCATCGCGAAACATTGATCGCGCGACGGGACTGCGGACGAAAAAAGGGCGGGTGTTCCCCGCCCTTCTTGTAAATTTTCTACCGATCCAGCCTTATGCCAGCTTGCCGTGGCACTGCTTGTATTTCTTGCCACTGCCGCATGGACACGGATCGTTGCGCCCGACCTTGGGCAGCGCGTTGCCCATCGGCCGCGGCGCATCGGAAACCGCGGTCGGAGCGAGCAATTCTTCCGGCGCAGCTTCGGCATTGAAATCCGCGTGCTGGTAATGGACATTGGCGACATGCGGTTGCGAAAGTTCTTCTTCCGCGGCATCGATCTCTTCGCGGCTCTGGATGCGCACCGTCATCACGATCCGGACGACTTCGTTCTTGATCAGGTCCAGCATCTGGCCGAACAGCTCGAACGCTTCGCGCTTGTACTCCTGTTTCGGGTTCTTCTGCGCATAGCCGCGCAGATGGATGCCCTGGCGCAGGTGGTCCAGTGCCGCCAGATGCTCGCGCCAATGGCTGTCCACGCTTTGCAGCATCACGCTACGCTCGAAGCCGGCGAATGCGTCCTTGCCGATAACGCTCACCTTGCCGGCGTAGGATTCGTCTGCGGCTTTCAACACGCGTTCCAGCAACTCGTCATCGGTCAGGTTGGGCTCTGCTTCCAGCATCCGCGAAAGCGGCACATCCAGCTGCCACTCGTTGGCGAGCGCCGCCTCGAGTGACTTGATGTCCCATTGCTCTTCGACCGACTCCTCCGGCACATAAGTGCGGAACAGGTCGGTGAACACCCCCTGGCGCAGGGAGGCGATCATGTCGGAGATATCCAGCGATTCGAGCAGTTCGTTACGCTGCTGGTAGATCACTTTGCGCTGGTCGTTGGCGACGTCGTCGTATTCGAGCAGCTGCTTGCGGATATCAAAGTTGCGCGCTTCCACTTTGCGCTGCGCCGATTCGATCGAACGCGACACGATGCCCGCTTCGATCGGTTCGCCTTCCGGCATTTTCAGGCGGTCCATGATCGAGCGTACGCGATCGCCGGCAAAAATGCGCAGCAAAGGATCATCCAGCGACAGGTAGAAGCGTGATGAGCCCGGGTCGCCCTGCCGGCCGGAGCGGCCGCGCAACTGGTTGTCGACGCGCCGCGATTCGTGCCGTTCGGTGCCGACGATGTGCAGGCCGCCGGCCGACACCACGTGGTCGTGCAACGATTGCCACTCGTCGCGCAGCTTGTGCGACTGTTGCTGCTTGTCGGCGTCACCCAGTCCGGCATCCGCTTCAATGATCTGGATCTGCTTGTCGACGTTACCGCCCAACACGATGTCGGTACCGCGACCCGCCATGTTGGTGGCGATGGTAATCATTTTCGGACGGCCTGCCTGCGCCACGATTTCCGCTTCGCGGGCATGCTGCTTCGCATTCAGCACGTTGTGCGGCAGGTTTGCCTTGGTCAGGATGCCCGACAGCAGTTCGGAATTTTCGATCGAGGTGGTGCCCACCAGCACAGGCTGGCCGCGCTCATAGCAATCCTGAATGTCATTCAGCATCGCGTTGTATTTCTCTTGCGCGGTCTTGTAGACCTGGTCCTGGCGGTCTTTGCGCTGACTCGGCTTGTTGGGCGGGATCACCACGGTTTCGAGGCTGTAGATTTCCTGGAATTCGTAGGCTTCGGTATCCGCGGTACCAGTCATGCCTGCCAGCTTGCCGTACATGCGGAAGTAATTCTGGAAGGTGATCGAGGCGAGCGTCTGGTTCTCGTTCTGGATCTTGACATGCTCTTTGGCCTCGACTGCCTGGTGCAGGCCGTCGGACCAGCGGCGACCGGTCATCATGCGCCCGGTGAACTCGTCAACGATGACGACTTCATTGTTCTGCACCACGTAATGCTGATCCTTGTGGTACAGCGTATGTGCGCGCAGTGCCGCGTACAAGTGATGGATCAGCGTGATGTTGGCGGCGTCATACAGTGACGCGCCTTCCGGCAGCAGGCCCATCTTGGTGAGGATTTCCTCAGCCTTCTCGTGCCCCGCTTCGGTCAGCAACACCTGATGCGCTTTTTCATCCTTGGTGTAATCGCCCGGGACTTCGATCTTGCCTTTGCCGTCGGCGGTTTCCTCACCGATCTGCTGGGTCAGGAGCGGCGGTACTTCGTTAATCTTCAGGTAGAGATCGGTGTGGTCTTCGGCCTGGCCGGAGATGATCAGCGGCGTCCGCGCTTCGTCGATCAGGATCGAATCCACTTCATCGACGATCGCGAAATTCAGGCTGCGCTGCACCCGGTCGCCGGAGTCATAGACCATGTTGTCGCGCAGGTAATCGAAACCGAATTCATTGTTGGTGCCGTAGGTGATATCCGCAGCGTAAGCGGCTTGCTTGATGTCGTGTTCCATCTGCGACAGATTGACGCCGGTGCTCAGCCCGAGCCAGCCGTATAGCTGCCCCATCCACTCGGCATCGCGCTGCGCCAGGTAGTCGTTGACGGTGATCACGTGCACGCCCTTGCCGGCCAGCGCATTCAGATACACCGGCAGGGTGGCCATCAGGGTCTTGCCCTCGCCGGTCCCCATTTCCGCGATCTTGCCGTCATGGAGCACCATGCCGCCGATCAGCTGGACGTCAAAATGGCGCATCTTCAACACCCGCCTGCTGGCTTCGCGGCAAACCGCAAAGGCTTCGGGCAGGAGGTCATCGAGCTTTTCGCCTTTGGCGACACGCTCCTTGAATTCCGGTGTCTTGGCTTGCAACTCCGCGTCGGAGAGCTTTTCCATCGCCGGCTCGAGCGCGTTGACGGCGCGGACGGTCTTTTGGTATTGCTTGATCAGTCGCTGGTTGCGACTACCGAAAATCTGAGTCAGTAATGACATGCTTGGGTTCTGAGTATGACGCCGTAAAAACCCCTGTGTGGTATGCACCGTACAGGGCCGACTAGGCTAAATGGCGAATTTTATCACGCAGCCCTGATGAGGCTGTTCGACCGGAGAATTGGAAGCGCAAAATGATTGAGCCTGCACAACCATTTTCGTCAGGATAATTCGATGTGGGGGCGGTTGGCCGGGAAACAATGCTGCGTGTTGCAATGTAAAGCAGATAACACTATTTCGAAGTAAGTGCCGCCAGCTTGGCCTGATCTGCGCCTGCCGCGAGAAATTTATGCGGATTTTGCTGGGCACCGCGGACCAGGACTTCGAAATGCAGGTGTGGTCCGGTGGAGCGCCCGGTCGAGCCTACGTCGGCAATGTGCTGGCCGCGCTTGACGATGGCGCCCACTTTTGCCAGCAGGCGGGAAGCATGCGCATAGCGACTGACAATCTCGTTGCCATGGTCGACTTCAATCATGTTGCCGAACTGCGGATGGAAGTGCGAGGTGATCACGACCCCACCTGCAGCCGCGACGATCGGGGTGCCGCTGGGTGCAGCGAAGTCGATACCCTCATGGAACGCACTGCGTCCGTTGAACGGATCGAGTCGCCATCCGAAACCGGAAGCGTTATACCCCACATTAACCGGCTGGATGGTCGGCAGCAGCTTCGACTTGATCTTGTTGCCCATCAGCGTGGTTTCGACCACATTCATATAGTCGGCGCGGTACTCCACATCCTTGGCCATCGCGTCCAGCGACTTCTGGAATTCGCTGAGTTCCAGCGGACTCGCCTTTGCGCCCGGCATTTCCGCTCCGCCGCGGGCGGGCGGTTTATTGAAATTGAATTCCTGCGGCTTTACGCCGGATAAACCCTGGACCCGCTCGCCCAATGCATCGAGTCGCATCAGTTGCGCCTGCATTTCGCCCAGTTTCATCGCCATCGTGGCGAGATTTTCCTTGATGTACTTATCCTTCTTGCCGGCATCGTCTTGCGCGGCCGAAGCGACGATGTCGCGCACGAAAGGCAGCTTGAGCTCGGCCGCATGGCGGAAGGTGAGGTAATAAAGCAGCGACGAGCCCATGATCACGGACGTGATGAAGAGCACCATGGCAAGCAGGATGTGGCGAAAGGTCAGGGTGACCGACTTGGTCTTCCTCACGCCGTTGTGCAGAACAATTATTTGCATACCGCCTCCTCTACCCCCTCGGTCTCGAATGAGGTGTGATAAGGTTTGAGCATGATCCGCTCAATATCGTCTTCGTATCAACCGACAGCCCGGCCTGCTAAAGCGCAGACGTCGAGGGGCGTCACCGATTTCCTGCGAGTCCACGACAAAATGGCCTCGCTACTACCGACCGTCTCACGGATGGCCACACTCCAAAAGGATTGCGCAGCCCTGCTACCCACTATATTCGAATCTAGTGCCGTAGTGCAATATGATTCAAGCCAGCTCGTCTTGTCCGTAGCAAATGCGGCACTAGCCGCGAAACTGAAGCAGCAATTGCCAAAACTGCAAGACGGCCTGCAAAAGCGGGGATGGCAGGTTAGCTCAATCCGGCTAAAATTACAACCAGGAAATATTTTTCGAAAAGCAACGCCAGGAAAGCAAATCAACCTGACGCCTCAGGCGCTTTCCGCGTTAGCGACTTTGAATACTACTTTGGAAGATTCACCGCGCAATGAATCGCTGAAGGCTGCGATTGCGACCATGCTGGATCGCCACCGTCGAACCCGCTAAACGCATGATAGCCGGCAGAGGCCGGCTATCAATGAAGGAACAAGAGGGAAAAGAGGGCGCTAATCTGCTCTTCCGGAATCAGGCCAGCGCCCACTCCTGCCCTGCCTGACGGGCATATGTACGCGGAGCGGAGTCTACCGATTCGAAGGTGACGATTTCATAGGAATCAGGCTGCGCCAACAGAGCGCGCAGCAGCTGGTTGTTCAAGCCGTGGCCTGACTTGTGTGCGGTATAGCTGGCGAGGAGCGGATAGCCGACCAGGTACAGGTCGCCGATCGCATCGAGTATCTTGTGCCGCACGAATTCGTTTTCATAGCGCAGGCCGTCGGCGTTCAGGATGCGGTACTCGTCCATCACTATCGCATTTTCGAACGACCCTCCACGCGCCAATCCCATGCCGCGCAAGGTTTCCACATCCTGCATGAAGCCGAAAGTGCGGGCGCGCGAAACCTCTTTGACGTAGGACTCCGAGCCGAAATCGACTTCCGCCGTCTGGCCGGTGCCGTCGACGGCGGGGTGCTTGAACTCGATGAAAAAACGGAGCTTATAGCCGTTGTACGGTTCAAGCCGCGCCCATTTTTCCTGCTCACCCTTGCCTTCGCGGACTTCCACCGTTTTTTTGACGCGGATGAATTTCTTCGCAACGTTCTGCTCTTGTAAGCCGGCTTGCTGCAGCAGGAAAACAAATGACGACGCCGATCCGTCCATAATGGGAATCTCTTCGGCAGACACATCAATATGCAGATTGTCGATCCCCAGTCCGGCGCAGGCGGACATCAGGTGCTCAACGGTTGAGACTTTCGCTCCATCCTTGTCCAACGTCGATGCCATCCGGGTATCGCCTACGTCAAGCGCCCGCGCCGGCAGAGCAACCGGGGGATCCAGGTCGATCCGATGGAACACAATGCCGGTGTTGGCAGCAGCCGGGCGCAAGGTAAGTTCTACCTTGGTGCCGGAGTGCAGGCCGACACCAATGGTGCGGACCTGCTGCTTGATGGTTCGTTGTTTGAGCATTGTGGAATTATAGCAACTAACCGATGGGTCAGTTGTTAGGATGTGTAACCTATGTTGGACTTGGGCGACGCCTGACCCATGGATACTGATCAATTTCTGCTCAGATTTAATACTTCGTCAAGATCACGTTTGCGATTCCGCTTGCAGTTCACTTCGCAGTATCGAGCGCAGTTCCCAACTGCATCTCTCTGCTTGCATACGAATCGTTCCGGATCCAGCGGTCAAGTCTTTCCTCGACCTGGGGCGCCACATGCAGGCCGAACTTCGAGCGACGCCAAAGGATGTCCGCTCCGTTTGCCGCCCATTCGTGCCGGATCAGGTAGTTGACCTCGGCCGCATACAGTCCCGGAGCGATTTCCTCGCCCATATCGGCGACACCTGCGCACCCGCTCAGTAGCATGTGAATGCGGGTACCGTATGCACGCGCGTATCGCGCGACCAGTGCAGGCGGGAGCCAGCGAAATCGATCCTGCAAACTTTGCACGTAGCTGTCGAATTCCAGCACTGCGCGGTTCTGCGGCTGAGGACCGAACAGGTCGCCGCCCGGAAGACAGGCGGCGCCTGTCCACCCACCGCGTTGATTCGACAAAAGCGGCGCGATCATGTTGACTGCGTCTTCCGCCAGCTTGCGAAAGGTTGTGATCTTCCCGCCGAAGACGGAGAGCAGCGGCGCTCCTTCTGTATCGAGTCCCAGCCGGTAATCCCGGGTGACGGCGGAGGCATCCGAAGCTTCGTCTTCCACCAGCGGCCGCACGCCGGAGTATGACCAGACCACGTTGGCCGGTGAGATCGGTTTGCGGAAGTATCGATTCGCGAGCTCACACAGATACGCGATTTCGTCCTGGTTGATCGTCACCCGTGCAGGGTCGCCATGGTATTCGACATCGGTGGTGCCGATCAACGTGAAGTCGTGCTCATACGGAATGGCGAAGACTATGCGTCCGTCAGGATGCTGGAAGATATACGCGTACGGATGATCGAACAGGCGCCGCACGACGATGTGGCTGCCTTTGATCAGGCGCAGCGATTTCTTCATCGGACGTTGGATGGCGTTACGCAGAAAGACGGCGGCCCATGGCCCGGTTGCATTGACCAGGCAGCGGGCATTGACGCTGATAATTCGATTCTCGCGGCACAGTGTTGCGGTCCAGTGGCCGCCTGCGCGCACCGCGGACTCGCAACGGGTATGGGTCAGGATGGTTGCCCCTCTTTCCGCAGCGTCGACAGCGTTCAGCACCACGAGCCGCGCATCGTCGACCCATCCATCCGAATAAACGAAGCCGCGGCTGAACGCCGGTTTGAGCGGATTGCCTGCAGCATGCCGTTGCAGGTCTATACCGTGCGAAGACGGGAGCAATTCGCGTCGCGCGAGATGGTCGTAAATCAGCAGGCCGGCACGTATCATCCAGCCCGGACGCTGCCCTTCATCGTGCGGCATGACAAAGCGCAGCGGTCGCATGATGTGGGGCGCGGCACGTAGCAATACCTCGCGCTCGATCAGCGCTTTGCGGACCAGACGGAACTCATGATGTTCCAGATAGCGCAGGCCGCCATGGATCAGTTTGGTGGACGCAGAAGAAGTATGTGACGCGAGATCATCCTGCTCGCACAATACGGCAGACAAGCCGCGCCCGGCGGCGTCACGCGCGATTCCGGCGCCGTTGATTCCGCCGCCAACCACCAGCAGATCGCATTCAATATTGTGCTGATCTCGTGCTCGCATAAACAGGCATTCCCACCCTCGTGTCGATTTGCACCATTCTAAAAAAGTGGCATCCCGTGCTTCCGGAAAAGCGGCCGTGCTTAATTTACGTCAATCGAGGTGTGGTTTGCCGACACGCGCTCGTGCCGGACGGAACGAAAAAAAACGGCGCACCAGGCGCCGTTCTTTCATAAGGAAAACAGGAAAGCTCGTTTCAGCCCGCCTGGGACAACAAGGTCTGTGCGTCCGAGACTTCGAACTTGCCACCCTGTTCGACATTCAGTTGCTTCACCACACCGTCATCAACCAGCATCGAGTAACGCTGTGAGCGCACGCCCATTCCCTTCGCGGTCAGGTCAAACTCGAGGCCAAGCGCCTTGGTGAAGGTGCCGCTGCCATCTGCCATCATGCGGACGGTGCCGGTTGCCTTCTGATCGCGTCCCCACGCACCCATCACGAACGGGTCGTTGACGGAGACGCACCAGATTTCGTCGATGCCCTTTGCTTTCAGCTTGGCGGCATTCTCGATATAGCCAGGTACATGCTTCGCCGAGCAGGTCGGCGTGTAAGCGCCGGGCAAACCGAAGATCGCAATCTTCTTGCCTTTGGTCAGGTCTTTGACATTAAACGTATTCGGTCCCAGCGAGCAGCCGGCGGATTCGACTTCGACGAATTCGGACAGCGCGCTTTCAGGCAGGCGATCGCCAACTTTGATAGTCATGATGTTTCCTCTCTTGTGTTATTTACAGCATTTCAAGGCAGAAAGTATGCAGCAGAAGTGCGCATCACTCAAGCGCATGCAACCCGCAGTATGCCCTGTTCTGTTTTTTCCTGCAGAGGGGAAACGGTCATTCCGGGTGGTCCGGAATGACCTTGTGACACAGATCCTTAGTCAGCTTGCTTGCGCAGGAATGCCGGAATGTCGTAGGTCTCCATTCCATTCTTCTCAAGCGCACGCACCGTATCGGAAGCGGACTCGCGACGCCACACCGCCGGCGCTTTCAAACCGTCGAATGCATGATTGCCCGCACCTTGCGCGAGGCCTTGCATGGCGGCGGTCGCCACCATCGGTTCGTTGTGCGTACCGGTGCGCAGTACCTGCGGCTGCACCAACTGTACTGTCTTGCGCGTGCGGCCGAGGCCGGTCGCAACAACAGTAACGCGGATGTCGTCGCCCATCTTGTCGTCGTACGCAATGCCCTGGGCAATCGACGCATCGGGTGCGGCGAATGCGCGCACGGTCGCCATGACTTCCTTGATTTCCTTGCCCTTCAGGCTGCGGCTGGCGGTGACATTGACCAGCACACCGCGTGCGCCGGACAGGTCGATGCCGTCGAGCAGCGGCGAAGCCACTGCCTGTTCGGCTGCGATGCGGGCACGGTCGACGCCGGAGGCAGTCGCCGTTCCCATCATGGCCTTGCCTTGTTCGCCCATGATGGTCTTGACGTCGTTGAAGTCGACGTTGATGTGACCGGGGACGTTGATGATTTCGGCGATACCGGCAACCGCATTGTTCAGCACGTCGTCGGCATGCTGCAGCCATTCGATCATGCTGTCGTCTTCGTAGATATCTTCCAGCTTCTCGTTCAGGATGACGATCAGCGAATCGACGTGCTGGCTCAGCGCTTCCAGTCCTTCATCAGCGATTTCCATGCACTTCGCGCCTTCATAGGAGAAGGGCTTGGAAACCACTGCCACGGTAAGCGCGCCCATCTCTTTCGCCACTTGCGCGACGATCGGCGCGGCGCCGGTGCCGGTGCCACCACCCATGCCGGCGGCGATGAACACCATGTGCGCGCCGCGCAGCGCGTCTTCGATACGCGAGCGCGATTCTTCCGCGAGCTGGCGGCCGACACTCGGCTTCATTCCCGCGCCCAGGCCGGTTTCGCCGATCTGGATGATGTTATGCGCCTTCGAAGTCGCAAGCGCCTGTGCATCAGTATTGGCAGCGATGAATTCGACGCCCGACACACCCTTGTTGATCATGTGCTGTACTGCGTTACCGCCTGCGCCGCCGACACCAACAACCTTGATGACGGTGCCCAATGCTGCATTGTCGACCATATCGATTTCCATGATGACTCCTATTGAATATGCAGTTCCCAGTCGATAGTCACCACGCGGTGTGGCGACTAGCAACTGCTAACTGCGGGTTGATACAAAAATAAAAATTAAAAATTACCTAAAAACCATTCCTTCATGCGCTGCCAGATCGCCTTCACCGAACCATCCTGGCGGGTGACGATGTGCCCGCGCAAATACTGTTTCTTCGCCTCCAGCAACAGGCCAAGTACGGTCGAGTAGCGCGGACTGCGCACTACGTCGGCCAGCTGTCCGCTGTACTCGGGCACGCCCAGACGGGTCGGCTTCAGGAAGATGTCTTCCGCCAGCTCGACCATGCCGGGCATCATTGCCGATCCGCCGGTCAGCACGATGCCGGACGAAAGTACCTCTTCATATCCGGATTCGCGCACCACCTGGTGCACCAGTGCGAATAACTCCTCCACACGGGGTTCGATCACGGCGGCCAACGCCTGGCGCGACAAGGTACGCGGACCCCGATCACCCAGGCCGGGCACTTCCAGCGATTCGTTCGGATCGGCCAGCACCTGCTTGGCGACGCCGTAGCGCAACTTGATTTCCTCCGCTTCCGAAGTCGGGGTGCGCAACGCCATCGCGATGTCATTGGTGATCTGGTCGCCGGCGATCGGGATCACCGCGGTGTGGCGTATCGCGCCTTCGGTGAAGATCGCGACGTCGGTGGTGCCGCCGCCGATATCGATCATCACCACGCCGAGTTCCTTCTCATCGGGCGTCAGCACCGCGTCCGCCGATGCCATCGGTTGCAGGATCAGGTCCGACACTTCCAGGCCGCAACGGCGTACGCATTTGACGATGTTCTGCACGGCCGACACGGCGCCGGTGACGATATGCACCTTCACTTCGAGACGGATGCCGCTCATGCCGATCGGCTCGCGCACGTCTTCCTGGCTGTCGACGATAAATTCCTGCGGCACCGTGTGCAGCAATTGCTGGTCGGTCGGGATGTTGACCGCCTTGGCGGTTTCAATCACGCGCGCGACGTCGGCGGAAGTGACTTCCTTGTCCTTGATCGCCACCATGCCGCTCGAATTGAAGCTGCGGATATGGCTGCCCGCGATGCCGGCATACACATTCCTGATCTTGCAGTCGGCCATCAGTTCGGCTTCTTCCAGCGCACGCTGGATCGATTCGACCGTCGCTTCGATGTTGACCACCACCCCTTTTTTCAGTCCCTTGGATTCGTGTTGACCCAAGCCGATGACTTCATGCCTCCCATTTGGCATGACTTCAGCCACGACCGCCACCACCTTCGAGGTGCCTATATCGAGGCCGACAATCAGATTTTTCGCGTCTTTTGTCATTTCATTCCGCTTACTTTTTTTTAACATTCGATCCAAAGGCCAACCCGCTTGCCTTCAGGGCCAAGCCATTCGGATAACGCAGATCCACACTTTCAATACCGTCCTGCAAACGCGCAAGGAGCTGTGGGTAGATGCCAACCAAGCGGTTTACCCTGTCTTTCAGCGTCGTCTGGCTTTGCTCACGACCAAGTTCCACGGTCATGCCGTTGTCCATTCTCACGGTCCACGCATAGCGTCCCGACAGCTGCACCGATTCCGGCGCCAGGCTGGCCGGCGCGAACCACTGGCGGAACTCCCTGTAGCGCGCGACTACTTCTTTCTCGCTGCCTTCCGGTCCGGAGAATTCCGGCAGCTCGCCGTCCTCCTCCGCCTCGGCCAGGTTGGCGATGAACACGTCGCCTTGCGCCGACAGCAGCCGCCCGTCGCTTCCCCAAGTGCCCAATGGCTCGTGCTCTTCGATCGTCACGACCAGCTGGTTCGGCCACTCGCGGCGCACCGCAGCCTTGCGCACCCAGGGCACCGTTTCGAATGCCTGCCGCACCGCGTCGAGATTGGCGGTGAAGAAGTTACCCTTGATGCGCGGCACCGCCGTGCCTTTTACCGTCGACGGGTTGACACGTCGCAGCTCCACGTCCTGAACTCCTTCAATGCGAATCACCTTCAGCGTAAACATCGGACGCTGCGCAACCGTCCACACGCCGGCTGCCAGCAAGCTCAGTGCAAGCAGTCCAAACAGCGTGTTGCTGATCGCGTTTAACATTCTGACGTCGTGCCACATAGTCGCGTTCGTTGTCCTTTTAATCGGGCTTCCAGTCTTTCGACGGCATCAGGTCGAGATCAGCTGAACGTAAAATCTCGACGCACAGATCTTCATAGCTGACACCCGCCGCCTTGGCCGACATCGGCACCAGCGAATGGCCGGTCATTCCGGGCGACGTATTGATCTCCAGCAGGAACGGCTCGTTGTCTGCCGCGCGCAGCATGAAATCCACCCTTGCCCAGCCGGCGCTGCCGATCGCATTGAATGCGCGCACGGCGAGCGACTGGATACGCTCGGTGAGTTCCTTATCGAGCGGCGCGGGACACAGGTATTTCGTGTCGTCGCTAAAGTATTTGTTCTGGTAGTCGTAATTACCTTCAGGAGCACGAATTTCAACGATGGGCAATGCGCGCGCGTTGCGGCCTTTGCCCAGCACCGGCACCGTCAGCTCGCGTCCGGTAATGAATTCCTCCGCCAGCACGACCTCGTCATATTTCGCGCAGTTGGCAAAGCCTGCTTGCAGCTCGGACGCGGCAATCACCTTGCTGATGCCGATCGTCGAGCCTTCATGCGGCGCCTTCAGCATCAACGGCAGTCCGAGGTCGGCCGCGACCTTCTGCAGTTCTTCTTCGGGCGTATTCCTGCCGTCCAGCACTTCGAAGCGCGGCGTCGGCAACCCATGGTTGATCCAGATCCGCTTCGTCATGACCTTGTCCATCCCGATCGACGAGGCCATCACGCCAGAGCCGGTGTATGGAATGCCGAGCTGTTCCAGCACGCCTTGCAGCGTTCCATCCTCGCCAAAGCGGCCGTGCAGCGCGATGAACACGCGGTCGAATTTTTCCGCCGCCAGTTCCGCCAGGCTGCGCTCAGCCGGATCGAACGCGTGGGCATTGACACCTTTGCCCTGCAGCGCTTTCAGCACGCCGCTGCCGGACATCAGCGACACTTCGCGCTCCGCGGAGCGGCCGCCGAAAAGTACGCCGACTTTTCCGAATTCTTTAGTAATGTCTTGTTTGCTCATTATTAGCCCCGTCTCACTTAGCCTGGCTCAGTTTGCCGGGCACGCCGCTGATCGAACCGGCGCCCATCGTGATTACAACGTCGCCGTCCCTGACCATGCTCAGTATGGTGTCCGGCATTTCAGCGATGTCTTCCACAAAAATCGGCTCCACCTTGCCGACCACGCGCAGCGCATGCGCAAGCGCGCGTCCGTCAGCGGCGACGATCGGTTGTTCGCCAGCGGCATACACTTCGGCCAGTACCAGCGCGTCAGCCGATGACAGCACCTTGACGAAATCCTCGAACAGGTCGCGTGTGCGCGTGTAGCGATGCGGCTGGAACGCCAGCACCAGGCGCCGTCCGGGGAACGCGCCACGGGCTGCCGCGAGCGTAGCCGCGGTTTCCACCGGATGGTGACCATAGTCATCCACCAGCGAGAAGGAGCCGCCGCCTTCGATGCTGATTTCGCCATAGCGCGTAAAGCGGCGTCCGACGCCATTGAATTCGCGGAGCGCCTTCTGTGTTGCGCTGTCATCCACGCCGAGCTCGCGCGCAATCGCAATGGCGGCGCAGGCGTTCTGCACGTTGTGCATGCCCGGCTGGTTCAGGCTCACGTTGAGCGGCGCATGACCATCCTGGATCACGGTGAATTGCATATGGCCGTCGACTGCCTTCGCATCGACCGCGCGTACTTGCGCATCTTCGCGGAAGCCGTAGGTGACGATGGGCTTCGAGATAAAGGGCATGATCTCGCGGACGCTGGCGTCGTCGACGCACAGCATGGCGACGCCATAGAACGGCAGGCGTTGCGTGAACTCGACGAATGCCTGCTTCAGTTTGGCGAAACTGTGGTCATAGGTTTCCATATGATCGGCGTCGATATTGGTGATCACTTCGATCACTGGCGACAGGTTCAGGAACGACGCATCCGATTCATCGGCTTCAGCGACGATGAAATCACCGGTTCCGAGTTTGGCATTCGCGCCTGCCTTGGTCAGCCGCCCACCGATCACGAAGGTGGGGTCGAGACCGCCTTCGGCCAGCACGCTCGCTACCAGGCTGGTGGTCGTGGTCTTGCCGTGGGTACCGGCGATGGCGATGCCCTGCTTCAGGCGCATCAACTCCGCCAGCATCATTGCGCGCGGCACTATCGGGATACGTTTCGCGCGCGCAGCCACGACTTCCGGATTGTCGGCCTTGACCGCGGTCGAGGTGACGATGGCGTCGGCATTCTCAATATTTTCTGCAGCGTGGCCCTTGGTCACTTTCGCGCCCAGTCCGGCCAGCCGCTGCGTCGCGGCATTGCTGCCGAGGTCGGAGCCGGAAACCGTATACCCGAGATTGAGCAATACCTCGGCGATGCCGCTCATGCCCGAGCCGCCGATGCCCACAAAATGGATATTTTTAACTTTATGTTTCATGCTCGTTGCGTTGGTCCTGTCAGTTCTTCCAATACGTTCGCGATGGTTTCGTTTGCCTGCCGACGGCCTATGGCATGCGCCGCTTCGGCCATCGCCAGGCAGTTCTCACGCGTGAGCGATTGCAGCAGTTGCGCCAATCGCTCGGGGTTCAATTCAGTTTGCGGCAGATGGATCGCCGCATTTTGCTGCGCCATCCACTTCGCGTTATCGCGTTGGTGCGATGTGGTTGAAGCAACCAGCGGCACCAGTACGCTGGGCACACCGGCCGCAGTCAGTTCCGATACCGTGATCGCGCCGGCACGGCAAATCACCACGTCCGCCTCCGCATAGCGGCGCGGCATGTCATCAATGAAGTCGACCACTTCCGCGTTGACATGCGCTTGCGAATAAGCGTCGCGCAATGCATTGATATGCTGCTTGCCCGATTGATGCGTCACAATCGGACGAATTTCCGCGGATATGCGCGCCAATGCGGCAGGCAGCGTTTCATTCAGCACCTTCGCGCCGAGGCTGCCGCCCACCACCAGCAGGCGCAGCGGACCGATGCGTCCCGCGTAGCGTTGCGCAGGTGACGGCAGCGCGATAATTTCCTTGCGCACCGGGTTGCCGGTAACGAGCGCCTTGCCAGCGGCGCTACCGAAATCCGCGGGGAAGCCGAACAACACGCGTTTGGCCAGCGGCGCGAGCGTCTTGTTCGACAACAGTAATGCCGCATCGGCGTTCACCAGTACGAGAGGCACGCCGCGCAGTTTCGCCATCATGCCGCCGGGTACGGTGACGTAACCGCCCATGCCGAGCACCACGTCCGGTTTGCGCCGGCCGAGGATGTTGAAGCAGGAGGCGAAGCCGGCAGCCATCTTGATTACGCCCCGCGCGGTATGCGCAAGGCCCTTGCCGCGCATGCCGGCGAAATCGATCGAATCCATTTCGATCCTGTGCTTCGGCACGATCTCGCGCTCCATGCCGTGCATGGTGCCCAGCCAGGTCACTTGCCAGCCGCGCGCCTGCATCGTCTGCGCAATGGCGAGCCCCGGGAAAATGTGTCCGCCGGTGCCGGCCGCCATGATCATCAGGCGCTTCATACACGGCCTCCGCGCATCAGCACTCTATTCTCATAATCGATACGCAACAGGATGGCCAGCGCGACGCAATTGATCAGCACACCGGATCCACCATAGCTCATGAGCGGCAAGGTCAGTCCTTTGGTCGGCAACAGGCCGAGGTTCACGCCCATGTTGATGAATGCCTGTACACCTATCCAGATGCCGATGCCCTTGGCGGCAAGTCCGGCAAACGTCAGGTCGATCGCGATCGCCTGCCGGCCGATGTCGAATGCGCGCTTGACGATCCAGTAGAACAACGCCACCACCACCAGCACGCCGGCGAAGCCGAGTTCTTCGCCGATCACGGCGAGCAGGAAGTCGGTATGCGCTTCGGGCAGGTAATGCAACTTCTCCACGCTGCCGCCCAGTCCGACACCAAACAGTTCGCCGCGGCCGAATGCGATCAGCGAATGGGAAAGTTGATATGCCTTGCCCAATGCGTTTCCTTCTTCCCACGGATTCAGGTACGCAAAAATACGTTCGCGCCGCCACGGAGACAACACGATCACCAGGCTGAAGATGCCGACCAGCGTGGCGGCGATGCCGCCGAACCAGATGCCGTTTACGCCGCCGAGGAACAGGATGCCCATCGCGATGCAGACGATCACGCCGAATGCGCCGAGGTCAGGCTCGAGCAACAGCAGCAATCCGACAAAGCCGATCGCGACCGTCATCGGCAGGAAGCCTTTGGTCAGTTTGTGCATCACATCTTGCTTGCGCACCGTGTAATCGGCTGCATACAGCACGACGAACAGCTTCATCATTTCTGACGGCTGCAGGTTGAACACCTTGAACGACAGCCAGCGGCGCGCGCCATTGACGCCTTTGCCGATGCCGGGCACCAGCACCAATACCAGCAGTACCAGCGTGAAGACGAAGAGATAGGGTGCGAGGCGCTGCCAGGTTTCGATCCGCACGCGGAATGCAAGCAGGCCGGCGAGCAGCGATACGCCGACGAACGAGGCCTGCCTGATTAGGAAGTGCGAATTCTTGTAGCTGGCGTACTTCGGCGAATCCGGCAACGAGATCGATGCCGAATACACCATCACCATGCCGAACAGCATCAGCAATATGACCACCCAGGCCAGCGGCTGGTCGTACTCCATCATCTTGGAGCGCTGGGCAAGGCCGTTCACCGGCGTTTTTGCCGGGTTCAGTGAAAACGATGGCATCGCAAATCTCATGCGACCACCTCGCCTCGCGACAACGCGACTTCGCGTACCGCATCGACGAACACTTCGGCGCGGTGTCCATAGTTGCGGAACATGTCGAGGCTCGCGCAGGCTGGTGACAGCAATACGGCATCGCCGCTTTGCGCAACTTCGGAGGCGAGTTGCACCGCAGACTCGAGTGTCTCGCAATCGATCAGGTCAACGCCGGACCGTTCGACAGCGGCACGGATGGCAGGTGCATCCCGTCCGATCAGCAAAACCGCCCGCACATGCTTGGCTACCGGTTCTGCCAGCGGAGCAAAATCCTGCCCCTTGCCGTCGCCGCCGGCGATCACCACCAACCGGCCCGACCCGCCCTGGGCAAGTCCGAGGCCGTTCAGCGCCGCCACAGTGGCGCCGACGTTGGTGCCTTTGCTATCGTCGTAATATTCGACCCCGCCGATGTTGGCAATCAGTTCAACCCGATGCGGCTCGCCGCGGTATTCGCGCACGCCGTGCAGCAGTGGCGCGAGCGGCAAGCCGATCGCGCGGCAGAGCGCGAGCGCCGCCAATGCATTGACCGCATTATGCTGGCCGCGGATCTTGAGTGCGTCGACCGGCATCAGGCGATTCACGTAAACAGGCAGTTCGACATTGTCTTTCTTGCGGCGCTTGGTGGGCACGCCGTCTTCCGCCGATACCCCGACCGACAGCCACTGCATCCGATTGTCATCCGTCAAGCCGAAGCAATCGGCATGCTCTGGTTCATCCGAGCCAAAGGTGATCGATGCAGCCAGGGGCGATGCCATTTGCATCACCATCGGGTCATCCCGGTTCAGTACTCGTACCGCATGGGCGCCGAAGATACGCGCCTTGTCGGCGGCGTAGGCTTCCATGTCGCCGTGCCAGTCGAGGTGGTCTTGCGTCACGTTGAGCACAGTCGCGGCGTCCGCTTGCAAACTATAGGTGGTGTGCAATTGGAAGCTGGACAGCTCGAGCACCCATACTTGCGGCAATTCGTCATTGTCGAGCGCAGCGCGCAACACATCGAGTGCGGCCGGACTGATGTTGCCCGCAACCTGTACTGTCAGTCCGGCGCGCTGGCACAGCAGGCCAGTCAGGCTGGTCACCGTGGTTTTGCCGTTGGTACCTGTAATCGCGATCACTTTCGGGGCGTACTCGCGCTCCGCGCGCAGCGCCGCGAGCGCTTGCGCGAATAACTCGATCTCGCCCCACAGAGGAATGTTCTTTTCCTGTGCTGCAGGAATGATGCCCGCCAGTTCACGCGTCGGCGCCAGTCCCGGGCTCAACGCGACGAAATCCACGCCGTCGAGCAGGCTGGCGTCAAATGTCCCGCCGACAAATTCCGCATCCGGCAGCGCGTCGCGCAGGTCGGACAAGCGTTGCGGTTGTTCGCGCGTATCCGCAACGCGCACCGCCGCGCCGCAGCGCGCAAGCCACAGTGCCATCGCCAGGCCGGATTCACCCAGCCCTAACACGAGAACCTTTTTACCTTCGTAATTCATCAGCGCAGTTTCAAGGTTGAAAGACCAAACAACACCAGCATCATCGTAATAATCCAGAAGCGGACTACGACTTTCGTCTCTTTCCAGCCCTTCTGTTCAAAGTGGTGATGCAGCGGCGCCATCAACAGGATGCGGCGGCCGACGCCGAAGCGCTTCTTCGTATATTTGAAATAACCGACCTGCAACATCACGGAGAGGGTTTCAACGACGAAGATGCCGCCCATGATGAACAAGACGATCTCCTGGCGCACGATGACCGCGACGGTGCCGAGCGCGCCGCCGAGTGCGAGGGCACCGACGTCACCCATGAATACCTGGGCCGGATGCGCGTTATACCAAAGGAACGCCAGGCCGGCGCCGGCCAGCGCGCCGCAAAAGATGAGCAGTTCGCCTGCGCCAGGGATATACGGGATGAACAGGTATTTTGCATACATCGCACTGCCGGTCAGGTACGCGATCAGTCCCAACGCGGAACCGACCATCACAGTCGGCATGATCGCCAGTCCGTCCAGGCCATCGGTCAGGTTCACCGCATTGCTGGTGCCGACGATGACGAAGTACGTCAACGCGATAAAGCCCCATACGCCGAGCGGGTAGCTGATGGTTTTGAAGAACGGCACGATCAGGTCGGCCTTCGGCGGCAGGTCGAGGCTGAAGCCGGATTGCACCCAGGCGATGAACAGCTTCCATACTTCGATCGGGGTCGGCGCCGACACGGAGAACGCGAGATAAACGGCGGCGGCAAGTCCGATCAGCGATTGCCAGAAGTACTTCTCCTTGGACGACATCCCCTCCGGGTTTTTGTACACCACCTTGCGGTAGTCGTCGACCCAGCCGATCGCGCCGTAACCGAGCGTGACTACCAGGACCACCCAGATGAAGCGGTTGCTCCAGTCGGACCACAGCAGCGTCGAGATGCCGATCGAGATCAGGATCAGCGCGCCACCCATGGTTGGCGTGCCGGATTTGATCAGGTGTGTTTGCGGTCCGTTGGTGCGCACCGACTGGCCGACCTTCAGCCTGGTCAGCATGCGGATCACGGCGGGACCGGACAGCAGTCCGATCGCCATGGCAGTCAGTGTGGCGAATACAGCCCGGAATGTAATGAAATTGAAGACCCGCAGTGGCCCTAAATCCTGTTGAAAATATTGTGCCAGCCAAAGCAGCATGTTAGTGGGCTTCCTGTGTGTTTTCTGGTGTTGCCGGATTCATGAGGTGTTGGACGACGCGTTCCATTTTCATGAAGCGCGAGCCTTTCACCAATACTGTTGTGTCGCTTGTGACGAGCGCATCGACTGCCTGTTTGATTGAACCGATGTCATCGAAATGCCGGGCACTGGGGCCGAAGGCGTTCGATGCATGAACCGCGAGTTCGCCGAGCGTCAGCAGATGTTCAATGCCGCGATCGCGCGCATAAGCGCCGACCTCACCATGGAACTGCGGACCTTCGTTACCGACCTCGCCCATATCGCCAATGACCAGGACGCGAGGCGCGGGTGCATTCGACAGCACGTCGATCGCAGCGCGCATCGAATCCGGATTTGCGTTGTAGGTATCGTCAATCATCAGTGCGCCGTTGCGCGCCGTCTTGCGCTGCAGCCGGCCATTGACCGGTGCAAACGCTTCCAACCCGCGGACCACAGCATCCTCAGGGATGCCGATGGCCAAAGCACAAGCTGTCGCCGCGAGTGCGTTGCGCACGTTGTGCTCCCCCGCAGCGGCCAGCTTCACGTTGAATTTCCGCGTGCCGGCTGTTATGGACAAGTCGCTGCCGAAATCGTTCGCGCTATATGTGCAAGTGACGTCAGCATCTGCGGTGAGACCGAAACTCATGATTTTTCTCTGGCCTGCATAAGCGCGCCATAGCGGAGCAAAAGCATCATCCGCCGGGAACACAGCGGTGCCGTGCGCAGGCAGGCTGCTGATAACGGCGCCATTCTCCTTGGCTACCGCTTCCACGCTCTCCATGAATTCCTGGTGTTCGCGCTGCGCGTTGTTGACCAGTCCGACCGTCGGCAGCGCGATGGCGGAGAGTGTCGCGATTTCGCCGGGATGATTCATCCCGAGTTCGATCACCGCCGCCTGGTACGAATTGTTCAGCCGGAATACCGTCATCGGCACGCCGATGTCATTGTTCAGATTGCCGCGCGTGGCCATGGAACCGTCGGCTCCATAAGCGGCCGCGAGTATGGCCGCGATCATTTCCTTGACCGTGGTCTTGCCATTACTACCGGTCACGCCGATCACCGGCAACGAGGATTGACGGCGCCAGTAGCGTGCCATTTCACCAAGCGCGACGCGCGTATCCGGCACTACCAGCGCGGGTACGGTCAGGCCTTCAGGTACGCGTTCAACTACGACAGCAGCCACACCTTTGGCCGCCACTTCAGCAACAAAATCATGGGCGTCAAAGCGCTCGCCGCGCAATGCCACAAACAGGTTGGTCGAGGACACGTTGCGGCTGTCGGTCGAGACGCCGTCAAAATCTGTTTCGGCCGTCGCGTCGTTCGCCAGCGCGGCACCCGAAATCCATGGCTTTAACTGAGCCAATGATGATTTCATTGATTGGTCCCCTTCATTGTTGCTCGCGCAGCCAGCGCCAGTGCAGCATGGTCTGCGTCCAAAAACGGCAATTTCTTGCCTTTGATTTCCTGATACGTTTCATGGCCTTTGCCGGCCAGGAGAACCACGTCTTTTTTCTCGGCATGCCGCACAGCCCAAAGGATGGCGGTCGCGCGGTCTTCGAGGACCTGTGGCGCGGCCTTCTGCATCCTTTCCGGACTCACGCCGCGGACGATTTGCGCGATGATAGCGGCCGGGTCTTCCGAGCGCGGATTGTCGCTGGTGACGATGATGTGATCCGCCAGTTCCGATACCCCGCCCATTTGCGGACGCTTGCCCGGATCGCGATCGCCGCCGCAGCCGAATACGCACCACAACTTGCCCCCGCGCTCTTCGGCGACCTGACGTAAGGTTGAAAGCGTCTTTTCCAGCGCGTCGGGCGTATGCGCGTAGTCGATCACGACCAGTGGCGCGTCCTGGCCGCCGAGTTGCTGCATGCGGCCGGGGACCGCGGTCAGCGATTCGATCGCCTCGATCGCGGCTTTCAGCGTAACGCCCTTGGCCAGCAGTACACCGAGGATGCCCAGCACGTTGCTGACATTGAACAGGCCCACCATCTGAGTCTTGACCTGCGCCGTGCCGAACGGGGAAGTGATGCGGAACACGGTGCCGCCATGGCCGCCGCGGATTTCCGTGGCGTGCAGGCTGGGTATCCCTTGCGCGGCCTGCCCGGTCGTCGTGTAACCGATCACGGGCAGCGAAGCATTGGTGTTTTTCAGGTGCTGCACCAGGCGCAGGCCCATGTCGTCGTCGAGGTTGATGACGGCATGCTTCAATCCCGGCCAGTCGAACAACGTTTTCTTGGCGGCCTCGTAGGCGTCCATGTCGCCGTGATAGTCGAGATGGTCACGGGTGAAGTTGGTAAACAATGCAACGTCGAAATGGGTGCCGCCCAGGCGCGACTGGTCGAGTCCGATCGAGGATGCTTCAATCGCCATTGCGGTAGCACCCGCATCGCGCAGCTCGACCAACGTGCGCTGCAGCAGTACTGCGTCGGGAGTGGTATAGCCGGTGAAGCTGAAGCCGTCATGATCGCCGCGCTTGAACAAGCCGACGCCCAACGTTCCAATTACCGCAGTCGGTTCGCCGAGGCGCGACAGGCATTTGGCCAGCCATTGTGTGCAAGAAGTCTTGCCGTTGGTGCCGGTGACGGCGACCGTGTACATAGTGGCGTCGGGCTGGCGATACCAGGCGTTGGCCACCGGTCCGGCGATTTTCTTCAGGTCCTGGACCGCAAGGTGCGGCGCCCGCCACGCATCGTCCCAGGCAAAACCGTCGCCTTCGAACACCACCGCCTGCGCGCCCTTTTCGATTGCGTGCGCAATATATTTGCGGCCATCGGCGCTGTCGCCGGGATAGGCGAAGAACACGTCGCCGGCGGCGATATTGCGCGAGTCGGACGACAGGCGCGCTTCCGGCGCATGCGTATGCAGCCACGTCAGGATTTCGGTTTGACGGGAGGTGGGGGCTAGCATCACATGCTCTCCTCTACCGCATTCGCCGGAATGATGATGTCGGTCACGGACGAATCCGGTGCAACGTTCAAAGCCCGCAATGCATTGGCGGTCACGGCCGAGAACACCGGAGCGGCGACCTGGCCGCCGTAATGCTTGCCGGCGGACGGTTCGTCGATCATCACGGCGATGATGATGCGTGGATCGGATACCGGCGCGAAACCGACGAACGACGCCACGTACTTGTTGGCGTACTGGCCATTGACCAGCTTGTGCGCAGTGCCTGTCTTTCCGGCCACGCGGTATCCCGGGACCTGCGCTTGCGGCGCAGTGCCGGTCGGACCGGCAGCCATTTCAAGCATGCTGCGCATGTTGCGCGCGGTCTTTTCCGAGATGACGCGCTGGGTGATCGGATGGTCCGTCGCCTTTTGCAGCGTGATCGGAATCATGTCACCGTCACGCGCGAAGATCATGTAGGAACGCGCCATCTGGATCAGCGAAACAGAAATGCCGTGCCCGTAGCTCATGGTCGCCTGTTCGATCGGTTTCCAGGACTTGAACGGGCGCACGCGGCCGGCCACCGCGCCGGGGAAGCCGATCTTCGGCTGCTGGCCGAAACCGACAGTGGTGAACAATTCCCACATGTCCTGCGGCTGCATTTGCAATGCCAGTTTGGCGGTGCCGACGTTGGACGATTTCTCGATGATTTGCGCGACCGTCAACATGCCGTGCGGATGCGCATCGCCGATGGTTGCCCGGCCGATGGTGATCCGGCCCGGTGCGGTCTGGATATTGGTCGAAGGCGTCACCAGTTTCTTTTCCATCGCCAGGGCGACGGTAAACGGCTTCAGTGTCGAGCCGGGCTCGAAGGTATCCGTCAGCACCCGGTTGCGCAGCTGGGCGCCGGTCAGGCCCGAGCGATCATTCGAATTGTAGGTGGGCAGGTTGGCCAGCGCGAGCAGTTCGCCGCTTTTCGCATCGAGCACCACGATGGCGCCGGCTTTCGCCTTGTGTTTGTCGACCGCTTCCTTCAATGCTGAAAAGGCGATGTACTGGATCTTGCGATCGATCGACAGCGCGAGGTCTTTTCCGTCATGCGGTTCACGCACCGACTCGATGTCTTCGACCACGCGGCCGAGACGGTCCTTGATCACGCGGCGGCTGCCATTGACGCCCGCCAGGTTCTTCTGGAACGCGAGTTCCATCCCCTCCTGGCCGGCATCTTCGACGTTGGTAAAACCAACGACGTGCGCCATTACTTCGCCTTCCGGATAGAAGCGCTTGTATTCCCTGCGGGTGTGAATGCCTGCAATGCCGAGTTTCACGATCTTGTCGGCGGTTTCCACTTCAACCTGGCGTTTCAGGTAGACGAATGTGCGGTCCGAATCAAGCTTCTTGTGCAAATCGCGTTCGCTCATATCCAGCAGTTTCGCGAGGGCGCGCGTCTTGTCAGGCGACGCCTCCAGCACATCTTCCGGGATTGCCCAGATTGCGCGTACCGGTACCGAGGATGCGAGAACTTGTCCGTTGCGGTCGGTGATCTTGCCGCGTGTGGCCGGCAGGTCCAGCGTGCGCGCATAACGCGACGCGCCCTGCTTTTGCAGGAATTCGGTGGAGATGCCCTGCAACCAAAGCGCACGTCCCGCCAATGCTGCGAAGCCGGCGAACAAGGCGAAAAGCACGACGCGCGAGCGCCATACCGGCAGCTTCACTGCCAGTACCGGACTGGCGCTGAATGCCACGCCTTTGCCGGCAGCCCTGCGTGATGTGCCGGCCATTATTTCGCCCCCAGCGTCAGGTATTGCGTACGGTCAGGCGAGACCGGAACCATGTTCAGGTCGCGGCGCGCATTGGTTTCAATACGCGCGTGCTTGCCGAGTGTGGATTGATCGAGCTGCAATTGTGCCCATTCGATATCGAGATGTTTGGCGGCGGCTTGCGCGCGTTCGAGTTCGATGAACAGGCGGCGTGAGTGGTACTGCGCGTTCACCAACGAAAGCGCGCATGCCACGACCACGATGGTCAGCAGGAGAGTAAGGCGCCCGCTCATCGGATGCCTCCCAGACGCTCTGCAACGCGCATGATGGCCGAACGGGCGCGCGGATTATCGGCCACTTCGGCGTCGGTAGGCTTCAGTCTGGACAACAGTTTGATATCGGGCTGCGGCAGGTCGACGGCACGAATCGGCAGGCGACGATCAGGCTGCGGCGCATTGGCTTTGGAGGCCATGAAGCGCTTGACGATGCGATCTTCCAGTGAATGAAAGCTGATCACAGCCAGTCTCCCGTGTGGGGCAAGATATTGTAACGCCGCGTGAAGTCCTACTTCGAGTTCTTCAAGCTCTTTATTGATGAAAATCCGGATAGCCTGAAAGGTACGAGTCGCCGGATCTTTGCCCTTCTCACGGGTTTTAACGGCATGTGCCACGATCCCGGCAAGCTGTCGTGTGGTTGAAATTGGCTCGATTGCCCGGCGAGCAGCAATCGCCTTTGCAATCTGAAAAGCAAACCGTTCTTCCCCATAATCCTTGATCACCTTCCCGATCGTCTGTTCGTCTTCAATAGCGAGCCACTCGGCCGCCGACATGCCGCGCGTGGTATCCATCCGCATGTCGAGTGGGCCATTGGCCCGGAAGCTGAACCCGCGTGCGGCATCGTCCACCTGCGGCGACGAAATACCCAGATCCAGCAATACCCCATCCACTTGCGAAACGCCGCGCGCCGCGAGCGCCTCTCCCATCGTTGCAAAACTGTCATGCACGATTTCAAATCGCTGATCCGACATCGCGTTCGCGGTTGCGATCGCCTGCGGATCCTTGTCAAACGCGATCAGCCGTCCGCGAGGCCCAAGGCGCTCGAGAATCTTCCGGCTATGTCCGCCGCGGCCAAAGGTGCCATCCACATACACGCCGTCGGCGCGCACGCCTTCAATCGCCAGCGCATCAACCGCTTGCTCCAACAGCACCGTTCGGTGCTGCAATTCTGGCACCGGGTTTTGAGTCATCACGGGCCGCTAAAAAGAAAAATCGTTCAACACGTCGGGCATGCCGTTGGCAATTGCCTCCGACTCGCTCTCGGCCAGCTTGCCGGCATCCCAGATCTCGAAATGGCTGCCCATACCGAGCAACATCACGTCGCGCGTCAAGCCTACGGCAGAGCGCAGCTCGGGGGCGATCAGGATGCGGCCGGCCGAATCCATTTCGACATCGGATGCATTACCCAAAAATATGCGCTGCCAGGCCCGCGCCGACATCGGCCATGCGGCGATCTGTTCGCGGTGGGTTTCCCATACCGGACGCGGAAAGAACAACAGGCAGCCATGAGGGTGCTTGGTGAGGGTCACGCGGCCTTCGCACTGGACCATCAGGGCGTCACGATGCTTAGCCGGAATCGACATCCGCCCCTTTGCATCGAGATTGAGTGCTGATGCGCCTTGAAACACCCTGAAGACCCTTTTGGTTGTCGTTTATATGTTGGTCGTGAACCGTATCCGAGCTGTAAGCAGGCCGAATTTCCTCCCACAAAAATACACTTTTTCACACTGCCGCCCACTTTAGAGGATGCTGTTTTTGCGGTCAAGTAATATTCAGAGGCAAAAACTTGATTTTTTTCAATTAAGTCAATGACTTACGCGATTTCATTCATGCAACTTAAAGCATGAATTCTTAAGGTTATTAAGTACTTAGCGTTGACATTGAAGGTGGTGTGTGAAATATACACATGTGTTTTATTGCCAAAATGAAAGTATTCAAATGCACTTCCACAACGCAGGTTCGTTGGATTTGCGTGCCGTTATCGGCGAGTTGCCGGGTTTCCGCGCCGCCGGCGGGGATTGATGGACGACCATATTCCACTCGGAAACTCAGTGGCTTGAATCTTGCTGAGTCAGGCGACCACACCTGTCTGTTGGTTAACGCTCTCGAGGGACACATATGAAAATTTCCGCGCTCCGCGCCGGCCTGGCTGTTTTGCTAAGCCTGTCTTCTTCCGTCGTGCTCGCACATCCGGGCCATGCAGGCGCGATTGCCGATGGCATCCTGCATCCGCTTACCGGACTGGATCACCTGCTGGCGATGGCTGGTATCGGTTTATGGTCGGCCCGGCAAACCGGGCATGCGCGCTGGCTGATACCGGGCAGTTTTCTTGCGCTAACGGCAATCGGGGCATGGTTGGGGACAGTCGGCCATACCCCGACATTTACCGAGCAAGGCATCGCTGCCTCGGTGTTCCTGATCGGCCTTTTAATCAGCTTTCCAGTCAGGTTCCCGGCCAACATTTCCGCCCTGGCAGGGATGCTGATTGCGGGCGTATTCGCCCTCTTCCATGGCTTCGCGCATGGCACCGAAATCCCGGATTCCGCCGGCGCCTGGCAGTTCGCAAGCGGGTTCATACTGACTACGATCACATTGCAGGCAATCGGTTTCTTTGTCGGACGAACGCTCACCAAAAATGAAAAGCTGTTGCGCATTGGCGGAGCAGCTATCGCCGCGTCGGGCGGATTGCTGGCTTTCCAGGGACTGCATTAACGCTTGTACAACGAGTCGCACGCTCCCAGCGTGCAGACGAACGCCGGCCCAAAGGCTCTGCCCGCGGGCCGGCTTTTTTTCGGGCGCGGATCCGCTATTTGGAAACGCCTCAAACGAGGGCGTCGAAAAAATAACGTTATGCCAATGTCACCGATGCGAGCGCACTGGCATCGGGCAAAGCGTTGCTCGCGGCGCTACATGAAGCACCAACACTGCACGCTGAAGCGTTCATGCGCACCATTTGTTTGCGAAGTGATGCAAAGCCGTGCGCATTTCCAATGGCACATAACCTGCTAAAGGGTGTTTGCGAACAATCGCACTCTTCGACCACCTGACACAGGAGACTCTTATGTCCCGCCGCACCCTTCTGAAAGCGACCGCTGCCGGCGCTTTGACACTTGTTGCTTCCGCGTGGATGCCACAGGCCCTGGCTGCCGACACCATCAAGGTCGGCATCCTCCACTCGCTATCGGGCACGATGTCGATTTCCGAAACGTCGCTCAAAGACGTGGCCTTAATGACAATCGAAGAGATCAATGCCAAAGGCGGCGTGATGGGCAAGAAACTGGAAGCGGTGGTGGTCGACCCTGCCTCCAACTGGCCGTTATTCGCGGAAAAAGCGCGCCAGCTCGTTTCGCAGGACAAGGTGGCTGTAGTCTTCGGTTGCTGGACATCGGTGTCGCGCAAGTCGGTGCTGCCGGTCTTCAAGGAATTGAACAGCCTGCTGTTCTATCCGGTTCAGTATGAAGGCGAAGAGCTCGAGAAAAACGTGTTCTACACGGGTGCTGCGCCGAATCAGCAGGCGATCCCGGCGGTCGAATACCTGATGTCGAAAGAAGGCGGCGGCGCCAGGCGCTTCGTACTGCTGGGTACCGACTACGTCTACCCGCGCACGACCAACAAGATCCTGCGCGCTTTCCTGAAGTCGAAAGGCGTGAAGGAATCCGATATTGACGAGGTCTACACGCCGTTCGGCCACTCCGATTACCAGACCATCGTCGCCAACATCAAGAAGTTTTCCGCCGGCGGCAAGACCGCGGTGATTTCCACCATCAATGGCGATTCCAATGTGCCGTTCTATAAGGAACTCGGCAATGCGGGCCTGAAAGCGACCGATGTCCCAGTAGTCGCATTCTCCGTCGGCGAAGAAGAATTGCGCGGGGTCGACACCAAGCCCCTGGTCGGCCACCTCGCTGCCTGGAACTACTTCCAGTCTGTGAAGAATCCGGCCAACAGCGACTTCATCAAGAAATGGAAAGCCTACGCCGCCGAGAAGAAACTGCCGAATGCGAGCACGGTGGTGACCAACGACCCAATGGAAGCGACCTATGTCGGCATTCACATGTGGAAGCAGGCAGTTGAAAAAGCCAAGTCGACCGACACCGACAAGGTAATCGCCGCGATGGGAGGACAGACCTTCAAGTCGCCGTCCGGCTTCGAACTGACAATGGACAAGACCAACCACCATCTGCACAAGCCGGTGATGATCGGCGAGATCAAGTCGGATGGCCAGTTCAACGTCGTCTGGAAGACCAAAGCACCGGTTCGCGCGCAGCCGTGGAGCCCGTTCATCCCCGGCAACGAAAGCAAGCAAAAGATGTGATGTGACAGCCCCTCTCCCGAGGGAGCTGCCGTTTACCCACAATTCCGCGAGTGCCTGACTCCCCTCTCC
>JBBWZW010000110.1:0-2532 GCA_039649305.1 Burkholderiales bacterium
CCGCAACTTACACATACACATTGACGGGTGGGCATGATCTCACTGCCGGGTTGACCATTTCTGTTTCAGGCATCGGAACGCCCGCGGGTTTCGATGGGACGTTTACGATCGAAGGCGTTTCTGGCACTTCGTGCGATCAGCAGGCATGTACATTCCGAACTGCTAACGCAACGGTTGCTGGTCAAACCTCAGTGGCGGGCAGCGGTTCCAGCACTATCGACAATTTGTTCCCGCAAGTGACGGTGATCAACACTTCGGGAAATACGATCAAGACGACAGTTGGGATCCCGGGGTTTCCGGAGGCGATTGCTGTGGACCCACAGGTTACGATCTGCGCCACCACACGCTTTCGCTTCAACATGACTGCTGGAGGCGACAGTTCGCGCGTTTATCTCGCCAGTTGCGACGGCGGAAATGTCAGCTTCATCGATACTTCGAATGATACCTATTTCCAGCGCTTGCCGGCTCCGGTGAGCGGTCGCCCGCCGGTCAATGGCACACAGCCGCCGCCGCAGAATCCAGTGTTCATGATCGCGGGTCCTTAGGGAAAGCGGGAAGGGCGCCTGAAGCCCTATTCAAAGGGAATCCTTATGCACGGCTCAAGCCGTGCCCCCCACACCCATATGTGAATTGTTTGAGCTAATGACTCGCGACCAGCGACGCATCTCACCCCGCGACCGCGTGTTGGGCAACGCCGCTGGGATGATAGCGGAGGGCGACATTCATGAAGACAGTTCCGCTGGCGGTGTTGAAGCACATCACGAGAGCTTCGGTATCCTCGCTGCTTTTGGCGCCGTGGTCCGAGGTGTGCATGTGAGGAGGATGAACGCGGAAGTGGAAGCCCTGATCGTTCAAAGTGGTGACAGCGTTGCCGATGATCTGGTTAGCGAGTTCGCAGACGGTTTCTCGGACCAGGTCGTCGGACTGAGGCAATTCGGCGCCGGCCATACAACTGGCGACTTTTACGGCCGTTTGGGGATCGAGATCGAAAATAATCCGGCCTTCGATTTCGCCGGTAAGGCAGATCTCGGCGGCGACGCCTTTACGCCGGTAGGCCTCTTCTTCCATGCTCAGGTTCTCGACGGAGGTCGGCCCCTGTAGTCCCTGGGCCAAGACCGCATCCGCCGAGTTGATAAACGGCTGAATCAACTCCATGCGCATTCGGCTTAGGCTCCGGCTCCGGCGCTGCGCGCCGCTGCTCCATCGTCCCGCATCACGTACTTGATGACTTCGTAAAGCACTTCGGGCTTAACCGGCTTTTGTACGAAATGCCGGGCGCCGCGCTGCAATGCGGCCACGATGTTTTCCTGATATCCGACCGAGGAAACCATCACAATGCGAGCATTGGGATGCTCGCGCACGATCTTCTCCGCCGCTTCAATACCTTCCATCTGCGGCATGGTGATATCCATGAGAACGATATCGGGCGTGACCCGGTCGTATTCGCTGATCGCGGTTATTCCGTCTCCGGCTTCGCCAGCCACCTGCCCGCCGAATGACTCCACCATCCGGGCGAGGTTTTTGCGAGCGAACACAGAGTCGTCCACGATCAGGTAGCGCACGGGTTGGCCGTCTTCGCTCCGCTTTACGGGCGCAAACTGTTCCATGACACTCCTCCCCTCCTAAGCAATACCACGGGCTCTCCATCTTTCGATAGATAACCCTAGTTACTTCCGGCACTAAAGGCCCGGCTACTGCCGGAGATGCCCCCGGCGCGTTCAGGCGCACATTGCGCCTGTAAAGTGTTAGGCAAGTCGTCCAGGTGCACCACCCGGATCACATAGCCGCGCTCAATGGCTGCCTTGGGCATGCCATAGACCACGCAGGACTCCTCGCTCTGAGCGATAGTCATCCCTCCCGCCGCCCGGACGGCACCCATCCCCGATGCCCCGTCGTCGCCCATTCCGGTCATGATCACGGCCACGGCCTGCGGTCCGAATTCTTCAGCGACGCTACGAAACAGGATATCGACCGAAGGGCGGTGGCCATGGACCGCAGCCTCGTCTGCTAATACGGCCACGTTTCCCAGCGGCAGCTTCTTTACCTTCAGGTGGCGGTTACCGGGACAGATCAGGACTCGTCCTGCCAGCAACAGATCGCCGGACTGCGCTTCCTTGACGCGAACCGCGCAAACTTCATCGAGCCGCTTGGCAAACATTTCGGTAAAGCCGTCCGGCATGTGCTGCACGATCAGAATACTGCCGGGGAATTCAGGAGGAAGTCGCGACAGTACAAACTGGAGTGCATTCGGTCCGCCGGTGGAAACGCCGATCGCAATCACACGCGTCGGAGGGGCGGCGCCTGGCTTGCGAGATTTGTCGGCTGGTGCGCGATCTTCCGCGATCATCGGCGGCCGGAAGCCTTTGCTTTGCGCTGCCGCTTTGATTTTGCCGATCAATTCCGCCGCAATCTCCGGCATGCGTGCCGAGACGTCGGCCGGTTTGGCTACGAAGTCGAAGGCACCGAGACCGAGCGCCTTCAGCGTGATGGAAGCGCCGGTGGTGCTGTGTGAGCTGACCACGATCACAGGCA
>JBBWZW010000121.1:0-3980 GCA_039649305.1 Burkholderiales bacterium
GTAGACCTCGAGCTTGGCGCCGACATCGATGCCGACGGTCGGCTCATCGAACAGGAACAGATCGATGTCCCGCGCAAATCCTCGGGCGAGCAGCACTTTCTGCCGATTCCCTCCCGACAGGCGTCCCGCATGCGCCTCGATGTCCAGCGGTCGCACTTGCAGCCGTTTGGCAATTTCCGTCGCTTCGCGCGTCTCGGCGCGCCGATTCAGGATGCCATTGCCTGAAAACTTTGCTGTGTCGAGAGACGACATGGTGATGTTCTCGCGGATCGGACGGTTCAGCGCCAGCCCTTCCGCGACACGATCCGAGGTGAAATAGCAGGCATGCCGCCCGAGCAGTTTGGCAGGCGTCGGGTCGTTGACCGGCGTCGCGTTAAGCATGATGGAGCCGGACGCGATTGTTTCGAGCCCGAATATGGCTCGCAGCAGCTCCGATTTCCCGCAGCCCGCGAGACCGGCAATGCCGACCACCTCACCCGCCCGAACCTTGATGCTGGCGTCGCTCACGAGTCCGTTTTTCAACGTAAGACCCATGACCTGAAGGCGTGCCGCATCCGGCGCATGTCTGATCTTCGGAAACAGCAGATCGATCGGACGGCCCACCATCATTTCGATCAAGTGGTTGTCATCGCACTCCCGGGTGTTCACTGTCCCAACCCGTTGACCATCACGAAGTATGGTTACCCGGTCTGACAGCCGCCGGATTTCCGGCATCCGGTGCGACACATAGATGATGCCGACGCCCTGCGATTTCAGGCGGGCGATCAGCTCGAACAGTTTCTCGGCTTCCGATTCCGTGAGCGACGCCGTCGGTTCGTCGAGGATGAGCAGCTTCACATCGGCCAACAGCGCCTTGGCGATTTCCACCATTTGCTGCTGGGCGCGCGAAAGTGTTTTGATCGTTTGGTCAGGCGATAACGTAAAGCCGAGGTCGGTGATAACGGCTTCGGAACGCGCCCGCATCGCAGCACGCGACAGGTAACCGCCCTTCGTCATCTCACGGCCGAGGAACAGGTTCTCCTCCACCGTCATTTCGGGGACCAGGCTGAACTCCTGGAACACGGCGCTGATCCCCATCTGCCGCAACTGGTAGGGTGTGCGCCCGACGATCGACTGGCCTGCGAACCGCAGTTCACCCGCATCAGGCGGAAATATTCCCATGATGAGGTTAATGAGTGTCGATTTCCCTGCGCCGTTTTCTCCGAGCAAAGCATGGATCTCTCCGCCTCGCAGCTCGAGGTCCATGTCTTTCAGCACGATGTTGCTGCCGAACCGCTTTCTGATTCCGCGGACCGACAACAACGGGGCTAACTCTGTCATATTGCTGATCCATTCCCACAAGGTCCTGCACCGGCTCGCGGTGCAGGAATAGTTGCTGAACTACTTGCCGGCCTCGACCTTGTAGACGGGCTTGAAGCTTGCGGGAGCGAACACGAGGCTCAGATCGGTTTTTCCGACGGTGTCCTTGGAGACGAAGCCCGGAATCGGATGGACAAACGTATGCGTGTTCTTCTGCTCCAGGTTGCGCACCGCCATGTCCAGCGCGATACGGCCGGTGAGCACCGGATAGCCGGTAGCGAACCCGAAAATCTCGTTGCGCTTGACGGCGTCGAGCATTGCCTGATTTTCATAGGATGCAAGGATCACAATGTCGTCGCGGCCAGCTTCGGAAACAGCAGTGACGGCGGCTTCGGCTGTAGGCGCAGTGCCCCAGATGACATTCATTTTGGGATGCGTCTGCAGCGCGTCCTGGACCAGGCGCATCTGAACGCTGACGCCCGTATCGCCGAACTTTTGGTCCAGTATCTCGACCTTCGATCCCTTCAGCGTACCGACAAATCCGTCCCGCAGCGCTTCAGCAAATCCCGATCCCTGCGGGCCGGGGAAAGTGACAGCCTTTGCAGGAGCGCCCTTCAGCTTTTCAAGCAAGGCCTTGCCGGTATTCGCGCCTGCGTTCTGAAACGAGTTATAGGCGCGTCCCGCTATCGGCGCATTCATGATTGGGTTGGCGGTCGCGATGACCGGCTTCTTCGCCGCTGCGGCTTCTTCCAGCTTTTGCTTCAGGCCGGCTTCAGAAATGGCGCCGACGATAATTGCATCGAAGTTCGATGCGCGGCAGTCGTCGAACTGTGAAATCTGACGTGGAAGCTGGTCGTAGCCGCCCGCTTCAAAGACGGAAACGCTGACACCGAGACGGCGCGCTTCCTCAACTATGCCGTAATTCACGGCAGTGAAGTAGCTGTCCTTCATGTGCGGGAAAAGAACGCAGATCCTCCATGGCTTCTGCGCCTTTTCCAGAGGCGAGTACTTGACGACCTTGCCCGGCGATGAACCGTCGAATACGTCGATCGGCCACCATTTTTTGTTTTGCGCATGAGCGCCGAAAGCAGTGGAGACCAGCGCCGCCAGGAGGCAGATTTTTTTTATTGATCGCATCGGGAACCCTTCATGTGAATTGGCTGAAAGCAGTTACATGGACTACAGAATCGGTACGACTGCAAAACAAATTACAGATTGTTCATTCATGAAGGCAGCAAGGAGTGTGCCAAACCTTTTTGCTGGCAAATCGGGTGCGAATGCACCGATGGATATGCGCGCAGCCATTTTCATCTATGGCTTTAATATTTTTTTATGACTGGCTTTTCTCATTTTGTTCTTTGCCTCCGCGCTCGGTATTGCATGTTCTTGTGACGCGCTAGTTGAATCGGTTTCGTATTTTTGACTCCTCTTTATCACTCGTGTTTCAGCTTCATGTGGGCTGCCCTCATCACTGCAGCGATGCACTACGTTGGCGCAACCATGCCACTTAAACGGGCATCGAAAGCGACATGCTGGAAATTCAGCGGCGTCCGCACTTTTCGGTATCTGCTACATTTCTACTAAATGTATCACGAAAAAAAATCGGGCAGCAACAGATTTTTCCCGCGAGGCGGGAGGTGTCAGAGGATTGGGTCAGGCGGATCGAGGTTCCTCATTACGTTTGGACCGACGCCAGACGTAGGGTGCGCCATGCGCACCATGAAGTTCCGGTGCGCGTGGCGCACCCTGCGACCATCCCCGAGTCGACAGAACCCTGCGGCACGCAGGGCGGTCATTTAACAATCAATACACGCTTCCGCCTGCCGGCGCAGTCGATTGTGCATCGCCGTTGCCGAGAAATTCCGCACAAAGCGCCCTGCTCGCGCGCGCGAGCAAGCTTGCCTCGATACCTACTGCGACAAAGCTGCATCCCAGTTCGATATAGCGCTTCGCGAGCGCGTTATCGGAGGTCAGTATGCCGGCAGCCTTGCCGCTGGCAATGATCCGCTTGATGGCGTCTTCGATCGCTTGCAGCACTTCCGGATGTCCCGGCTTGCCGCGGTGACCGAGCGATGCCGCTAAGTCCGCGGGCCCGATGAATACGCCGTCGACCCCATCCACCGCACAAATCGCCTCCAGGTTTTCCAGCGCCTGCCGGCTTTCCGCCTGCACTATCAGGCAGGCCTCGGCATCGGCGCGATCCACATAATCCGTGCGCAGGTTCCAGCGCGATGCACGGGCAGCGGCACTACCTACGCCGCGGATACCAAGCGGCGGATACCGCATCGCGGACACAATTTGCTGTGCCTGCTCCGCCGTATTCACCATAGGGACCAGCAAGGTCTGCACGCCGATGTCGAGCAGGTGCTTGATGAGTTGAGTGTCGCCGCTTACCGGTCGCACTATGGGGTGGGATCGGTATGGCGCCAATACCTGCAGTTGCTCCAGCGTGCTGCGCAAATCGTTCGGCGCATGCTCACCGTCGATCAGCAGCCAGTCGAAGCCCGCAGTGGCGCAGATTTCGGTGGTGTATCCGTTTGCCAGCGAAAGCCACATCCCGATCTGCGGTTTACCGCTTGCAATTGCGGCTTTGAATTTGTTGTCGTACATCGTGTCTCCTGTTGTTTGATCCGTCGTGCTTATTTTGCCTGATTGCGGCAATCGACGTCGCGATCGAATTT
>JBBWZW010000128.1:0-3932 GCA_039649305.1 Burkholderiales bacterium
CGCTGGCGGCCAACCAGCTGATCCAGAAGAAGCTGGCCGACATGCAAACCGAAATCACGATGGGCCTGCAAGGTTGCCTGCGCTTGGGCCGGATGAAGGATGAAGGCACGGCGGCGGTGGAAATCACCTCGATGATGAAGCGCAATTCCTGCGGCAAATCGTTGGACATAGCACGCACCGCGCGTGACATGTTGGGCGGCAACGGCATCTCCGATGAGTTCGGCATCATCCGCCACATGGTGAACCTGGAAGTGGTCAATACGTATGAAGGCACGCATGACATCCATGCGCTGATCCTGGGTCGCGCACAGACGGGCATCCAGGCATTCCAGTAACACGCCGGGTGCGCCCTGCGCACCGCTTTCAACGCCGCGTAGTGCGCACAACGAACAAGAGAAATCCATGGACCTGAACTTCACCCCTGAAGAAATCGCCTTCCGCCAGGACGTGCGCGAATTCGTCGCCAAGTCCCTCCCGGCCGACATCCGGCACAAGGTGCTCAACGGCCTGATCCTTGAGCGCGACGATTACGTGCGCTGGCAGCGCATCCTGCATGCCAAAGGCTGGGGCGCCGTATCGTGGCCTGCCGAGTTCGGCGGTCCGGGATGGACCGCGGTGCAGCAGTATATTTTTGAAGAGGAAGGCGCGGCAGCGGGCGCGCCGCGCGGGATTCCGTTCGGCCTGAAGATGGTGGCGCCGGTCATCATGGCATTCGGCTCGCCGGCGCAACAGCACCGCTTCCTGCCGAAAATCCTGGCGGCGGAAGAATGGTGGTGCCAGGGGTATTCCGAACCCGGCGCCGGTTCCGACCTGGCATCGGTGAAGACCCGTGCAATACGTGAGGGCGATCATTACATCGTCAACGGCCAGAAGACCTGGACCACGCAAGGCCAGTATGCGGACTGGATCTTCTGCCTGGTACGCACCGACACCGAAGTGAAACCACAGCGCGGCATCTCCTTTATCCTGATCGACATGAAGACGCCCGGCATCACGGTGCGTCCGATCATCACGATGGATGGCGCGCATGAGGTCAATGAAGTGTGGTTCGAGAACGTGCGCGTTCCTGTAGAAAACCGGGTGGGCGAAGAGAATTCAGGCTGGACTTACGCCAAATTCCTGCTCGGCCACGAGCGCACAAATATCGCCGGCATCGGCATCGCCAAACGCGAGCTTGCGCGTCTGAAGCGCATCGCATCGCTGGAAATCAAAAACGGCAAACCGCTGATCAAGGACGCGATGTTCGCCGCGCGCATAGCCCAGGTCGAGATCGACCTGACCGCGCTGGAGATCACCAACCTGCGCGTGCTGTCGGCGGAAGCGCAGCAACGCGCGCCGGGGCCGGAAGCATCGATCCTGAAAATCAAGGGCACCGAAATCCAGCAGGCGATCACCGAGCTGCTGACACAGGCGGTCGGCCCTTATGCGCTGCCGTTGCGACGCGAAGCGATGGCGGCCGGGTACCAGGGCGATGTGGTCGGGCCGTTCTATTCGATCCCGCTCGCCGCCAATTACCTGAACATGCGCAAGCTGTCGATCTACGGCGGCTCCAACGAGATTCAAAAGAACATCATCTCCCAGATGATCCTGGGCCTGTAAGAGGAGTAACGATGGATTTCACATTTACCGACGAACAGCAGATGCTGCTCGACACCACCCGCCGCTTCGTCTCCCAGGAGTATGGTTTTGAAACCCGCAGGCAGATCAGGGAAAAGTCGGCGGAAGGCTTCAGCCGCGAGGTCTGGCAAGGGCTGGCGGATATCGGTTTGCTGTCGTTGAACGTGCCCGAAGAAGAAGGAGGTCTCGACGGCAGTCCGATCGACACCATGCTGGTCATGAATGCGATCGGTGAAGGCTTGCTGCTGGAACCCTATCTGGCAAGCGCAGTGATTGCGACCAAAACGATAGCGGCGCTCGGCAACAGCGCACAACGCTCCGCCCTGCTCCCGGCTCTTGCCGCCGGCGAAGAAATCGCGGTCCTCGCGCATGATGAACCGGGTACGCGTTTTGACTGGCACGCGATCGAAACACGCGCATGGCCGGCCGGCGACGGCTATATGCTGACCGGGCACAAGAGCCTGGTTTCACACGGCGCTTCAGCGGATGTCCTGTTGGTCACCGCGCGTCTCGCGGCGGCCGGGCAACATGGACCGCTGGCGGTATTCGCGGTACCGGGAAATGCGGAGGGCTTGCGCAAGGTGCCCTACTCGACTGTCGATGGCGTACGCGCCAGTGAAGTCCGGCTGAGCCAGACCTTCGTACCTGCCAGCGCATTACTCGATGCCGACAGCGACCCCGAAACCCGGCTCGGCGAAATTCTCGATATCAGCCTCGCAGCCGTGTGTGCCGAAGCTGTCGGCGCCCTCGACAAGCTGCTTGCCGCCACCGTCGAGTACGCCAGGAACCGCAAGCAGTTCGGTGTGCCGATCGGAAAATTCCAGGCATTGCAGCATAGGATGGCCGACATGGTGCTGCATATCGAGCAGGCCCGTTCGATGAGTTACCTGGCTGCTGTGCGCTGCACCGACCCCGATCCTGTCGCACGCCGGCGCGCGCTGTCCGCCGCCAAAGTCGTGATCGGCCAGGCCTGCCGTTTCGTCGGCCAGCAGGCCGTGCAACTCCATGGCGGCATGGGCGTGACCGATGAACTGGACGTCAGCCATTACTTCAAGCGATTGATGGCGATTGAACTGCAGTTCGGCAGCACGGATCATCATCTGGAGATGTTTGCGAATCAGTTGAGCTGATTCATTTCCCTCTCCCGCAAGCCCTCAAAGTTTCCTCCCCTCCAAGGGGAGGGTCAGGGTGGGGATGGGTTTTGATTGCGCACCAGCGAACCCCATCCCGGCCTTCCCCCTACGCCGGGCGCCCTTGAAGGGGAAGGAGTGTAACCAGCCCATGGACAAAAAACTCCCCCGCTCCTTCTACAATCGCGACACCGTCAAAGTTGCACGCGAACTTCTCGGCAAACATCTGGTGCATATCGTCGACGGCGTCGAGCGCCGCGGACGTATCGTCGAAACCGAAGCCTACATCGGCGCCCACGATCTCGCATCGCATTCATCAAAAGGCATCACACCGCGCACCCAGATCATGTATGGCGCACCCGGCCGCGCCTATGTGTACCTGATCTACGGCATGCACCATTGCATGAATGTCGTTACCGAACAGGAAGGCCACGGCGCAGCGGTGTTATTGCGCGCGCTGGAGCCCATTGCCAATATCGAAGCCAATACCAAAGGACCGGGCCTGTTGTGCCGGGCCATGGGCATCGACAAACGGCTGAACGGACATGACCTGCTGAAAGATGATTTCTATATTGCCGAACCGCTGCGGAAGGAAACGTTTTCCATCGTCGAACGACCACGCATCGGCGTCGCCTATGCCGGACATTGGGCGCATGAAGAATTGCGGTTTTACATCGAGGGAAATGCTTTTATTTCGAAAAAGTGAGCGTTCCTGAAAGCGTACAATTGATGTCGCCAGCAGATCCGGGAGAACCGCATGCAAACCACATTTCAGGCGTCCGAAACAGGGCAAGCCGTCATCCGCAACGCCGGTTCCGTGGGCACTGAGCAATTAGTGGTCACGCTGCACACGGGAAACGATTCTTCGATAGAAATCCAGATCAAGGAAGACGTCCCCGGCGACCCCAACGAACTGGTATCTAGCGCGATCTCCATCAACCGCGACGGTTTGCAGAAGCTGGTCCAATGGCTGCGCGACCAGGGTGCTGTCGACTAAGGCACTGCGCAGGAATAAGTTGGCCAATTTTGCTGGCCGTAGCGGGCGCACTGCGGCGTGCCGGGCGCACTTGGGCGGCCCCCTGGCATTGCATCCCGCTACGACCGCCAAAATGAACAACTTATTAGTGCGCGGGCCCTAATGCTCGCTCTTGTCTTCTTCCAGAGTCTTGAATAAAGCGATCTGCA
>JBBWZW010000130.1:0-4448 GCA_039649305.1 Burkholderiales bacterium
TGCAGATCGCTTTATTCAAGACTCTGGAAGAAGACAAGAGCGAGCATTAGGGCCCGCGCACTAATAAGTTGTTCATTTTGGCGGTCGTAGCGGGATGCAATGCCAGGGGGCCGCCCAAGTGCGCCCGACACGCCGCAGTGCGCCCGCTTCGACCATCAAAAATGACAACTTATTCCTGCGCGGGTCCCAAGTGCCTCGCAGCGCCTTTTACGCGCCGGCCAGGAACGACCTGACTTTCGCTTCGTCCAGGAAGTAATGGCACAGTTGCATCATTGCCGCGCCGCCCCTGCTCCCCATGAGGACCGGCACCAGTTCATCATACTGCGCCACCAGCTCCTCATCCGCGTCCACGTCAACCACCTCAACCGTGAACACGAAGTCCCCGCTCAATGCTTGCAAAGCGCCAAGCATGTCATCGCAAAGGTGGCAATAACTGCGGGAATAGAGGCGGAAATGTGTGATGGCCATTCCAATTTTCCAGTCGTGTCTCGGGACCGCAGTATAAATAAAAAGGCCGCAAGCCCAAAGCGGGTTGCGGCCTTCCGGGAATGACGTTGTGCTTAGGACTCGCCCAATGACAAGTGCGCGGGCCTTACTGGCCGTTAGCCGGCCGTATAGGCACAAACTGCGAGGCATCCCCGCGACGGACCAGCACCACCGCCATGCGCTTAGGCTCGAGCTTGGTGATCAGCGCGGTGAATTGCTTTGCGTCTTTCACGTCGGTGTTGTTCAGGCGCAGGATCACATCCCCCGCTCGCAATCCCGCCCGGGCAGCGGCGCCTTCGGAGGCATCAACTATTACGCCGCCATCCACCTTGAGCTCTTTCTTCTGTGCTTCAGAGAGATCACTGACTACCAGGCCGAGCGCATTGGCGGGCTGCTCGGGTTTGGCCTTCTTCTCTTCTTTCTTCGCGACCTTTTCCGGTTCCAGTTCGGCGATGGTCAGCCCAATGTCACGGTTGGCGCCCTTGCGCCACACGGTGAGCGTGGAGCGGGTGCCGGGCTTCGTCGCGCCGACCATGCGCGGCAGGTCCGACGATTTCTCGATATTGGCTCCATTGAACTTAAGAATGATGTCGCCGGCTTCCAGGCCGCCCTTTTCAGCCGGGCTACCCGGCTCGATGCGCTGTACCAGCGCGCCTTGCGCCCTGGCCAGGCCCAGTGACTCGGCCACATCCTTCGTGACTTCGCCGATCTGTACGCCGATGCGACCGCGGGTGACCCTGCCGGATACCCTCAACTGGTCCGCCACGCGCACTGCTTCATCGATCGGCACCGCGAAAGAGATGCCCATATAGCCGCCCGAGCGGCTGTAAATCTGTGAATTGATGCCGATTACTTCACCGCGCATATTGATCAGCGGGCCGCCGGAATTGCCAGGGTTGACCGCGACGTCGGTCTGGATCAGCGGCAGATAGTCGCCGGTATCACGCGCCTTGGCCGAGATAATCCCCGCGGTAACGGTATTGTCCAGGCCAAACGGCGAACCGATCGCAATCACCCACTCACCGACCCTCAGCTTGCTTGGATCGCCGATCGTCAGGCGTGGCAGGTTGCTGCCTTCGATCTTGACCACCGCGACATCGGTACGTTTATCAACCCCGACGATCTTGGCCTTGAATTCACGTTTGTCGGTCAGCGTCACGTACACCTCGTCCGCCCCATCCACCACGTGCGCATTGGTCAGCACGAAGCCATCGGCGGAGATGATGAATCCGGAACCGACGCCGCGCGGCACTTCCTCGTCCTGTTGCGGACCCGGCTTTCTGCCGCGGGGAGCGCGGTCAGGTTGCTGCTGGCGGGGCGGCATCGGAATGCCGAAGAAACGGCGGAAAAATTCCTGCATCTCTTCGTCATCGGCACCGGCACCGGGCACGCCGCCCTGGCCTGGTTTCAGCCGTTCGGTCGTGCGGATGTTAACCACTGCGCCGCCTGTTCGTTCGACCAGGTCGGCGAAATCAGGCAGTCCGGCTACCGTAGTGGCGGCGGACGCAGGCGTGACCATGCCCGCCAGGGGGGGCGCAAAATAGGTGCTCGCCACCCCGAGCAGGAGCGCGAGAATAGAATTTCGTGCTGCAGAATTACGCGCAGCTGTGCTTCTTGTAGAAGAGATCGTTTTCATACAATCCTGATTTATGTTCTAGCTATTTAGGTTTGAATTCAATCGAGTTTGCGACTTGCTTGATCGCCGCCGCCGGTACTTCTCCCACGATGGTAAGCCAAAAGTCTCCTTGACGCTTGCCGATGATATTCATCGCTCCCTGGTGCATCGAGCCCTCCGTGCGGCTCTGGGTGCCCGGTTCGATGAAAACCGAAATTGCGGCAAGTCCGTCAGAGAAAACCATTTGCGAGACTTCACGTTGGACCGGCTGAGCGCTCTGGTGCGCACTGGCTGGCGCAGGACCATTTGCGGAAGTGGCGTCCGTTACAAGACGCTTTACCTCACGAATCTTCCTGAAGCCGGGAGGTACGGATTTGACCGTCCATCCGGACAGGCTGGCCTGGCTCATCACTGCGTTCTCGACGCGCCAGCCACTGGTATTCGGAAAACTCGGCTTGACGCGGCTTTTGTCGATGCCGCCGATCGAAATCTGCGTGAAGGCGATTTGTTCAACCACCTCATCGTTTTCGTTCAGCGTTTGGGCGCGCAATAGCAAGCCGGTGGATTTCTCGGCCCAGAGCTTGTACCCGTACCGAAGGTGGTCCTTGGGAGCGAGCACAATCGCCTGGGAGTCATAACCGGCTACGCGGCCGGTTTCGCCCTTGCGCACGTCGTAGTTCTCAGCAAGGTCCGACGGGCTCGCAGCAAGGATGGCCGGGAATACATCATGCGTTATGCGCTTCTCGACCAGCAGTGTCCTGGCCTCGGGCACATAGCAAACGATTTCCTCGTTATTGCGTATGTATTCGCGCGGCTTCCCGTCGAGGATTTCAAGCTTCTCGATTTCGTTTTTGCCGTCCAATATATGCGTGATACGCGACGTGCGCATCTGGTTCGCCTGTTGATAGACGAACGTGCCGGAGTAGTTGAGCTTCTGCGCCGACGCCTGGATTTTCCTCAGCCAGGAATGCGCTTCCCGTCTATCGGCCTGCGTATCCGCATTCTGGGCGTGAGCCGAAAAACCACTAAAAGAAGACAGCGCAACGACAAACTGAAGCAAAACGAATGTTTGCCGCATAAAAATCATTTATTGGAGTCGGTTGCAAAGGTCGCTGAGCGTGCGTACTGCGCGGTGCTATACACGGAAGGAGAAAAACGCTGGTGCGCCAGCAGGTATTCGTCGATGCGCGGATCGCGCAATACGACGCCCTCGGGCGCATTGGCGGACACGACGGCAATATGCCCGTCAGCGGAGGCGAGCATGGGCTTGCCTGAACCTGAGGGTTCGCCTTTCGTCGCGACCATCAACTGCGGAGTCGTGATGAATGCGACCGTCGCCATGGCAGCGGCGGCAACCATGCCCGGTACTGCCCAGCGTTTGACCGGTCGCGCGGCAGGCGCCGTGGTTGTAGTGGAAGGATTGACGGGCATGGGCGCAACGATGGCGGGTTCCATCTCGAGCCGCGCCGCCATGCGGGCGGCAAACCCTGAACTCAGTTTCACGTCCATGTCGTCAGAACGCAACACATCGCCGATCTGGTGGTACAACTCCCAATCGGAATGGCCGTCGTCCCTGCGCAGGGCGGCCAGCGCCAAATCGACATGCTGGTCTGCCAGCTCCCCATCGGCGAAGGCGGAAATCTGTTCCCGGGTCATTTCTTTCGTATTCATAACTACCTTTACTGGCTGGGCCAGCCCCCCTGTTTTTATTCAAAAATACTTGTTTTTACGCTCTTTTGACGCTACCAGCGTTTATCGAGCGCAGTACCCAGCAACGGCCTCAACTTCTCTGCGATAGCCTCGCGCGCCCGGAAAATCCTGCTGCGCACGGTACCAATTGGACACCCCATTGCCTCCGCAATTTCATCGTAGCTCAAGCCTTCAATCTCGCGCAACGTAATTGCAACTCGCAATTCATCCGGCAAGGCATCCATGGCCACATTTACTGTTTCTGCGATTTGTTTTGTGGCCAACATCGACTCAGGCGTGTTGATATCCCTTAGGTGCTCCCCGTCGTCAAAAGTTTCTGCTTCTTCAGCATCCGCCTCAGTTGATGTAGGCGCACGCCTGCCTTGCGTTACCAGATAGTTTTTCGCGGTATTGATACCAATACGATATAACCACGTATAAAACGCGGAATCGCCGCGAAACTGGGGTAACGCCCTGTATGCCTTGATGAATGCTTCCTGCACTACATCTTCGGCTTCTGCCTGGTCGCGAACGAGCCGCGAAACGAGCCGCATCAGTTTCCGTTGATACTTGGTCACCAACAGCTCGAACGCCTTTTTATCGCCACGCTGGACGCGCTCGACAAGCAGTTGATCAATGTCGCGTTCTGTCGTCAATC
>JBBWZW010000137.1:0-9528 GCA_039649305.1 Burkholderiales bacterium
GTGACGCGGGTGGCGCGTGAGGTGGGTACTGAAGGCCGTCTCGGTGGACAGGCGAACGTGCCTGGCGCATCGGGTACCTGGAAAGACTTGACCGACAACGTGAACTTCATGGCGTCGAACCTGACCGGTCAGGTGCGTAACATCGCGGAGGTGACCACCGCTGTGGCGCGAGGTGACTTGTCCAAGAAGATTACGGTGGACGTGAAGGGCGAGATCCTCGAACTGAAAAACACCATCAACGTGATGGTGGACCAGTTGAACTCGTTCGCATCGGAAGTGACGCGGGTGGCGCGTGAGGTGGGTACGGAAGGTAAGCTGGGCGGCCAGGCGCAGGTGGAAGGCGCCGGCGGTACCTGGAAAGACCTGACCGATAACGTGAACTTCATGGCGGCCAACCTGACCGCGCAGGTGCGCGGTATTGCAGGCGTGGTGACCGCGGTGGCGAACGGCGACCTGAAGAAGAAACTGACGGTGGCGGCGCGTGGCGAGATTGCTGCGCTGGCCAACACCATCAATGAAATGACCGACACGCTCGCGGTGTTCGCCGACCAGGCGACCACCGTGGCGCGTGAGGTGGGTGTGGAAGGAAAACTGGGCGGCCAGGCCAGCGTGCCGGGCGCATCGGGTACCTGGAAAGACCTTACCGAAAACGTGAACCAGCTGGCGGCCAACCTGACCACACAGGTGCGAGCGATTGCGGAAGTGGCAACCGCCGTGACGCGCGGCGACTTGTCGCGTTCGATTCAGGTGGAAGCGCGCGGCGAGGTGGCGGACCTCAAGGACAACATCAACGAGATGATCCGCAACCTGAAGGAAACCACGCAGAAGAATGCGCAGCAGGACTGGCTGAAAACCAACCTTGCGCGATTCACACGCCTGCTGCAAGGCCAGCGCGACCTGGAAGCGGTGACCTCGCTGATCCTGTCCGAACTGGCTCCGCTGGTGACGGCGCACCATGGCGTGTTCTACATGATGGATTCGCAGGAATCCGACGCCCGCCTGCGCATGGTATCCAGCTACGGTTATCGTTCAAGCAGGAAACTGCCTACCTCATTCCTGCCGGGCGAAGGTCTGGTCGGTCAGTGCGCGTTGGAGAAGCAGCGCATCTGGCTCACCAACGTACCGCGTGACTACATCCAGGTGTCTTCCGGTCTTGGCGCTGCGCCGCCGACCAATATTGTGGTGCTGCCTATCCTGTTTGAACAGCAGGTGAAGGCGGTGATCGAGATCGCATCGCTGGATCGATTCACCGAAACGCACCTTTCGTTCCTCGACCAGTTGATGGAATCCATCGGCGTGGTGTTGAACACGATCGAAGCGAACAGCCGGACCGAAAGCTTGCTGACGCAGTCCCAGTCGCTGGCGCAAGAACTGCAGCAGACCAACCTTGAACTCGCGGAAAAAGCCCGCCTGCTGTCCGAACAGAACATCGAGGTGGAACGCAAGAACCGCGAGGTGGAACAGGCGAAGCTGGCGCTGGAGGAAAAAGCGACCCAGCTGGCGCTGTCGTCCAAGTACAAGTCCGAGTTCCTTGCCAACATGTCGCATGAGTTGCGTACGCCATTGAACAGTTTGCTGATCCTGGCGCAGCAGTTGAGCGACAACCCGGAAGGCAACCTGAGCGAGAAGCAGGTCGAGTTCGCGCGGACCATCCACGGTTCGGGCAGTGACTTGCTGACGCTGATTAACGATATTCTCGACCTGTCGAAGATCGAATCGGGTACGGTGACGCTGGAAGTCAGCGAATGCCGCTTCCTCACACTGCGCGGTTATGTGGAGCGTACTTTCCGGCATATGGCGGAAGCGAAGCACATCAGCTTCGAGGTCGAACTGGCTCCATCCTTGCCGATGGCAACGATGACCGACAACACCCGACTGCAGCAGATCCTGAAAAACCTGCTGTCCAATGCATTCAAATTTACCGCGCATGGACAGGTGTCGCTCAGCATCGCGCTGGCCGACCGGGGCTGGAGCGCCGACCATCCGGTCCTTGGTCAATCTGAGGCGGTGCTGGCATTCTCGGTGGCCGACACCGGGGTGGGCATTCCATCCGACAAGCTGCAGCTGATCTTCGAGGCTTTCCAGCAAGCGGACGGCAGTACCGCGCGTAAATATGGCGGCACGGGCCTGGGCCTGTCCATCAGCCGCGAACTGGCACGCCTGCTGGGCGGCGAGATTCGTGTCGAGAGTGTGGTCGGCGTGGGCAGCACGTTCACCCTGTACATGCCGTTTAACCGCATCGGGTTCGAGAGCTACGACCTGCCCGGCAAGACGCCGGGCACGCCGCGCTTACAAGTAGTTTCGTCGCAGGCAGGTTATACCGACGTGCAGGCAGTGGAAGTGATGGACGCAGTGGACGTGCCGCGCGCCCAACCCGCGCTTGAAATGCCGCGGATACATTATGAACCCAGCCACGATGACCGGTCGCTGGTCACACCGGGCGAAGCATCGGTTGTGATCGTCGAGGACGATGCACGCTTCGCAAAAATCATGCTGGAGTATGCGCGCGAGAAGAACTTCAAGGGCATCGTCACCTCCAGCGGCGATTCGGTGCTGACGCTGGCGCGGGACTATCTGCCGGCGGCGATTCTGCTCGATATCGATTTGCCGGACGTCGACGGGTTCACCGTCCTCGACCGCCTCAAGCGCGATCCGAGCACACGCCATATTCCGGTTCATGTGATATCAAGCCTGAAAGAACGTGAGCGCGCGCTGCGCCAGGGTGCTATTTCGTACCTGAACAAACCGGTGAGCCGCGAACGCCTGTTGGAGGAATTCAGCCGCATTCAGCAGTTCCTGACGCGCGGCAAACGCAGCCTGCTGGTGGTCGAGGATGACAAGATGCAGCGTGAATCGATCGTCACCCTGATCGGGGCGACCGACGTCAACATTACCGCGGTCGAGACCGGCCAGGCGGCGCTGGAGGCGCTCAAGGCTTCGCAGTTCGACTGCATGGTGATCGACCTCAGCCTGCCGGATATCAGCGGCTTTGACCTGATCGACAAGATCGGTGACGACGCGAGCCTGCGCAATATGCCGATCGTGGTGTATACCGCCAAGGACCTCAACCGCAAGGAAGTCACCAGGCTCAAGCGCGTTGCGAAGACTATCGTCGTCAAGGACGCGCGTTCGCCCGAGCGTTTGCTGGATGAGACGGCGCTGTTCCTGCACCGTGCGCACGCCAACATGCCGGAGATGCAGCGTCGCATGCTGGATGAAGTGCATGCGGCCGAAGGCGGACTCGCCGGGCGCAGGGTACTGATCGTCGACGATGACTTGCGCAATATCTTTGCATTGAGTTCGGTGCTCGAGCGGCAGCAGATGAAGGTGTCGTTCGCCGAAAACGGACGCGATGGCATCGAAGTGCTGGAAAGGGATCCGTCGATCGAGATCGTCCTGATGGACATCATGATGCCGGAAATGGACGGCTACGACACTATGCGCGCGATTCGCAGCATACCGAAGTTCAAATCGTTGCCGATCATCACACTGACTGCAAAAGCGATGAAGGGCGACCGCGACAAATGTATCGCGGCGGGCGCCTCTGACTACATCACCAAGCCGGTGGACGTCGCGCAATTGCTGTCGCTGATGCGAGTATGGCTGCACCAATAGAGCGTCCTATGGACCGACTGCAAGCCGTTGAAGAACTGGAAATCGACCTTCTGCTGGAAGGCGTTTTCCAGCTGTTCGGGTATGACTTTCGCGGTTATCAGCGTGACCCGCTGCGCCAAAAACTGCACCTCCTGATGCAAAGCGATGGATTGAATACGGTATCCGCGCTGCTGGAAAAGGTGATGCACGACGAGGCCGCAGGCGATGCGTTGTTGCGCGCGCTGAGTGTCCATCCGGCAGGCTTGTTCGAGGATCCCGAACACTTCCTCTCGCTGCGCGGCGCATTGGGTCCCTGGCTGCGGTCATGCCCGTCGCCCAAGATCTGGATCGCCGAATGCGCATCCGTGCAAGAGGCGGCTGCTCTGGCGATCATGCTGACGGAAGAGCAGTTGTACGATAAGACGCGGATATTCGCCACGGTGGCGAATGAGTCTTTACTGACGGATGCGGCCAAGGGCAGTTTTGCGCCGGATCAGCTCAGTCTGTTCGAAGACAATTACCGCCGCAGCGGCGGCACGAAGTCACTTGCGGAGTACTGCGTCGAAGACGGCGGGAAGATGTACTTCCGGCGCGAGCTGCTGTCACGGATCACCTGGGCGCAATACAATCTCGCCACCGACGCCTCGTTCAATGAGTTTGAGTTGATCGTGTGCCGCAGGGCGCTGGGTGACTTTGGACCGGCGTTGCGGAGGCGGGCGTTGCAGCTGTTTCGCGAAAGCCTGCCGCTGTTTGGCATGTTGAGCGTCGATCATACGAGCGAGCCGGACGATGCGCCGTTTGTGGCGCATTTCAAGACGGTCGATGCGGAGAACGGGTTGTACCGCAGGATAGCCTGAGTACTAACATAAATGCGATACGGCTCGCACCCCGGTGATGTAGGTTGGGATGCAAATCCCAACGTTCGGGCATCCGCAAGAGCCGTTCGTCGTGCAGAGGGCGGAATGTCGGGATTCGCATCCCAACCTGGGACTCAGGTATGCACGACGCCTACCGACTGATGATATTTGCGGGTAAGCCTTACGCCGTCAACCCCTCCGGCGCATACCCCAGTACCGCAGAAATCTGATTCGCCGTAGTCATCAAATCTTCCACCCATTCTTCCTGCAACCTGTCCGCCGGCGCCGAAATCGAGAGGCCGGCGACCAGCTTGCCGGAGTCATCCCGAATGCCGGCTGCCATGCAGCGCACGCCCAACTCCAGTTCCTCATTGTCGCGAGCATAACCGCGAGCCCGCACCAGGCTGAGTTCCCGCTCCAGCTTGACCAGATCGGTAATCGAATTCTTGTTGTGGCCGGCCAGGCCGGTGCGGGTCGCATAGGCACGCACCAGTTTCGCATCGTCCACCGAGAGGAACAGCTTGCCGGTCGAAGTCAGGTGCAGCGGCGCACGGCCACCAATGGCGCGCACCACCTGCATGCCGGAACGTTCGGAGAAAGAACGGTCGATATACACGATCTCGTCGCCTTGCCGCACCGACAGGTTGACGGTCTGATGGGTTTTGCGGTGCAGTGCACGCATGAAATCCAGCGCGGCTTCGCGCACGTTCAACCGGCTTTTGACGATATTGCCGAGCTCCAGCAAGCGCATGCCCAGCCGATAGGAACCCGCTTCCGCGCGGTCGACGAAACGCTTGACCACCATATCGTTCAGGATGCGGTGGGCAGTGGAAGGATGGAGACCGGTAACGGTGGACAGCTCTTTCAGGCTGACCGGGTCCGGATATAGGGCGAGCGCATCCAGCAGGGAAATCATGCGCTCAATCACCTGGATCGTAATCTGGCTGTTTTCGCGGGATTGCTCGTTCTTCATAGCGGATTGGTGCGTTGCAATATACACTTTATACCACAATGTGAAAAAATGAAAAAGGCGCGGAAAAAAATTGGCCGCATAGCGCCAAATCTTTTCATCTCCCTCCGGCATATTTTTTTTCGATTGCGCGCGATAATGCGGGGTGCTCAGGACCGCGCAACAATAGGTTGTCATTTTTGCTGGCCGTAGCGACCGCACTGCGTCGTTGCGCGCCACTGGCAGTGCTCGCACTGCGGCGTGTCACGCGCAGCTGGGCGGCCCCCTGGCATTGCGTCCCGCTACGGCCGCCAAAATGAACAACTTATTACTGCGCGGGCCCTGAAGGCCGCCGAGACGGTCCCATAACTACAGATACGGAAGATAAAATGCGCGTCGGATTATTTGTTACCTGCCTGGTCGACATGATGCGGCCGGAAATCGGCTTCTCTACCCTGAAGCTGCTCGAAGCGGCGGGTTGCGAGGTCGTCGTGCCGGACATGCAAACCTGTTGCGGCCAGCCCGCTTACAGCTCGGGCGATCGCAAAGCGGCACGCGCGCTGGCTGAAAAATTCGTCAACGAATTCGAAGGCTTCGATTACGTCGTGATCCCTTCGGGATCCTGCGGCGGTACGATCAAAACCCATTACCAGGACCTGTTCTCCGACGACCAGGCCCTGCTGGCGCGCATGGAGCGCCTGGCCCCGCGCGTTTACGAACTGACCGACTTCTTGTATAACGTCGCAAAAACCGAAAAGCTGCCGTGCGGGTCGAACCCGCTCAAAGGCTGTGTGACCTATCACGATTCATGCTCCGGTTTGCGTGAACTCGGCGTGCAGGAACAGCCGCGCGCATTGCTCGACAAATGCGGTGTCCACGTCACCGAGATGAAAGATGCGCGCGCCTGTTGCGGCTTCGGCGGCACCTTCGCGGTCAAGTACGGCAATATCTCGACCGCGATCGTCGATGAAAAACTGGAGAACATCCATGCGTCCGGCGCCGACGCCGTCGTGCTCGGCGACCTTGGATGCATGCTGAATATTGAAGGCCGCCTGCGCCGCACCGGCGACGATAAAACGCGTGTGCTGCATGTCGCGCAAGTACTCGCAGGAGACATCTGATGCAGATTCAATCGATGCATTTCAAGGCGCGCTCAGGAGAGAAACTCGCCGACCAGCGCCTGCAGCAGAACCTGAAAAAACTGTCCACCAAATTCGTTAGCGGACGTGCGGCAGCGATCACGGAACTCGATGATTTCGAAGGCACGCGCGACGCGGCGATGGAACGCCGGATGCGCGCGATCGAAAACCTCGACGTCTGGCTGGAACAATTCGAACGCGAGGCGACCCGCCGCGGCGCCACCGTGCTCTATGCGGAGAGCGCGGAAGACGCTTCCCGCCTGGTGGTCGAGATCGCCAAAACTCACGGTGTGAAAAAGGTCATCAAGTCGAAGTCGATGGTGTCGGAAGAGATGCAGCTCAACAAGGCGCTGGAAGCAGCAGGCATACAGCCTGTGGAGACCGACCTCGGCGAGTACATCCTGCAGATCAACGACAACGAACCGCCGTCGCACATCATCGCGCCGGTGGTGCACAAGGACAAGGAAGAGATTTCGGACCTGTTCGCGCGTGTCCACAAAAAGCCGCGCCTCACCGATATTCCGCAGATGACGCGCGAAGCGCGCGAAATGCTGCGTCCGCATTTCATGACGGCCGACATGGGTGTCACCGGCGGTAATTTCCTGATTGCGGAAACTGGCTCAGTGGCCGTCGTCACCAATGAAGGCAATGAAGGCATGTGCACGGTGATGCCGCCGAAGGCGCATGTGGTGGTGACCGGCATCGAGAAAGTCCTGCCGACACTGGAAGACCTGGCGACGGTGATGCGTCTGTTGCCGCGTTCGGCCACCGGCCAGTCGATGTCGAATTATCTTTCCCTGCTCACCGGACCGAGAAGGCAGGACGAGCCCGACGGTCCCGATCATATGTATTTTGTGCTGGTGGATGCCGGACGCACCAGCCTGGTCGGCACCGAGTTCCAGGACATGCTGCGTTGCATACGCTGCGGCGCCTGCATGAACCATTGCCCTGTCTACCAGAAGATCGGCGGCCATACCTACGGCTGGGTGTATCCCGGACCGATGGGCAGCGTGCTCACGCCATCCTATGCCGGCATCGAAAAAACGCTCGATTTGCCACAGGCGTCGACCCTATGCGGCGAGTGCCACGTGGTTTGTCCTGTTAAAATTCCGCTGCCCGACTTGCTGCGCAAGTTGCGCGAAAAACAGGTGGAACGTCATCTGCGTCCGGCGGTGGAGCGGATCGGGTTGACGGTGTGGGCATACTTTGCGAAACGCCCGAAGCTTTATCGTGTGGCGACATCGGCCGGCGTACGTGTTTTGCGTATGCTCGGCGGCGCGAAAAAATCGATCTCCAAGTTGCCGTTCGGCGGCGGCTGGACCGATTACCGCGAAATGCCCGCGCCACCAGGTAAAACCTTCCGGGAAATGTACAGGCAGCGAAGAGAATGATCGATAAGGAACACGGGGTCAGCGAGTTCAAGAGCAAAAGCGGCGTAAGGAGAATCTACGCCGCTTTTTTGTATTCCATTGCGGGTTTCAGGACAGCGTGGAAAAGCGAGCATTCGTTTCGCCAGGAACTGCTGCTCGCAGTTCCGGCGGCGATAGTTGCGTTGCTGTTGCCTGTATCGGCACTGGAGAAGCTTGCCCTGATCGGCGTACTGATTGTTGTGCTGTTGGTTGAGATGATCAATTCCGCGATCGAGGCTGCCATCGACCGGGTATCCTTCGAGCGTCATCCGTTGTCGAAGAATGCGAAGGACTTTGGCAGCGCGGCGGTATGTCTTGCGCTACTGCTGGCGGCGGCGACATGGGGTGTGATCGTGCTGCCGTTGGTGGTGAGCAGGTGGGGATGAAATCCCGACGTCATCCTCTGTAGCGGTCCGTCGCAGCTAAACATCCCGGTTTACACCCAGCATGTCATTCCAGCGCAGGCGGGGATCCAGCGATGCACCGACGGCGCCAATGAGTACAACAGGCCAATCGCTCATGAATAGAGTCAGTGGTGCATCTCCGGGTTCCCGCCTTCGGGGGAACGACACATTCGCTTACTTCCTCTGATAGATCTTGTCGAACTCGCCGCCGTCGTCGAAATGCTTTTTCTGCGCGGCTTTCCAGCCGCCGAAGACTTCATCCACGGTGAACAACTGTATCGGCTTGAACGACGCCTCGTATTTTTTCGCGACCGCGGGTGAGCGCGGACGGAAGTAGTGCCGCGCGATGATTTCCTGCGCCGGCTCTGAATAGAGAAACTGCAGATAGGCCGTGGCCTGTTTGCGGATATCTCTCTTGTCGACGACCTTATCCACCACTGAGACGGGCGATTCGGCGAGGATCGAAATGCTCGGGTACACGACTTCGAAGTTGTTGCCGAATTCCTCACGCACCAGGTTCACTTCATTTTCAAACGTCACCAGCACATCGCCGATTTCGCGCTGCGTGAAGGTGGTGGTCGCTGCACGTCCGCCGCCATCGAGCACTGGCACGTTCCTGAACATCTTGTCGACCAGTTCGCGCGCCTGCGCTTCCGTGCCGCCTTTCTTGATCACCGAACCCCATGCAGCGAGATAGGTGTAACGCCCGTTGCCGGTGACCTTCGGATTCGGGATTACGACTTTCACACCCGGCTTCGCCAGGTCCGGCCAATCGCGGATCTGCTTCGGATTTCCCTTGCGGACCAAATACACCATGGTGGAATAGAACGGCGCTGAATTGTTTGGAAAGCGTTTGGCCCAGTCGGCCGGCACCAGGCCGCGCTCGGCGAGGAAGTCGATATCGTTGGCCTGGTTCATGGTCACGACCGATGCTTCCAGTCCATCGGCCACCGCACGGGCCTGCTTGCTGGAACCACCGTGGGACTGGTTGATCTTGAGCGTCTCTCCGGTGTTCTTTTTCCAGTCGGCGATAAAGACCGGGTTGATGTCCTTGAATAACTCGCGGGCCACGTCGTACGAGACGTTCAGCAATGTTGTTTCCGCTTGTACTGCCGGGGTAGCGATCGTCAGCGCAATCGCCGTAAAGGTTGCGCCGAGCATGCCGCCGATACGTCG
>JBBWZW010000248.1:0-14578 GCA_039649305.1 Burkholderiales bacterium
GGGCAGATGAGTGACAGGTATCATTGTTCCTGAGCGGCGCGTAAGGAGAATTTGCTGGGCCATTTTTAAAAATTGCTGCAGCGACTGGTATGACCGCCATTATCGAAGAGAGCGAGCCACGCCCGTCACTTGGGGCGGCATAACCTGTTAAGGCGCCGCGCAGGGATAAGTTGGGCAATTTAGCGGCCGTCGCGGGATGCGGTGCAAGGCGTGAAGCCCGGTTGCCGCAATTAAAGTGACTGTCAGAAGTGACTGTCAGAATTCGGTCAACAACAGTCCCGCTTCTTTCGTCTTGTTAGCCAATAGTCTATCCAGCGTTGCAAAACTTGCCACACCGGCCTCTATCGCAACAGAAAGATGCAACGCGTCGCCCGCTCTTAGCCCATCCATGCACAGCTCCTCGTTGAAATGCATCTCGACTGACCGGAATGAGTCTTACCCCCTTCGGCACCTTGCTAGCTGAGCGTTAGTGAGAAGGCTTCGTGGGATGGCTGCAGTCGGCGAAAGGAGACGCTCACACCTTCATCGGCAAAATCACCATCTGCAAGCTCTCAAAGTGCAACCGCCGCTGAATCGCAAGCGCCGCCTGGTTATGCAGCAAACGCGTAAACCAGTTGTCGTGCTCGAATATCAGCTTGCTGGTGAAGAAAATCGAGTTGGGATAATCCCTGTTGACGCTCTCGCACAGCTTGGTCACTTCATCCACCACGTCCGTGCCGAAGCCGAGATAGGCTGACGAAGCCATGCCATGACTGTGGCAGAAATCGACGAAATACTTCAGCGTCGCATTTGCTTCGGCGCGCATCTGTTCGACGGCGCCCTCGCCGCCATAGGCATGCGAATCGACGGTGCGCGCATTGAGGAATATGAAATTCTTGAAGTGTCCCGGGAACATGCGCTGCACCCACAACAAGGCGTGCAAGCCGCCGCCGCGTGAACTGCCGACGATGAACACCGCCGTCTGGTCGTCCGGATCGGGCATGACTTCACCGATGTGCGGGCCAAAGGACTGGTTTGCGAAGACCTGATCGACCAGGTGAATTGCGTCTTTCGTCTCGTGGTAATGCTTGCGTATATAAATGAACAAGCCGGCGATCGCACCGATGATCAGCACTGCTGCCCATGCGCCTTCGTCAAACTTCTCGATCAGTAGTATTGCGAGAATGGCGGCGCAAATCACGAAGCCGGTCAGGGACAGCAGGAAGCGACGCTTCCAGTTTTCGCCGTCCTTGCGGTGCTGCCACCAGTACAGGCACAAACCGAATAGTGAAATCGCAAAAGTGAGGAACACCGATACCGAATACAGCACCACCAGCAAAGTCACGCTGCCCCGGGTCCATAACAAAATCGCCAGCGCGGCGATGCCCATTACCAGGATGCCGTTTTGCGTCACCAGGCGCGTGGACAGGTAGCGGAATTTATGGGGCACCCAGGAGTCGGCTGCCATGTTAGACAGCACCGCCGGTCCGCCGAGGAAACCGGTATTGGCGGCGACGAACAGTAGGCCGGCTTCAAATATCAGGACGACGGTGAGCGCTATTTTGTTGGTCCATGCGCTGCCGCCCATGCTGTCGATGATGGCCTTGAAGGTCGACGCATTGAGCGTCTGGCCTTCAACCGGTTTCACATCCCATAACAAATACAGGAGGATGATGCCGCTGGCGGTGAATGCCAGCGACAGCGCCATGTACAGCATCGTCATCTTGCCGGTATGAACCCGCGGCTCCTTCAGGATATTGACGTTATTCGAGACTGCTTCCAGACCGGTGTAGGTACCGCCGCCCTGCGAATACGCCAGCAGCAGCATGCCCGCAACGCCGACCCAGCCGATGCTGCCGGCCATCTGCGTCGTTTCTGCCCAGGTGTTCGGAATCAATTGCGGCAAGTAGGACGCATGGGCATAGATGCCATAAACAATCAGTAATAAATGGGTGGCGACAAATCCCAGGAAGATGGGCAGCAATATCTGGATCGCTTCTTTCATGCCTCGTAAATTGAGCACGATCAACAAGCCGATGAAAAACGCCTCGGCCGGTAATTTATAGGCGTGAAATCCCAGCGGTAGCAGCGATGCCAGTGCTTCTACCCCCGCCGCTACCGAGATGGCGACTGTCAGTACGTAGTCGAGTATCAATGCGCAGCCCGAGATCAGGCCGAGATATGGGCCGACTAACTTAGTCGCGACGCGGTATCCGCCGCCGCCCGTGGGGAACAGCTCGATCACCTGGTTATAAGCCATCGCAATAATGAATACCGTCACCGCTGTCGCGATCGCCATGTACAGGCCGAGGTGGGTATGTCCCTGCAATGCCCGGAAGGTTTCTTCCGGACCGTAAGCGGATGAAGACAAGCCGTCGGCACCGAGACCGACCCACGCCAGGAAAGCTACCAGTGCCAGGGAATGGCGCGTTTCCGATTTCAGCGGGTCGAGCGGTTTACCGAGTACGATTTCGCGAATCTTTTCGGACTTCATTATTGTTATATCGCTTACGGATAAATTTTGGAAAGTAGGCGATCATACGCCTTCCCGTTATTGCGTGACAATGCGCCTCGCCTCTCCGATGTTGCTCGAACGTCGCAAATCGGCCATAATAGCGTTTGTGTCGCCGAGATGGCGGAATAGGTAGACGCACGGGACTCAAAATCCCGCGGTGGTGACACCGTGCCGGTTCGATTCCGGCTCTCGGCACCAATATTGAATGCGCACCCAATGAGGTGCGTTTTTCATTTTGGAGGACACTCTTCTTCTGTTCGCTCCGTGCGAATTCGAACTAGCTCTTATAATGCAGTCGATCATACTGGCCTTGCGTTAGTATCCATTGATTGCAATCACAACCTGCTCCTGAACCAGCAGGAACATTCGGTCCATGCCCGTCTCTCTCGATAACCTGCTGGTAATCGGCATTTCATCCCGCGCCCTGTTTGACCTGGAGGCGGAGGAAGCCATTTTCCGAACGCAAGGCCTGGAAGCCTACCGCCAGCATCAGATCGATAACGAAAACGAGATACTCAAGCTCGGCGCCGGCTTTGCACTGGTGCGCGCACTGCTCAAGCTGAACCGCCTGACGCATAACCAGCGCTTCGTCGAGGTCGTCATCATGTCGAGGAATTCCTCTGAGACATCGATGCGCATCTTTAATTCCATCAAACACTACGAGCTCGATATCACCCGCGCTGTGCTATCCGGCGGTGCATCGCTGGCGCCCTATCTCCAGGCTTTCAACGTCAGCCTGTTCCTCTCGCTGCACGAAGACGACGTGCAGGCCGCGATCAATTCCGGTGTCGCCTCCGCGCTGCTTTACCAAAAACCGGACAACGCATTCGAAGAGCTCGATCAGATCCGGATCGCGTTCGACGGCGACGCGGTGATTTTCTCCGACGAATCGGAGCGGATATTCCAGACGCAAGGCATCGAGGCTTTCGAAAACCACGAGCGGGAAAACGCGTTGAAACCGCTGCCCGAAGGTCCGTTTGCACGTCTGCTGAAGGCGCTCTCTTTTATCCAGAACAATTTCAGGAGCCCCGACGGCCGTACCGCGCCGATCCGTACGGCGTTGGTCACCGCGCGTTCGTCACCGGCGCACGAACGGGTGATCCGCACCTTGCGTGCATGGGACGTCGCCATCGATGAGACGTTTTTCATGGGCGGCGTCGCCAAGTCCGACGTGCTCGCCGCATTCAAGCCTCATATCTTCTTCGACGACCAGCCGGGTCACTGCGACAAGGCGGCGCCGCTGGTCCAGACTGGACGCGTGCCGCTAAGGCATCTGTGATCCTTCCTATCTCCTATAAAAGAACCGCGCGATTTCTAAGGCAATTTTGCTAACGGAATCGCCCGGAGATAAAAATTGAAGAACATAAGCTGACAGAAGCAACACTTCCGGGCTGTCAAAAGTTGCTCCGGAGTTAGAATGGGTTTCCTGCCGGAACGGGTTCACCACTCCGGTCTCAAGAGAAGCCCGGCTATGAGCGATGCGACGCCTTCATTCAAACAGCTGAACCGCACCTTTATAGGCAGCGTGCTGTTCATTGACATCGTCGGTTATTCGAAAAGGACAGTGCCCGATCAGCATGAGATCAAGGAGCTGTTCAACAAACTGCTGGCTGAAGCCGTGCAAAACGTCGCGTCGGCCGAGCGCATCATGGTCGACACCGGCGACGGCGCCGGCATCGCCTTCCTGGGCGATCCCGAAGACGCGTTGTTTGCGGCACTGTCACTACGAGACGCCATCGATGCCGGACGCGCCACGCTTGGCGAGCCGGGCTTCGTGCGCATGGGCATCAATCTCGGCCCCCTGAAAATGGTCCGCGATATCAACGGCCATACCAACATGATCGGCGATGGCGTCAACGATGCGCAGCGCGTGATGAGCTTCGCTGAGCCGGGGCAAGTAATGGTCGCACATTCGTATTACGACATCATCTCGCGCTTTTCCCGCGATTACGCACAGCTGTTCGTGTATGAAGGCGCGCGCCACGACAAGCACGTGCGCGAGCATGAGATCTACCGTTTCGGACCGGTCGACGACACCGAGAACCTGGCCGAGAAACTGAGGGACCGCTCGCGTGCGAGACAAATCGACGCGGTTGACGGACGCGACGCATCGGTTTCCCGTGGCGCGGCGGCGTCCAGAAGATCTGCGGTGGAAGCGCGCAAAAGGAGGAAAGCCCTGTCCCGCTTCGGAATGATCGTCACCGCGGTCGGCGCCGTTTCCACGGTGGGCGCCGTATGGTCCTGGACCAGTACGCCGCAACCGGCAAACGTCGCGAGCCTTCCCGTCCAACGCATTGAAACCCCCGCCGAGGCCGTGGAAGCGCCTTCTTCCGAAAAGCTGGAGCGGTATGCCATTGCGGCACTCGCTGCAGCGAACGCAAAGAAAGCGCCGGCGGACAGCGTGGAAGAAAAATCGGCAAAGAACATCGAGCACCCTGCGTCGCCGGAAGTCAAACCCGGCACCGTAAAACTGGCCGTTCAACCATGGGGAGAAATTTATGTTGACGGCAGCAAGCGCGGCCTCAGCCCGCCGCTCAGGTCGATTACTCTCCCGCCCGGCAAACATAAAGTTGAAATCCGCAATGGCCAGTTTGCGGTTTACAAGCAGACCGTCGACGTTCAGAGCGGCAAGGAACTGACGGTGCGCTACGCTTTTTGACAGGAAGCACCCGCCATGCATCGAATGAAGTTCGCCCTGCCCGCAGCCCTGTTCCTGAGCGCCTGCGCACAACTGCCGAAGCCAGGCGACGGCCTTCCGGGCTTGTTCCACTCGGAAGCGCAAACGCTCTATCAGCAGGGGCTCGTCAAATACCGCGAAAGCCACTTCGATGCCGCGCTTGCCGATTTTTCCACCGCGACGGCAAGCGGCAAACTGAGTTCGGCCGAAGCCGTCAATGCGCGCAAGCATATGGCGTTCATCCATTGCAGCAATGGCCGCGAATTACTGTGCCGCGAACAGTTCCAGGCGATCCTGAAGGTCGAACCGCAATTCGAACTGGCGGCGAACGAGACCAGCCATCCGGTGTGGGGTCCGGTGTGGCGGTCGGTCAAAGGCGCTGCCGCGGAACAACGCGCAGTGGCGAAGGCGAGCGGCTTCCTGGCGAGCGCCGCACAGCAAAAGCTGGCGGAAGGGGTAAAGGGATACGAGCAGGGAAATTACAAGGAGGCGATCGACAAGCTGCAGGGCGCGCTCAATAGTGGCTTGCCGGACCGCACCGACCAGATCATCGCGCACAAATATTCGGCATTTGGCTATTGCCTGACACAACGCGTGCCCCTATGCCAGGGCGAATTCCGCAAGATATTTAACCTCGATCCGCTTTTCACATTACTGCCATCGGAGAATGGCCATCCGGCGTGGGCGTCAAGCTATCGGCAGGAGAAAGCCGCGGCATCCAAGCAGCGCTTGAAAAAGAAGTAAGACCATAAAAAAGCCGTTGACCCTGATCGGGGCAACGGCTTTTTTACTGAACTTTTAGTAAGTGAAGGATCAGTAGGTGCTCATCAAAGAGCGATGCGTCAGCGTTCCGCCACCGCGTCCATCACGCACAATGCCGTCATGTTCACGATACGCCGTACCGTCGCCGATGGCGTCAGGACGTGAACCGGTTTCGGGCAACCGAGCAGGATCGGACCGATTGCTATACCGTTGCCGGCAGCCGTCTTCAACAAGTTGTAGGAAATGTTGGCCGCATCGATATTGGGAAGAACCAGCAGGTTGGCTTCGCTCTTCAACGGTGTGTCCGGCATCATCTTCTTCAGCAAACCGTGGTCGAGCGCAGCATCACCGTGCATCTCGCCATCGATCTCCAGATCCGGGGCCTGTTCGCGGATGATTTCGAGCGCCCTGCGCATCTTCTGCGCCGACTCGCTGTTGGTTGTGCCGAAGTTGGAACCCGACAGCAACGCAGCACGCGGCAGCACACCGAAACGACGCATCTCTGCTGCAGCCATGATCGTGATTTCCGCTATTTCCTCCGCAGTCGGGTTCTCGTTGACGTGCGTATCCACCATCACCACCTGCCGCTGCGGCAGGATCAGCGCGTTCATGGCGGCATACACTGTGGCACCCTCGCTTTTGCCCAGGATCTGGTCTATGTAGTTCAGGTGCAGATCGGTGGTGCCGTACGTGCCGCAGATCATGCCGTCGGCGTGCCCTTTATGGACCGTCATTGTGCCGATCAGCGTGTGGCGACGGCGCATTTCAAGTTTGGCGTACTGCTCGGTGATGCCCTTGCGCCGCGTCAGCGCCAGGTAAGTCTGCCAGTAATCGCGATAGCGCTCGTCCTGTGTCGGGTTGATGATTTCGAAATCCACACCCGGCCGCAGGCGCAAGCCGAATCTTTCGATGCGTTGGGCCAGCACTTCGGGGCGGCCGATCAGGATCGGGCTGGCGAGTTTTTCGTCGACGACGATCTGGACGGCGCGCAGCACCCGCTCTTCTTCGCCTTCCGCAAAGACGATGCGCTTCCTGTCGGCCGGGGCTTTCTTGGCAATCTGGAAGATCGGCTTCATGAAAGTGCCGCTGCGGTAGACGAATTGCTGCAGGTGCTCGGTATAGGCCTGCATGTCCTTGATCGGACGCGACGCCACTCCGGCCTCTTCCGCCGCTTTCGCAACCGCCGGCGCGATCTTCATCATCAGGCGCGGGTCGAATGGCTTCGGAATCAGGTATTCAGCACCAAACGAAAGGTTGCTGATGCCATAGGCGGAAGCGACGATGTCGGACTGCTCCGCTTGCGCCAGATCGGCGATCGCGTGTACCACCGCAATTTCCATCTCGCGGGTGATCGTGGTTGCGCCGCAATCAAGCGCACCGCGGAAGATGTACGGGAAGCAAAGGACGTTATTGACCTGGTTTGGATAGTCCGAACGACCGGTGGCGATGATGGCGTCGGCGCGCACCGCGTTCGCATCTTCCGGAAGGATTTCCGGCGACGGATTGGCGAGTGCGAGAATCAGCGGCTTCGGCGCCATGGTTTTGACCATGTCGGGCTTGAGAACGCCGCCGGCGGACAGGCCGAGGAAAATGTCGGCGCCCGGAATCACTTCCGACAAGGTGCGCGCATCCGTTTCTTGCGCAAAGCGTTCCTTGTCCGCGTCCATCAATTCCTTGCGGCCCTTGTAGACGACCCCGGCCAGGTCCGTGACGTAGATATTCTTGAGCGGGAAACCGAGATCAACCAGCAATTCGAGGCACGCCAGTGCCGCGGCGCCGGCGCCGGAAACAACCAGCTTGCATTCCTTGAGGTCCTTGCCGACCACCTTCAGGCCGTTGAGGATCGCGGCGCCCACAATGATGGCGGTGCCGTGCTGGTCGTCGTGGAAGACCGGAATCTTCATCCGCTCACGCAGCTTACGCTCGATGTAAAAGCACTCGGGCGCCTTGATGTCTTCCAGGTTCACGCCGCCAAAGGTCGGTTCCAAGGAGGCGATGATGTCGACCAGCTTGTCCGGGTCGTTTTCGTTGATTTCGATATCAAACACATCGATACCGGCAAATTTCTTGAAAAGCACGCCTTTGCCTTCCATGACCGGCTTGGATGCCAGCGGGCCGATATTGCCCAGGCCGAGAACCGCCGTACCGTTGGAAATGACGGCGACGAGATTGCCGCGCGCCGTGTACTTAAATGCATTGGCGGGATCGGCAACGATCTCTTCGCAGGCGGAGGCAACCCCCGGGGAATAGGCAAGCGCGAGGTCGCGCTGGTTGGTCAGGGACTTGGTCGGCGTGACGCTGATCTTGCCGGGAGTGGGAAATTCGTGGTATTCCAGCGCCGCTTGGCGTAACTGCTGTCTTCTTTCTTCTTTTCGGTCGTTTGGTGCGTCCATGTCTCTGCCAGCCTTCCTATTTACACTTACGGGAAACTTACGATTTTATCAGAGGGCATCCTCTCCTCAGTTGGGCTATTTTGCGTGAAACCCGTTTCCGGCAGGTAAATTTTGATAAGGCACAAGAAAATAACTATCGAAAGAATTGAGACAATCAATTTCATTTATTGATTAATGTTCTCTATCATCCACTTCATACCGATTGTACATACCCAATCGACTGATGAACCCACACAGGAGTGAAGCATGACAAACAAGAATTCCGTCACCGTCCAGAACCTCGAAGCTGCTTTTGCCGGCGAATCGATGGCCCATATTAAATATCGCTATTTCGCCAAGCTCGCCCGTGAAGCCGGTGCGCATGAAGTCGCCAAAATTTTTGAAGAGACCGCCGACCAGGAAGTCATGCACGCATTCGGCCACCTCGATCTGCTGTACCCGAAGGCGCAAATGACCCCGGCCAAGTCGCTGGAAATCGCGATCGAAGGCGAAACCTACGAATACACCGAGATGTATCCGAAATTCCGCCACCTCGCGGTGGAAGAAGGCAACCAGTCGGCAGTCGCGGAATTCGACGAACAGATCGCCGAGTCGAAGGAGCACGCTGAGAACTTCAAGCGCACGCTGGAAATCGCGGCCAAGCGTTTCGCTGCGCTGGCGAAGGTCGAAGAGCGTCATGCGAATAACTACCGCGCCACTCTCGCCGCAACACAGAAGTAAGCAACCCATTACCAAATTCAGAAAAGGATCACCATGAAAACTTATCAATGCATCGTTTGCGGTTTCATTTATGACGAAGCAGCCGGAATGCCGGAAGATGGCATCGCTGCAGGCACCAGGTGGGATGACATCCCTGCGAACTGGGAATGCCCGGATTGCGGTGTGGCCAAGGCTGACTTTGATATGGTTGAGGTTTGAGCTGGAAGCGACCGTCACTGGCTAGCGTCGCAACATAGCGAGCACCCCCATCCACTATACGGAGCACAGGCGTGCAAGCCTGTGCCGTTTCGCAGGCGGACGGCATGCTGTCCGAAACCCCCGCTTCCCCTGCAAGGGGGAAGGTGAGAAATGCGGCGCTAAGCGCCGAAGAACGGAACACCATGAAACAAATCGTCATCGTAGGGGCCGGCCTTGCCGGCTATACCGCAACACGTGAATTCCGCAAACTGGACAAGACCACTCCGCTGATTATCATTACAGCCGACGATGGCGGCTTCTACTCCAAGCCCATGCTCTCGAATGCGTTCGCGCAAAACAAACGCGCCGAGCAACTGGTCACACAGACCGCCGCCCAAATGGCGCAGCAGGTCAGCGCGAACATCATGACGGGCACCCGCGTTATCAACATTGACGCCGCAGCCAAAACCGTGGACACGACTGCCGGCACTTATGAATACGGAAAACTGATCATTGCGGTGGGCGCGCAACCAATCCGCTTGCCGATCGCCGGCGATGCGGCAGACCAGATCCTGTCGGTGAACCACATCAGCGACTATGCGGCATTCCGCACTTCCGTCTCCAGGTTTGGCGAGGGTGGTGTGGCGCGGGTAACGATACTGGGCGCAGGACTGATAGGCTGCGAATTCGCTGATGATCTTTCCGGCGCGGGCCATGTAGTCACGCTGATCGATCCGAACCCGGTGCCGCTGTCTGCACTCGCGGCGCCTGCGCTGTCGGAAGGATTGCGGGAAGCCCTGGCAGCGAAAGAGGTTGCATTACAGCTCGGAACCACCGCCACCGCGGTAAATAGGGCCGGCGACGCATTGCGGGTGACGCTTGCCAATGGCACCTCGTTTGAAACCGACATCGTGCTGTCGGCCGTCGGCTTGCGGCCGGACCTGAGACTGGCGCAGGCGGCAAACCTGTCAACCGGTCGCGGCATCATGGTCGACATCACCGGCCGCACCAGCGCCACGGATGTGTACGCACTCGGCGATTGCGCAGAATATACAAGCGAAGGCGGCACTCGTACCCTGCCCTACATTGCGCCATTGATGACCGCGGCTCGGGCCATTGCCCGCACGCTGACGGGAGAACCTACCGCAATCGACCTGAAAGCAGCACCTGTCATCGTCAAGACGCCGTCCTATCCGCTGGCCCTGGTGCCGCCACCGCTGCATGCGATTGCAGGCGGTTCCTGGCACGCGGAGCAGAACGGTACGCGCACGATCTGCCGCTTTTACGATGGCGCCGGGGTAATGTGCGGCTTCGGTGTCTCGCCGCAAGAGGCAACTATCCGTGCGGAACTGCTCGCGGCACTCGGAAGCGCGAACTCCGGCGCGGCGAATATAGCAGCCTGATGCTTTGCCTCTCCCGCGCAGGGAGGGGCAAGCTTTCATTCCCGGCGACAGCGTAACCTCGCTCTCGCGCATCATTCGGTACAATCGCGTCATGTTGTCCGAATTCGATCTGATTGCCCAATACTTCACCCGCCCCGTACGGCCCGACAGCCGGGTGGCGCTGGGTGTCGGTGATGACTGCGCGCTATGGATGCCGACGCCGGGGATGCAATCGGCGGTGTCCACCGACATGCTGGTGGAAGGCCGGCATTTTTTCCCGGGCGCAGACCCGCTTTCCCTCGGCCACAAATGCCTGGCCGTCAATTTATCCGACCTCGCCGCGATGGGCGCAAAGCCGATCGCATTTACGCTTGCATTGTCTTTACCGGAGGCACGCGCCGAGTGGCTTGCGCCGTTTTCCAAAGGTTTGCTGGCACTCGCGGATGAGCATGCCTGCGAACTGATCGGCGGCGATACCACCAAAGGCCCGCTAAACATATGCATCACTGTTTTTGGCGAAGTGCCGCCGGGACAGGCGTTACGGCGTGACGCCGCGCAACCCGGTGATGACATCTGGATTTCCGGTACGCTCGGCGATGCGCGATTGGCGTTGGCCGCCTATCGCAATGAAATCGCACTGAACGACGCATCACTTGATGCCGCATCCGCGCGTATGCATGCGCCGACGCCCCGTGTTCCCCTTGGCATTGCCTTGCGCGGCATTGCACGTGCTGCCATCGACATATCCGACGGCCTGGCCGGCGATCTGTCGCATATCCTCAAGCGCTCCAATGCAGGCGCAACGCTCGCTGTTGACTCGCTGCCGGCCGGGCCGATGCTGGCAAGACAATCGCTCGACCTCCGTCGTCGCTTCACTCTCGCCGGCGGTGACGATTATGAATTGTGCTTTACCGCGCCAGCCGACAGGCGCGATGCGGTGCTCGCCACCGCCCTCGCATGCGGCACCAGCGTGACCCGCGTCGGCCTCATCGACGATGTACCCGGCTTGCGGCTGGTCGACGCCAATGGCGCACCGCTGGATTTGCTAGTCGCTTCTTTCGACCATTTCACATCGCCATGACCACTCCGGATCCCAGCCAGCAGCCATACATCACCAAACCGAACGCCCGCTTCATGCTGTCCAACCCCGCTCACCTGATTGCCCAGGGCTTTGGCAGCGGGTTATCGCCGTACCTGCCGGGTACCATGGGTACATTGTTCGGATGGCTGTCCTTCTACGTATTGACGATGCGCTGGCCGGACGTGTTTACACCGACGAACTGGCTTTTGCTGATCGCAGCCGGTTTTGCAGTCGGCGTATGGGCATGCCATGAGACCGGCCGCAACCTCGGCGTTGCCGATCACGGCAGCATGGTATGGGACGAGATCATTGCGTTCTGGCTGGTGCTGGTGTTCCTGATGCCGGCGGATTTTGCGACCCAGTGCTGGGCGTTTGTGTTGTTCCGTTTTTTTGATATGGTGAAGGCGTCGCACATCCGGTATTTCGACCGGCGTTTAAAGGGGGGGATTGGGGTGATGTGGGACGATATTGTTGCGGCGTTTTATACGTTGCTGGTTTTTGCGGTTTGGCACTCTCTTTGACGGCGCCTTCTCGATTTCCGGCGCCTGCGCCACACTTCTCACCTAGGGGAAGGTGAGAAATGAAGGCGCAAGCGCCGTCAATCACATTGAAGTGGCCGCCCGAGCCGCCTGATCATACAACCCCGACAGCACTCGCAGAAACCGCGCCAACTCACTCAACTCATAACTCTCGGTCCCATCCCCCTGCAGCCCAGACACCAGCACCTGCTCCCGAATATCAAAATACCGTTTGCACAGCGCCTGTCCGGCATCATTGGTCGAGTACAGCACCTCTTTGCCACGCCGTTCGGTTTTCACCAGGCCGAGGCTTTGCAGCTTCTTCAATGAGTAATTGACGATATGCGTGTCTTCAATGTTCAGGATGAACGCGATATCGGCCAGTTTCTTTTCACGCGCGCGGTGATTGATATGGTGCAGCACCAATACGTCGGTGATCGTCATGTCCTTCATGCCCGCGGCCGACATGCATCGGACTGCCCAGCGGTTGAACGCATTGCTTGCGATGATGAGGCCGAACTCGAATTCGCTCAGTTCGGCACTCTGGCCTGATGCAAGGTGAGCGGAAGAGACGATCGGCATTTTCTTGGTTGCCGTAGCCGCTGATTGTGGTGCCGGCGCGAGTGCTGGTGCCGTCTTAGTCTTTGTGCTGTTTTTTTCCTTGGGCATGACGAAAACTCCGAATAGTTTTTATAAGTTGCCAAGATTTCACTTATTCATGAAATCCGTAACCAGCATCTTACCCGGAGAATGCGTAATACAAAAAGGAATCCGGCTGAGTTCAGCGACATACTGGGGGGTCACACCGCAAGCCCAGAACACCGGCAGCTCATCGTCGAGAATAGCGACCGGATCACCGAAATCCGGCTTCGACAAATCGGCGATTCCGATTTCCCCCGGGTGGCCGATATGAACCGGAGCGCCATGCACCTGCGGAAATGCGGCGGATATCTCGACGGCACGAGCTACGTCCCGGCTCTTGACCGGTCGCATGCTGACCACCATGTTGCCCTCGAACCGTCCGGCAGAGACGCAAGGAATATTGGTCTTGAACATCGCGACGTTGATGCCCTGCTCCACGTGTCGCAGCGGAATCCCGCCTTCGACCAGCGCGCTCTCGAAGGAGAAGCTGCAGCCGATCAGGAAAGTCACCAGGTCGTCGCGCCAGTAGGAAGAGATATCCGTCACTTCACGAGTGAGCTGGCCATTGTCGTATATGCGATATCCCGGAACGTCGGTGCGGATGTCCGCGCCAGGCGCACAACGCGGCATCACGTGTCCGGGTTCCAGCACTTCGACCAGCGGACAGGGCTTCGGATTACGCTGGCAGAACAGCAGAAAATCGAATGCATATTCGCGCGGCACGATCATCATGTTGGCCTGCACATAGCCGTGCGCGACACCGGCCGTCGGTCCGGTGAATTCGCCGGTGCGGCACAATCCGCGTATGTCTTTGGGTGAGAGCGATTGAGTGGCCATGGTCATAGTCCCAGGTAAGCTTTTTTAATGTCTTCGTTATTGAGCAAATCCTTGCCCGTGCCTTCCATCACGATCCGCCCGGTCTGGATCACATAGCCGTAATCGGCAATGGCCAGCGCTTTATGCAGGCTTTGCTCGACCAGCAACACCGATACGCCCTGCTCGTTAACCAGCCTGATGGTGTCGAGCACCTTGGTCACGAACTTGGGCGCAATCCCCCATGAGGGCTCATCCAGCAACAGCATCTTCGGCTTGGCCATCAGGCCCCGCCCGATCGCGAGCATCTGCTGTTCACCGCCGCTCATGGTGCCGGCCAGCTGGCTGCGGCGCTCCTTCAGGATCGGGAACAAACCGTATATGTGGTCGAGCGACTCCTGTACTCCGCGCGCATCGGTCCTGGTATAGGCGCCGAGCTCCAGGTTGCGCTGCACCGTCAGGCGCGCAAACAGGCGCCGTCCTTCCGGCACCAGCGACAAGCCCATCGGCACGCGCTTGTGTGCCGGTACATTCTGAATTTCGACACCGTTGAAGGTGATCTGGCCCTGGTCGGCCGCGTTAAGCCCGGCGATGGCGCGCAAGGTGGTCGACTTGCCATTGCCATTGCCGCCTACCAGCGCCACCAGCTTGCCTTTGCCGACTTGCAGGTCAACCTTCGATACCGCCAGCACGCCGTCATAACTTACCCGCAAATTGCGAACCTGTAACATCACTCTTCTCCCAGATACGCGGCAATCACTTGGGGATTATTCGATACTTCTTTCGGCTTGCCATCGGCAATTTTCTTTCCGTAGTCCAGCACCACTATCGAGTCGGCGATCGGCATGATGCCCTCGAGGACGTGTTCGACGATCAGGCAGGAAATGCCGCGCTCGCGGATCTTCAGCACCACATCGAC
>JBBWZW010000144.1:0-12177 GCA_039649305.1 Burkholderiales bacterium
GCAACGACCCCTACAAGGGCGTGCAGCTGATCGCCCAGATCGGCAAGCCTCACCTGCGCAGGCACAGCCTGCAAATCGAAATTCGCCGTCCGCTGTATATGGATGAGAAGACGCGTGAGCGGAATGCGAATTTCACGAATGTGCAGCGCGACCTGACGATTTTGCTCGAGAAGATCGCGGCCTATATCGGCGCACAGTGATAGGTCGTCCCAAGAAGTAGGGTGCGCCATGCGCACGCTACTTCCTCAAAACAAATCGAAATCCGCCGTAAAGTTTCCAATTTCGCTGCCGTAAATACTAAGTCGATGCTGTTGGAGGTGATTGTCCTGCACGCGTGCAGGACAGTGCGCTTCCAGTGCTGTCGTCCAGAGGATGTATCCATGTATTTACCGCAGAATGAATAAATTCTCCTTTGCATCGCGCCACATCCCGCTGCTGCTTGCCTGGCCGCTTGTCTGCGCCTTCCTCGGCGCGCTACTCTGGTGCGTTGCCTTGTCAAAGATCAGCGCAGAAAAAAAAGCGTTTGAGAAAAACGCCTTGCAGGATGCATCCGTGATCGCCGGCGTCTACGAGCAGCATCTCACGCGCGCGCTGGAACGGGCGGACCAGATCACGCGCCTGGTCAAATACCAATGGGAGCATACGCGCGGGGCGATGAAGCTCGAGGATTTCCACAACTACGAAATTTTTCCTGCCTCGCATTATCTTTTTGTTATCGTCCTTGACCGCGACGGCATCCCCGTATCACAGACGCTCACTTCGATGAAGCGGATCAGTCTCGCTGACCGGGATTACTTCAATTTTCATAAGCAGAGCAGGTCAGATACGCTGCGCATAGGGACCCCAATCCTGGGCCGAGCTTCAGGAGTAACGGTCATTCAACTCACCCGCAGGCTGGTTGACGCAAACGGTGCGTTCGATGGTGTGGTGGTGGTTGCGGTCGAGCCCACCTTTTTTTCATCCTTCTATGACAACTCAAGCCTGGGGAAAGCGGGACTGTTGGCAATGGTCGGCACCGACCGGGCAGTGCGCGTGGCGACGATAGGCGAGGGCATGCTCGGGCGACATATCCCGGCGTTAAAATCCGTTCCGTCATTTGACACGCCGGAAGGCGCCCGGCTTATGGACGGCACGCCCTTTGCCGACAATCAGGCGCGCTTTGTCGCCTGGAAGACACTGAAGGCCTATCTGCTGATTGCCTTGGTGGGTCTTCCGAGGGAGGAACTGATCGCCACCCCGCAAAAGACCTGGTCTATCTATAAAGATATCGCGGCCGTCGGCAGCATTTTCCTGTTCTTCCTTGCGCTGATTGCAACTTATTTCACCGTGCATCCTGCCTGGAAAAGGCATCTGGCGAAGAAGGCCAGGGAGGATTATTGGATCGCGACGGAAGGAGGGACCGAAGCGTTCTACATGTGGCGTGCGATACACGACAGGCACGGCACACTCGTGGATTGTGAAGTCGTGGATTGCAACGAGCGGGGAGCGGCATTGTTCAGCCTGGCGAAGTCCGAGATGCTGGGCAGAAAACTCTCCACGTTCTTCGGCAAATCCTATTTTTATCAATTGACCCAGACTTTCCGCCGCGCGGTGGAAGCGGGCCTTTACGAGGATGAAACTCGGGTGCCGCCGGAAAGCCCACTGAAGGCCGAGTGGTTATACCGGAAGATGGTGCGCACGGAGAACGGCCTGGCCGTCACGATAACGGATATCAGCGAGGCTAAGGCGCATGAACGGGAACTGATGCGCATCGGGAATGAGGACGACCTGACCGGGCTGCCCAACCGTCACTGGCTGATGAATTTTTTGCCGGCCGCATTGGAACGCGCGAGAAGCGGCGACGCGATGCTGGGCCTTCTTTTCATCGACCTCGACGGATTCAAAAACGTCAATGACACGCTGGGACACTCCGCCGGGGATGAACTGCTGCAGGCTGCGGCTTTACGCTTGAAGTCGGCTCTCCGACCGGCCGACCACGTCGTACGCTTTGGCGGCGACGAGTTCATTGTCATCCTCGAGTCCGCGATGCAGGAAAGTACCGCTGTGAGCGTGGCCGAACGCATCATCGAAGCATTCCGCCGTCCGTTTGAGCTATCGCGAGGGCGGCACACGGTTGGCACCTCGATTGGCATCGGATTGTGCCCGCGCGACGGCGAAGATGCCGAGACCTTGCTCAGGAGCGCGGATATGGCCATGTATTCCGCCAAGGAAGGCGGCAAGGGCCATTATTGTTTCTATCGGCCCGAACTCTTCGAAAGCCTGAAACGCCGGCTCGACATAGAGCAGGAACTATTGCGCGCTATCAAGGAAGACCAGTTCGTGCTGCACTACCAGCCGCGCGTCAACACCATGACCGGCGAACTGATTGGCATGGAAGCGCTGGTCCGATGGATGCACCCTGAACGAGGATTGGTGCCGCCCGATCAGTTTATTCCGGCGGCTGAAGCGACCGGCATCATCATCGCGCTGGGTGAAGTGGTGATGCACAAGGTCGGCGCCCAGATCGCATCGTGGCAGAGGCAGGGCGTACCGGTGGTTCCCGTTTCGGTCAACGTATCCGCCCGGCAGTTCAATGAAGGGAATGTGAAAAACCTGGTCGCCTCATGCGTTGCGACGCACGGCATCTCGTCCAGCCTGCTTGAAATCGAGCTGACCGAATCCGCGATGCTCGGTAATGTCGAAGACATACTTGAAGAGGTGGCTGCCATCAACGCGTTAGGCGTCAAAATCCATATCGATGATTTCGGCACCGGCTATTCATCGCTGTCGCTGCTGCACATGCTCGATATGGACGTGCTGAAGGTGGACCGCTCCTTCACGTCGCAGCTCGGCAAGGGAAAGGAAGGCGAAATCTTCTTTAAGGCGATCGTTTCCATGGCCAAGGCGCTGGACATGCGCGTCATCGCGGAAGGGGTTGAGACGGAGGAGCAGTTGCACATTTTGCGCGCCATCTCTTGCGACGAAATCCAGGGCTATCTTGCTTCCCGGCCCATGCCGGCGGAAGCGATCCCCGGGCTGCTGCGCGAACGGTTCCTCCTTGAAATTCCATCCAGAACTCCATGTTAATCATGATGCATATAGATTTCCCTATCCTGTTTGCCGAGGCGTTTTTCTGGGCCTTGCTGCTGGGCGCACTCGGGGCGAGGAGCTGGATAGCCGCCGGCATCACTGTCGTTGTTGTATCGGGTATACATGTTGGCAAGATCGCACTCGACCTGTTCCTGGTCGCATCTGTCGAGTCCTACGCATGGCTGGCATTTTTATCTGTTGGCGTGCTGGTCCCCGGTTGCATCCTGGCTTCGATCGGCTCTTCCATCGGCGGCTACACCGGCCGATGGATAGTCAGCCTCTTTCGTCCTGCAGAAGAAGAGCTGCTCGATGAAGCTGAGGAGTCGCAAAACCCATAGGGTGCGCTGTGCGCACCGCAAATGCATGGTGCGCGCGGCGCACCCTACCGCTGACGCGGTTTAGCATTTTCGGGGGGAGGACAAGGCGAGAGGTTGGTGGGCCAGCTCGTTTCTGAACGAGCCAGGCGCACCTGGCCGCAATCATGCATATCGATTGCATGTACCGCGGATGTATGAAGCTTAGCGAGGAAATCTTACAGCTTCATTACATCGTTCAGGACGAACTCACTTCGTACCAAATATGCGATCACCGGCATCGCCCAATCCCGGCACGATGTACGCGTGCTCATCCAGATGCGAATCCAGCGATGCCACATACACTGTCACGTTTGGATGCGCGTCCTGGAAGACTTTCATGCCTTCCGGCGCGGCGACCAATGCCATGAAGACAATCTGTTCGTCGGGCACGCCCCGTTTCTTCAGCACATCCACCGCATGGACCGCGGAATTTCCGGTCGCCATCATCGGATCGCACAGGATGAAATTACGGTCCGTGACATCCGGCAGCCGCACCAGGTACTCAACGGGCAGGTGTGTGTCGGGATCGCGGTAGACGCCGATATGTCCGACCCGCGCCGATGGCACCAGTTCCAGCAAGCCGTCGCTCATGCCGATGCCGGCGCGCAGCACCGGGACGACCACCAGCTTCTTGCCGGCGATGATGGGCGCATCAATGGCCTTCAGCGGCGTCTGAATGCGGACCGTCGTCAACGGCAGACTGCGTGTAATTTCATATCCCATCAGCAGTGTGAGCTCACGCAGCAACTGACGGAATGTGCGCGTCGACGTCTCGCGGTCGCGCATATGGGTAAGCTTATGCTGGATCAGCGGGTGATCGAGGATGTGCAGGTTGGGAAAGCGGGGATCTTGTGTCATGGAGTAGGTTCACGTATGGGCGATTTATCGCTATTATCGCCGACCTTTGCTTCTGGCTCTCAATCCGTAGGCCTCAATAGAGCAAATCACCCCCTAGGGAATTGAACACCCGATTCACCAGTTCGTAGCCACCGGGATCCAGCTGCCCGAAGGATAGGTGATCGCACAACGGCCCATAGACGCCATCGGGCACCGCCCGGCAATAGCCGGCGTTATACCAGGCCTGGACCGCTGTCGCCCAATACTCATTCACATCCGTGGCCATGTAGGTATTGACAATGAATTCCCGTCCGCGTATCGCATGGTAGTGGATGTTCAGTTGCGAAACGAATGCGGGGTCGGCCATCGTAACACCCGAGGTGAGCACAGTATGGGCAAACTCGTGGACGCAGATTCCCTGGCCCTGGTAGGGATCGCCGGGCAGCCGCAAAATATTCTCTTCACCGCAGCTCGTATGCGAGCCTCCCATCCCACGCGCGCGCGCATCCCAGCTCGCGTAGCCGTCCGGAACCGGGACCTGCTTCAGGTAGCTGTATTCAGGAAGGGTAGTGATGCCTTTGTCCTTGGGGATAATCAGGAAGCGGCTCGAAGCGGCCACTAACGCGTCACGCGCATCCTTGCGTTTGGCAAGCATGGATTCGATGAGGTGTTTCGCCTTGAACAGCGCCCTGTCATCTACTTCCGCAGCGGCGACGACCGGAATTCCACTGGCGTCGAGGTACTTCTTGTAATAAGGATCGAGACCCAATGACGATGGCGGCTCGGTGATTGAAGCAGGGCCCGTCGCCACTCTTTTGGAATCCGAACCGTCTGCCGCGACCGGCGGGGTGGATGCAAGCGGCGAGGAGGTAGATGATGCAAGCGGTTGGAAGGTGTCACCGCTGAGCGCTGTATCGATTTTGCCGGCAGCACCGGTTCCGTTTTCTCCTGCACTACCGCCACCGCATGCGGCCAGAGACAAACTAGAAAGAATCGCTATTGTTCTTATAGCGTTTTGGAGCATTCAATTCGCCCGAATGATAAAAACCCGCTCCCTGGGAATATATTCTTGTTTGCATTAGTACACGTCAGAAAGGCGGGCGGTGCCTTGACGTTTGTCACGAAATGTAAAGGCTGTTAAACAGCGATACGAAGGCCGGTCTTGCTGGTCATAACCGCATTGCGGCCCGACAATTTCGCGTCGTACAGGGCCGCATCGGCGCGCTGGAACATATCGGTGAAGGACTCTCCTTCGCGCAGCTCCGCAACGCCGATGCTCACGGTGAATGACACGATGCTCGGTTCGCCCCGGGAATCGGCCACAGGCACCTGCGCATCCAGCGATTCTCTCAGCCGTTCAGCCACTTCAATTGCGCCGGTGATTCCCGTCTCCGGCAACAGGACCGCGAATTCCTCCCCGCCTACGCGGGCAAAATAGTCCGAGCCCCGGATGACTGTTTCGGCGCGCGACACGACCTCTACCAGCACCTTGTCACCGGCAGCATGGCCGGACCTGTCATTGATCGCCTTGAACTTGTCGACGTCGAGCACCAGCAGTGAACACTTGCGCCCATTGCGCGCGACGCGCACCAATTCACGCTCGGAAATCTCGAAGAACGCTCGCCTGGACCATGCGCCCGTCAGGAAGTCCCGATTCGCATTGTGTTCGGCATTGGCCATCATCTTGTCGTGGACCATCATGACCGCACCCATGGACAGGACGGGAAGCACGATTGCGCCCAGCGACAGGAACGCAAGGTTCCAGGGGGAAGGCTGGAGCAGCGAGGTCATCTGTCCGTCGCTCGCCACGTACATGACAGCGCGGATGGCATTGCCGGCCGCGACCGTTGCGGCCATGGCTGCCGTAAAAGCATACGGGTACTGCGAGCGCCACTTTTCGCGGCCGCGCACTATGGTCATTACGATGGCCGCATGGAACGCTACCTGCGAAACAGAGACTGCCACAGTGCGCAGCGCAAAGGAGTCATAGGCGTAATGGAACAGGGCGATCGCCATCACCAGGATCGCGATGCCGGCGCCTGCTGCGGCCCATGGCATCTTCTGTACAAAGAATCGCCGGAACCCGGCCAGCAACGCGACGGTCGCTGCTGCAAACGCCCCGTTTGCCACTTCATAGGCGATTAACGGCGGGAGTTCCTGACCGAATGCATAGAGGAGAAACGCCGCAAGGGCCACCGCGTTCGCCGCGCACCACTCGCGAACACCGGGAAAGCCGCTACGCAGCAGCGAGCAGAGTACAAACAGGAGTACGACACATAGCAGCGCCGAGATGAGAAAGACATTGAATGGGCTGGCCATAAACCTGTACCGGGAAAGAATTGGCCATAGTCTACACTGAGGAAGAGTCAGTTGCGGAGGCCGATCACCGGCTTCATTGTCGGCTCAGAATCGAACGGGTCAACCCTTCGTTGCAGCAAACAGTCCGTCCTGCCACTTTTCCAGAATAGCGATCACGCACGCTCGGTCTTCATGCGTGATGACGCCATCGAAGTCAGGGACCATGTCCCTGACGATTTGCATGACGATACGAACCTTCTCGTAATTTGTGGCGGTGATGAAATCCTGGTCTTCCATCGCACATGCTCCTTAGTCCCGGCTTCTGTTCACCATGCTCGTCGTTCCCTGACTCCGGCGCATCCATTTCAGGAATTTGCCGAGGGCGACAGCCAGGATGCCAATCGCCGCCAGGGACAACAGGACAACGCCGGCGAGCGTAACGAACAACACCAGGACCACGGCCGCGACCGTAGCGACGGCGGCGATCTTCCAACGCCACCAGGGACCAAGCATGTTCTTGAACAATTGCTGGGGTGTCGGCTTCTTGCCCGGCGCGGGTCCGTCGACGACTTCCCATTCGACTCTTTCAGTCATTTCAATTCCTTCGCAAAGAGAGATTCATCAAGCAGGTGCATGCAATAAGAAAGTCATGATAGGGCATTACGGCCTCAATTAAAAGCGAACATGGTCGAGTGTTTGGTTCGTTAAAACGGGACAATGAAGTTTATGGCGCGACACGACTACCATTTGTAAAGAGCCTCTTATGTTGCTTGCGGTTTCTTAACTGGCCGATACACTGGATAACGAATCACGTTGGAAGCGTTCCACCAGGTTGTTCATTTAACAGCGGATAAAACATAACGGGTTTGAACAAAGAAACGGGAGGTTGGCATGCTTTCCAAAAACGATTTGTTAGGTGCTCCAGCGAAACCTCTGGCCAAGCCGCGCAATCTTTTACTGGACAGTTTTTTCTATGACATCAAGGCCTTGTCCGCATCCGAGTTAACAGAAATGTCGACATCGCCTGATCATGAAGGGGCGGTCATCGTTGTGTCGCCCGGGAAGTCGAACAGGAAAATCCGGCTCTACTGGAACGCGACTGAAATGCTGAATCGGGAGCGCAACTCGATCAGGGGAGTGGCTGTTGCAGGTGTAGGAAGCTCTATTGTAGGTACGGCCGCGCTCGCGCGCAACGTTGCTGACGCTTATGATTTCGATGTGGCGGGTGTCATCTCGGGATATGGAGCATCCGATCTGCTTACCGAAGCCATGGGCGGCTGGTTCTTTTACGGCTACACCGACCGCTTCCGTCACCAGCTTGAAATCCAGATCGAGAAGGCTGCGCAATTCATGCCCGCCGTCGCCGGCATCAGCCTCGATGGCCTCGACCTCATCACGCGAGATGCGCGCGATAACTCTATCCCCAGGCAACTCGATACCGGGACACTACTGGACATCCTGATGGCAAATCCCGACCAACTTGCGGTCGTGGTGGGCCACAGCAAAGGCGCTCTCCTGATGGATTTCGTGCTGGAACAATTTACGCGTCGCATGGCAGGCTCGGACCATCGCTATTACGATGAACTGCACGTCGTCACCGTCGGCGCAGTCATCGGCGTGCCGAAAAATTTCAAGCGTACGTCCCAGATCATCGGAAAGCTCGACTGGTTCGGCGGCATGAACTCTATACCCGATTTATTAAGGGACAAGGACCCTGAGACCCAGCCGAAATACATCGAGAACGCAGGGCATCATCTCAACAGGGAAGTTCCGTATAACCTGAGTCTCGTCAACGCGCTGGGTAAACACGTTCCGCTTCATTGAAGCGGAACTATGCTACGCCAGCGCTTCTCAGGATGGGGTTATAAAACCGATGGAGACGGCTGGAAGCTGCTGCAGGAGCGCAGCATCCAGAAGCCCGGGAAGAATTATTGCGGCACGTCGTATGGAGTCGTGCGCCTGTCCGGGATCGGAGCGATTGGCTTACGAGGGCGCGCACGTTTTACGGTTCCACCAAAAACCGCCGAAGTGCTGGGCAAGGGCGAGAAAATGGTATCTCGCGATCTGGGATGCACTATTAAACGTGACCTGACCAATAACGCGTACCTGCATGTCGCGGTCACCGTCACCGTTACCGTTACCGTTACCGTTACCGTTACCGTTACGCAGCCCCCAGGCTTAGAGGCTTCCGCTGGATAACCGAAGTGTGATGCAGTCGTGTTTCAACAGATCCTGCGGCGATGTCGGGTTCGGTCGCGCATCGAAATAGCTGGGCGTACCGACGATCATCATGCGCATTCCTGAAACCGCGTCGCTCTTTTGTTTCCCAGCACTTCGCATTGTTATTTCCGCGCGGTCTTTGACATCCGATGTCCGATGCCTTGTAATCATAAGTAGCGCAGTCGACAGGTTGAACCTGCCGCGGGAATCGGCTTTGAGCCTGGTCAGGATGACCGCTGATGCACGGAGCTGACGTGGGCAGGACATCCTATGTTCAGAAGACGTTACAAAACGGTTTCCAGGGATTCCAGCAATGCGTACCATCGTCCGCCGGTCTCTGGACAGCTTCCTGCTGTTAATGACCGGCAGTGCCATCGCGTCAGAACATCCGCTGTTGCTGTCCGACTGTGCACATATCGTTGATGCTGCGCGGCGACTTGCCTGCTTTGACCGGCTTGCCGAGAATGTCCTTGGGAAAAACACTGCACCGCCGGAACAACGCGCGGCGCCGTCCACGCAAGGAGAGCCGATCCGGCTCGCGCGGCATTGGGAACTGGACCCGGCATACAAACAGGGCCTGTTCCTCTTTCGTCCGCATCATGAAAACTATCTGTTGATCGCGAATTACAGTTCATCGCCGAACGAGGCGCCTTTCAGTCCATTTAGGGGACTGGCGCCCGAGGTCGGCAACTTGTCACGGGTCGAGATGAAGTATCAGCTGGGCTTCAAGATGAAACTGTTGGAGGACGTCTCGACGCAACGGGCTGATTTGTGGTTCGGGTACACGCAGCAAAGCAATTGGCAGGCATATAACCGAAAGGCATCGAGTCCGTTCAGGGACACCAATTATCAGCCGGAGCTGATGGGCGTCTTGCCGGTCGATTTCCGGCTCGCGGGCATGCGTGCCCGCTTCGTTAATCTCGGAGTAGTACACCAGTCCAATGGCCAGGCGTTGAGCCTGTCGCGCAGCTGGAACCGCATCTACGCGCAAATCGGTATGGAGCAGGGCAACTTCACGCTGGTGGCGCGCATCTGGAAACAGCTTGGGAACAACAGTGACAATCCGGACATACTCGACTATATGGGTTACGGTGATGTGGCCGGAACGTATCGATGGAAAGAACACGAGTTGTCGCTGATCGCCAGGCACAATTTCCGCACCGGCCGCGGCGCAATCCGGGCCGGCTGGGCCTTTCCGTTGGCCATGCACCTGAAAGGCTATGTCGAGGCGTTTTCGGGATACGGGCAAAGCCTGCTCGACTATAACCACTCCCAGGCAACAATCGGCATCGGCGTTTTAGTCAGCGAGTGGTAGGGTGGCCACCGGGGTGAAGCGGGGAATTCGGACATTACCATCAGTTCAGTCGCGACCCGCCACGTCATGCGCTATCGCAGAAATGGCGGGTCATGACTACTATCCTACAACCTCGAAAGATCCAACTGCTCCCGCTCCCCGGCCCACGCTTTGCCCAGCAACTCTTCGGTGGCCGCGACACGCTTCGTGTCGCCGCGCTTCCGGTACACCTCCGACAATCCATAAAGCGCCCACCCATTGTTAGGCGTGCGGACCAGGCTGGAGCGGAACGCCTGTTCCGCACCGTCCAGATCACCCTTCTGCAGCAGCGCTGCACCGAGCGATTGACGCACCGGGTAGTACCAGTAGGGCGGCTCCATGTAGGCAAGCTGCTCCTCCAGCGCCGCGGCCTTCTCGAATTGCGTGGCGGCGCCCGCCGGATCTCCCTTTGCCTGAGCGATACGCGCCTCAACCACATGACCAGCAATCTGCAACGCATCTTGCGCCGGTACGAGCGCCTCAGTCAGGCCGGAAAAATCGCCGGATTGCCGCAGCCGATCGATTGCGCCTGCTTCACGCCGCGCGCTGTCGGCGTCACCTTTCGCCGCAAAGGCCACCGCGCGCGCGTAATGCCATATACCCTGCACATAGGGCAGGTCCGCGGCAGGAGCGGAGATGGCCAGGATCGTATCCGGCTCGCTGAATTGCGCGTGCGCGAAATACGGCGCCACCCTGACCGGTTGGGCGATCGGAAACTGACGGGCCATGTCATCGGTGACCAGTCCCGCAAGCTTGTCGGCTGCTTCGATGACGGTCTTTCCGTCTCCCGCCATCTGTGCCGACGCCAACATAAAGTGGACGTTATGCGGGTAGTAGGCCACCGGATAGAATCCGCCCGGCTTTTGCTCCGCGATGTAAGCCTCGTCCGCAGCAACCGCCTGCTTGTTGGTTGCAAGGGAATCCTTGAAGCGGCCGATACGATAATAAATATGGGACGGCATGTGTACCACGTGGCCTGCGCCGGGCATTAGTTTGCCAAGGCGATTCGCGTACGGCTCGGCCCGCTTCGGATCTGTCGATGCTTCGACGGTGTGGATGTAATAGTGGATCGCACCCGGATGATCCGGATTCGCTTTCAACACCCGCTCCAGCGTGCTGACCAGTTCGGCGGTATGACCCTTCGGTTTCGAGCCGCCCGCTTCCCAGTAGTCCCAGGGCGAAAGGTTCATCAGCGCCTCGGCGTATAGCACGCCGACGTTTTGGTCGTTCGGATAGCGTGCCGCGACTTTGGCCATGGAATCCGCATAGGCCGCATCCATCGATTTTCGCTCGGCGGCCGGGTCTTCGGAGTAACGCGCAGCAACTGCCTTGATCAACGCCTGCTCACGCCGGCTGGCCCGGCCCGCCAACGACGTGGCCTTGTCGCTCGCAGCGACGGCAGGCGAAATGTCTTTCTCATCCATCGGCTTGTTGATGTTAGGTCCCAATACCAGCGCCTCGCCCCAGTAGCACATCGCACATTTCGGATCGATCTTCTGCGCCATGTGGAACGCACGTAGCGCCTCTTCGTGATTGAAAGCGTAGTTCAGGCGCAAGCCCTGGTTGAAATACTTCTGGGCCAGCGGTTTGCTGGTGGTAATCCGATAGGTAAGGGTCCCGAGGTTGTCCCACAGGGGTGGTTCATCAGAAGCCGGCGTGGCTTGCTTCTCTTCCTTAGGTAGTGCGCCGTACGGTTTCAGCTCGTTCCTGGCAGCGGCAGCGATCTTGAAAAACAGTTTTCCGCTCGTTGCGCCGCCGGGGCTGCTCTGGCACACCTGGCCACCAAGTCCGATCAATGTTGCCGCGTCGAACTCATTCCCGGACCTTGTGTTTTCGCCGTACGCGCCTGAGGCAATCAAGCCGATGCCGACGAGAGCGGCAGTCGGTAGTCTGGTGCTGAACATAGTCTTCTCCTTGCCGGGAAGTTAAGGACCAGGAAAAATGCAAACGCAATGCAAACGCAAAGGCGATCCCCGTGCGTTACATTCATCGTGCCATTTTCCGAGGCGTATGCAAGGGCGCATTTCCGGCTCGTTGTGGCTCCTTAAATAGCTGCCATAAAGA
>JBBWZW010000249.1:0-2955 GCA_039649305.1 Burkholderiales bacterium
TAATCAGTATATTGGCGGCGCTGCGGGCAATGTGTACCTGAACAGCGGCGGGAAGCCCTGCGCTCGTACCGGCATCTGGATGCAGTGCAGTTGAGCCGATGCGGCCTGCCTGACGAATTCACGCATAGGAAGCACCGATATGCGGATATTGCATGTCGAAGATGATTGCCAGATCGGCAATGAACTGCGGCTGGCGTTGCAACAAGCGGGGCTGTCGGCGGACTGCTGCGTGGAAGATCTGGTACACCTGAAGCTCCCATGCATCCTGCATTGGAACTTCAATCACTTTGTCGTTTTAAAGAAAGTCGGAGGCAGAAGCATCACGTTACCGGATCCCGCTTTCGGGGTGCGAAAAGTCGCGCTGGAACAGGCCTCTCAATCTTTTACCGGGATTGCGCTTGAACTATGGCCGAACCCCGGGTTCGCGCCCCAGGAACAAAAGTACACAGTCCGGCTTCGGTCGCTGCACCCACGGACTGGCTACCAAAATTTGACGACCGAATCTAGCGCGCGCGCCAATCCCAACCTACGAATTTGGCCGCTCCAACTGCGCCGGCGTATCGGTCGCTCCCATCGTCCTCGCCGCATCCAACGCAGTCATCCCATTTGCAGCCCGCGCATCGGGATTCGCACCACGCGCGAGCAGCAGCTCGACGATGGCCGTTCGGTTGAACATGGCGGCCATCATCAGGGCGGTTTTGCCATCGGGGGATGTGCCTTCCACATCGGCGCCATGATCCAGCAGCAGCTGAACCATCACGAGATTGCCCTTGTAGGCCGCGCCTGCGATCGGAGTTTGTCCGTGATCGTTGCGGATCTCCGGATCCGCGCCATGCTCCAGCAGCAATTTCGCCGCGTCGAAATGGCCGTGATAGCTCGCCAGCATCAGCAGACTGTCGCCCTTGTGATTGCGAAGATTGGCAGGCAGGCCCTGTTTTAGCAATGGCCCGAGTGTTTGCGCATCACCGCTTCGGACGAGTTGGAATATCTTCTGCGCGAATGCGATTGTTTCTTCGTCGAGCGTTTTGTCTTTGGCGTGCGGCTCGTGGTTCGATTGGTCTTGCATGTTGCTCCTTATGGTTGATACATTGAACGCTCAAGCGGCGTCGGTAACGTCACTTCGTCACCGCAGGTTCCATCGAAGGAGCAGCTTCCTCCGGCCGCCCATCAGTATAAGTAGGCGAAGCGCGCCGCTCATGAGGCGCGGGTTTGCCGGGCAGCGGCGGCAAGGCCTTTGCCTTCTCAAGATCGACACCTGCCGCCTCGGCAACGCGGCGGCCATAGTCCTCATCACAGTGCCACCAATGCCAGACCATCCGCAGCTGGATCGGCTCGGGGCATTGTTTCAGGTCGCCGGCCATATTGGCGATCAGGTCGTCGCGTTCCCAGTCTTCAAACGTGCGATAGCGGTCGCCGGCCTGTTTGTAGTCATCGATGGTGCGCGAGGTCTGGTAGCGCCCAAGGTGGCCTTCCACCCATTGGTGATATTCATTTGCGGGCTTTGGCGCTTCCCGGAAACCACCTATGAGGCTGGGCTCGTAGTTGATGTGTTTGTTTTCGTCGTGGATGTCGACGTAGAAGGCCATCTGGCCGTCGCGCTGGTTGGTATGGGCGCGCGCCTTGTCCTGCGGTGCATTGATCGGTAACTGCAGGTAGTTCGGGCCGACCCGGTAGCGCTGCGTGTCGGAATATGACAGCGTGCGCCCCTGCAGCATTTTGTCGTCCGAAAAATCGACGCCGTCGACGAGGACGCCGGTACCGAACGCGGCCTGTTCCGTCTCAGCGAAAAAATTATCCGGATTGCGGTCGAGCACCATCCGTCCAACCGGTAGCAACGGGAATTGATCTTCGGGCCAACGCTTGGTGTCGTCGAGCGGATCGAAGTCAAGCTCGGGATGATCGTCGTCCGACATGATCTGCACACAGAATTCCCACTCGGGAAAATCACCTCGCTCGATGGCGTCGTACAGGTCCTTCGTCGCGTTGCCGACATCTTGCGCCTGTATCTCCGCGGCCTGAGCGGTGGTCAGGTTGCGCACGCCCTGTTTTGGTTCCCAGTGGAATTTGACGAGGTGCGCTACGCCCTGGTCATTGATGAGTTTATAGGTGTTGACGCCTGAGCCTTCCATTTCGCGATAGTTGGCCGGGATACCCCACGGGCTCTTGACCCAGGTGACGATATGCAGCGTTTCGGGCATGGCCGCCACGAAATCGTAAAAGCGCCATGGTTCCTGGCGATTGCTGACGGGGTCCGGCTTGAACGCATGGATCATGTCGGGGAACTTGATCGCGTCGCGGATGAAGAACACCTTCAGGTTGTTGCCGACCAGGTCCCAATTGCCCTCCACTGTCTTGAGCTTCACAGCGAAACCGCGCGGGTCGCGCGCGGTTTCAGGCGAGTCCTTGCTGCCGATCACCGTAGAGAAACGTGCGAACACCGGCGTGCGGATGCCAGTCTGGGTCAACACCTTGGCGCGCGTGTACTTAGCCGCCGGTTCGTTGCCGATCTTTCCGTACGCTTCGAAGTAACCGTGTGCTCCTGCCCCACGCGCATGGACGACACGTTCCGGAATCCGCTCGCGGTCGAAGTGCGTGATCTTTTCAATGAACTGGTAGTTCTCGAGGGTTGCCGGACCGCGTTCCCCCACTGAACGCATTGCCTGGTTGTCCCTGACAGGATGGCCCTGGCGGGTGGTAAGAATCGGGCGCTTGTCTTTCACGGGATGTCCTTTCGTTGCGATGGGAAGCGCGATCAGATCGCGATTTAACCTTAGGCACCGCGCAGGAATAAGTTGGTCAATTTTGCTGGCCGTAGCGGGCACGTTGCAGAGAGCCTGTTCTTCTTTTTCTTGCGAACGTGTTGCTCGTCGTCGCCATAGCTCGCTATGGCTCCTCCTCACGCCTTGCACCGCATCCCGCGACGGCCGCCAAATTGCCCAACTTATCCCTGCGCGG
>JBBWZW010000250.1:0-9941 GCA_039649305.1 Burkholderiales bacterium
GGTGAAGCTGGTTGATGAATTGCGGCGGATTACCGAGCAGGTGCGCGGTTGACCGTCACAGCACCCTACGATCGACCGGATTTGGGGGCCGCAGGTCGAAATAACAATTCCAACATTCGCACCATGCACGACGGAAGGCTCTGTTGCGGAGGCCGGAACGTTGGGATTTCATCCCCACCTACATCCTCAGCAAATTTGGGGTGATCGTCACAGCTCGCTATGTTCAGGGTGCGCCATGCGCACCAGCAGTTCGGGTGCACATGGCGCACCCCACTTTCCTACCGAGACAACGTCCCCTGATACGACAGCACCTCATGCAGCGACTGCACCGCAGCCGCGCCCTCCCCCACAGCCGTCGCCACGCGCTTGATCGAATTACTCCGGACATCGCCCACCGCAAATATCCCCGGCCGATTCGTCTCCAGAAAATACGGCGCGCGTTCGAGTTTCCAACACCCCGGAGGCAACGCGGGTCCCGTCAACACGAAGCCCTTGCTATCCAGAGCAACGCGATTATCAAGCCACCCCGTATTCGGTTCAGCGCCCAGGAACAGGAAGACATGCGCAATTGCCCTCTCTTTAATCACCCCGCTCCCGTGACGGTAACGAACGCGCTCCAGATCCTCATCGCCAATGAGCTCAACGATTTCGGTCCACAAGTGGATCGTGACATTGGACGCGGCTTGCAGGCGCTGGATCAGGTAATGCGACATGCTGGCGGCAAGTCCCGGGCCGCGCACCATCACATGCACGTGACGGGCGTGCCTGGACAGGAAAACGGCGGCCTGCCCGGCGGAGTTGCCGCCGCCAACGACGATCACCTCTTCCCCCGCACAGAGCGTCGCCTCCATGAACGAAGCCGCGTAGTACACGCCGCATCCTTCGTACTTCTGCAGGTGCTCGAGCCGCGGCTTGCGATAGCGTGCTCCGGTCGCCACGATGACTGAGCGAGCGTAGATGCTGTCGCAGTTATCAAGCTCGACAGCGTACTGCGGACGCTGGCCGCCTTCGCACGTCGCACATTCCAGCCGCTTCACTTCGACAGGGACGGCGATCTCGGCGCCAAATTTCCCGGCCTGCGACAATCCGCGCCCAGCCAGCGCCTGTCCGGATATCCCGGTCGGAAAGCCGAAGTAGTTTTCAATCTTCGAACTGGTGCCGGCTTGTCCACCTGGTGCCGTTGCGTCAAGCACGGCGACTGTCAGGCCTTCCGATGCGGCATACACTGCAGCAGCGAGACCTGCGGGACCCGCGCCGACCACTACCAAGTCATAGTCTTTCCCGTGCATGCGATCCGGGCTGAGACCAACCGCGTCCGCAGCGCGCCGGTTCGACGGATTCTTCAGGACCTCGCCCTGCGCGGAGATGATCACCGGTATGTCGTCAGGGATGACATGGAAACGGTCGAGCAGGCTATCGATCCCGGCATGCTGCTCAAGGTCGAAATAGGCGACCGGCTGGCCGTTCCTGCTGAAAAACTCGCGCAGGCGCAGCGTATCGCCGCTATGTCGCGATCCGAACAAGATCACGCCGCCGTGTTGATCTTCAATCAGCGCGACCCGCCGCAGGATGAAGGCGCGCATGATCGTTTCGCTCAGGTCGGCTTCGGTTACCACGAGGGTTCGCAGCGCCGGCTCGTCGATAGCGAGGACGTCACAGTCTTCCAACGCACGTGCGGTTGCCAGGCGAGCCCGTCCGCCGAGCGTGCCGATTTCGCCCGTGAAATCGCCGGGACCTATCGTGGCGACCAAGTGCGGTCCGTCAACGGTATTGCGCTCGATCGCCACATGGCCGGCGAGAACGACGTACATTGGGACATGGCGCTCGCCTTCCCTGTACAGAATGTCGCCGGCCCTATACGAACCGCGTCGCCCGTATTCGTGCAGCAAGCCAATTTGCGCTTCATCAAGCACCGGAAAAATCTGGTGCCATCTGCTTGCAGTCCCGGAGCTGACGGAGGGCGGTGGACCGGAGATATCGCTCGTATCGCTCATGATTGACTCTTGCGTGTCTTCGTCAACTTGCGAGTCTTGCATGCCGGTCGATGTTCCCGACGCATTCAAAATTCCGGAAAACTATTTTGGTGGGCGGCACGCAGTATACTGCCCTCTTTTTTACGGCCTTACCCGAAGGACCAAACCATGAGCGCATTGCCATCCTGCCCAAAATGCAACTCCGAATTCACCTATGAAGACGGCGCCAACCATGTCTGCCCGGAATGCGCCCATGAATGGCCTGTGCATGCCGCCGCCGAGCCGGTTGCAGAGGGCAACAAGGTCTATCGTGATTCCGCTGGCAACGTGCTGCAGGACGGCGATACCGTCACAGTGATCAAGGATCTGAAACTGAAAGGATCCGGCGGCGTGGTCAAGATGGGCACCAAGGTCAGGAACATACGCCTGGTTGACAGTGATCACGACATCGACTGCAAGATTGACGGCTTCGGGGCGATGAGCCTGAAATCGGAATTCGTCAGGAAGGTGTAATCTTGCGGGGATGAATGCAGGATTTTTTTCGCAGGATTTTTTTCGCGTTACGCCACTACACCCTATGTCGCAACTTTTCCCGTTCCCGATACGCAAGGAGTGCCCACCCGGCGCGTGCGCATGCGGCCGGGAGGAGCTGTTGAACGATCCTCACGCCGACATCAGCATACTGAGATTGACGAGCGAGGAAGAAAAAAAACTCGTCGCGCGCATTGAAAACATTTCCTCCTATGCCGACCTGCAGCACATCCAGGAACGCATGCAGTCGCAATTGGGCATAGTCCTTCAGATCGCGCCGCCAGGCACGCGCGAAGTACGCACGGTGCGGGGTATCAGCATCCAGCTCGTAGAGCGCCCCGGGCTTTGCAGGAAGACCCGGCAATCCATCCCCGCAGCCGTTCGCCGGTGTCTTGAGAACAATCCGGACATCGTCTTCGCAATCCTTAACGCGCACGATCTCCTTGGGGATGGCTGAACTTCCCTTAAATGCCTATGCAAGTTGAATGCGCCAGTCTTGCAGGATTGAGTTTCGTTGTCGCCGCAGCAGTTGTATTACTTCAATTCGAGTGGCAACTCGGAGGAGCGTTGAGCCAGTAATGTATTCCGGACAAAACAGATGTGTCCGCGAAGCCCATAGAAAAGATCGCCGAAAGCAGCGGGCACAACAATTTTATTCACCGAGTTTTCAATGTAGTCCAGGTGTTTCAGAAGCTCCTCGCGTCTTTTCGGGTCAGCCGCGGGATTGAACGCATCGCGTTCAAGGTCCAGCAATGCCCGGTACCATCGATGAATGCGGGATTCCATTCGCCAGCGGTAGATTGCCGGAGCCAATCTCAATGCGGGTATCAGCAACAATGCGAACGGCACGATGAAGGCGACAATGCGCGCGATGACATTCGCAACTCCATAGGGAAACGTCCGGTAGAGAAAACCTTTGCCTGATGTGTAGTAGCGGGTGGCATCGGGGCTGATGCGGAATTCATGCTCCTGCGGCGCCGGGAATTCGCCGCGCTTTCTGAACAGGCTGGCATTACCGTGCACTTCGCGCGCGGCCTCGAGGAGCAGGTCTGACAGAGCCGGGTGCAGACTGTCCCGGGCAATGAGTTCGACCGTCGGCCCGATGAGTGCAGTGTCTTCGGCAGGAATGTCTTTGCCAAAATCGAGTGAGCCTTTGGGCAGACTCAGTTTATTCAAGTAGTTGATCCGGCGGACATATCCGTCGGCCTGTGTAAAATTAAACAGATGAACATCCGGTGCGCGCATCAGGCCGCGCATCATCTCGCTGGAGGTGGAGTCGCCCATCACAAAAATGGCATCGACCCGATTTTCAAGCAATGCGCGTACTTCGTCGCCGGCGACCGTGTTGACAAAAGTGGTACTGCCATCGCCCTCAATGCCATTTGCCTTGAGTAGGGTGAGCGCCAGGGAATGGGTGCCACTGCCGTCCTCTCCGATATCGAGACGTTGCCCCTCAAAATCGGCAATGAGCTTTTTAGGTTCGCCGCGATAGAAGATCATCAACGGCTGGTAAGAAACGCTCCCGAGCGATACCAGATTGCCAGTGTCCGCTTTGCTGACTTCGCCGCTCAGTACGAATCCGACGTCGATTGCGACTTTCGGGTCAGACAATTTTTTGAAATTGTCCCTCGATCCCTCGGATGGAAGGATATTTACCGTGACACCCTCTCTCGCCAGGATTTTCTTGTATCTCTCGGCGTTTCTTTCGAAAGCGCTGCCTTTAGGCCCGCTTGTGATGGTGATGCTGTTCGGCGCACCGAAATTCGTGAACACGAGAACAGCTGTTCCCAGCGCCAGGGCAAGGAACAGAATGACACTGACGGACACTATCTGTCCCCGCCCAAATATGCCATTCAATCTCGCCAGCATCCTGGCGAAGTAAATTTTGGGGCTCATAGATGTAATGCTCTCGGAGGTTTTATGGCGTTTGACGAAACGTGCTGATGTGTGGTCTTCGGCGTTCCACGATCGTTCTGCATCAGCGTTATCTTTATTGAATGATTGCTTGCATCAGAGTCCGCTGGCGCCGTGCCTCAAGGCAGCGTCGGGTGACACTTTAGCGCAGGATGCCCTGCTGTGCATCCCTCGCGCCTCTGATTGTTGTAGGTTGGGATGCGATTCCAACATTTGAACTAAGGCGCCCGCACGTTTGACCGCACACGTATTCAACGGCGCTACCCCGGTGTCTGCCTGAGGTAGTGCTAATATAGCTGAGCATGAATACGCGGATTTAGAGTTAAGTCCGGTTCCCACGAAAGCAGCTCCAGCGATGCCTTTAACATCCCCCGCCTGCCCCGGCCATTTCAACGACGCGGAAGAGCAAAATATTGTCGACGACCTGGTCGAGCGTGGCTGGTCACAGCAAGATAATTTTTTGCCGAAGGATCTGACGCTCGCATTGGCGGTTGAGTGCCGTGATTTGAGCAGCACCGGCACACTGAAAGCGGCCGGCGTAGGTCATGGCGCGACGAAAACGGTACGGCCGGATATTCGTGGCGACCAGATCTTTTGGCTCAAGGCCGGACATTCGGTCGCATGTGATCGTTACCTGCAGATCATGGAGACCTTGCGCGTGGCGCTGAACCGAAGTCTGTACCTGGGACTCGATGAGTTTGAAAGCCACTTTGCGTTGTACGCGCCGGGCGCTTGCTACCTGAAACACCGGGATCGTTTTCGCGACGATGACTGTCGCGTGGTATCGACAGTGGTCTATCTCAATCAAGACTGGTTACCCGGGCAAGGGGGCGCATTGCGCCTTCATCCGCACGGCAAGACCACCGAAGATATTTTGCCGCTGGACGGCCGGCTCGCCCTGTTTCTGTCCGCAGACCTTTTACACGAGGTACTGCCTGCTACGCGTGACCGGTTGTCGCTGGTCGGATGGTTCAGACGGCGACCTGGATGATCGATGACAGGCGTGTCTGATCATGCCCTCGATCGACTCAACTGTTTCTCTTAAGTGACTACTTCCCGATCGGTAATTTTTCACCTAAATGTGGCGAAATCAGCGATTCTGATTCTTTATTGCCCACGCCTCCGCGTGGATGACAAGTCGTGGTCCAACCGGAATATTGCGCCTGCGAGGGGCGACTACGTCATGTCGCTTACGACGTACCGACTTACGGACGTATGTCTGAATCCTCTTCCCGCATCGCATCTTCGCTGCTGGGATATCTGCTTTGTCCGTATCGAATGAGCAGCACACCAAGCGCCAACAAAAAAATCGCAGCCGCCAATGCAATCATGTGCGCTTCTGAAGCGTGGTCGATATTGAGGATCAATTGTCGAGCCAATGCCACGATGGCGATATAGAGCGGAAATCGAACCGGCAGTTGCCCGGCCTTGAAGTACTGAGTCACCATCGCCAGGATTTCGAGAAACAGGAACATCAGCAACAGGTCAGTCAGCGTGACTTGCGCGGCCGTGGCCATGTTCCACGCTTCATGCGCCATGGCATAGGTCGTCGAAATGCCGATAACCACAAGTCCGAAGAATTCAGAAATCTGCAGGAGGTTTCGGAACAGATGCTGGGTCGAATCAAGAGCTTTCATTTCTTCATTTCCATGGAGGACAGGCACGCGCAATACATCACATGCTTCTGCCACTTTAGTCCAATAGGGCCGGTAATGCGGATGTCCTTCTTGATCCCTGAAATGTTCCCCGCATATATGGAAGGGATACGAAGGTGGGGATGCTTGCCGAACGTCATCCGCAATGGACCAGCTATATCGACGAGTAAAGCGGCATACCATGAAGGAAGCTCTCTACCCCGGCCGTTAGGCGCCGCGCAGGGATAAGTTGGGCAATTTGGCGGCCGTCGCGGGATGCGGTGCAAGGCGTGAGAAGGAGCCATAGCGAGCTATGGCGACGACGAGCAACGCAGCAACGCGCCCGCTACGGCCAGCAAAATTGGCCAACTTATTCCTGCGCGGTGCCTTACTGGCATCTCCTGCCTGATGGACGCATGGAGTGCGACCTGTGTCCGCGCAACTGTCGCCTGCATGCCGGCCAGCGTGGCGCCTGCTTCGTGCGTCAGCGGGTGGGTGATCAGATGATACTTACCGCCTACGGCCGCTCCTCGGGTTTCTGTATTGATCCAATCGAAAAAAAGCCGCTCAATCATTTCTATCCCGGAACCAGTGTTTTATCGTTCGGCACCGCAGGCTGCAACCTCGCGTGCAAGTTTTGTCAGAACTGGGACATCAGCAAGTCCCGCGAAATGGAGACGCTCGCCGCTGCAGCCGGGCCCGAAGCAATCAGTGAGGCGGCAGCGGCCCACGGCTGCAAAAGCGTGGCCTTTACTTACAACGACCCGGTTATCTTTGCCGAATACGCGATGGATGTGGCCGACGCATGTCACGAGCGGGGCATCAAGACGGTGGCAGTGACCGCCGGATACATGGGCGCGGAAGCGCGGCGCGACTTCTACGCAAAGATGGATGCGGCCAACGTCGACTTGAAGGCGTTCACCGACGAATTTTATTTCCAGCTCACCGGCGCCCGCTTGCAGCCTGTCCTGGAGACGCTCAGGTATCTGAAGCATGAGACCAATGTATGGCTCGAAATCACCACGTTGCTCATTCCCGGCAAAAATGACAGTGACGATGAAGTTCGCGCAGAGGCGCAGTGGATCGCGAAGGAACTGGGCGACGATGTACCGCTGCACTTCACGGCGTTCCATCCCGATTACAAGATGAACGATGTGCCGCCGACGCCACCCTCCACGCTTGCGCGAGCGCGCGAGATCGCTCTCGCGGAAGGACTGCTATACATTTACACGGGTAACGTTCATGACGCCGAAGGCGCCACTACATACTGTCCGGGATGCCACGCGCCGCTCATCGTGCGTGACTGGCATTACATTGAATACTATGGCTTGACTGAGGACGGCTTGTGTCCCGATTGCTTTACGCCGATTGCGGGGCGGTTCCAGCGATTTGATGGCCAGTTCGGGCCGCGCCGGATTCCGATTCGAATTGAAAGATAGGCGCTCGGTTACTCACAATTCGGGGTCGGCTCAATTGGCAAGCGCCCTCACCCCAGCCCCTCTACCGCTTGCGTTAGAGGGGCTGGGGTGACAAAGTACGACGCCAATCTAAACCCCCGGCGTGCAATCGGTGCAACGTTCGATCTCCGGCAATCCATGCAGCAACTTCTCCTTCAGGTCCCGCAAGGCCGTGCGCACGCCCTCCTCAATGGTGGGGTGATAGAAAGGCATCTCCAGCATTTCCGAAACCTTCATGCCGCTCTGGTATGCCCATGCGAGCAAGTGCGCGAGATGTTCCGCACGCGGCCCGATCATGTCCGCGCCGACGAAACGCCCGGTGCCGCGTTCTCCATAGACGCGCAGAAGCCCGCGGTTCTGCAGCATCACGCGGCTGCGTCCCTGGTCTTCGAACGACACTTCACCTATCGCATAGCGGGTTGACTCCAGGCTCCGGTAAGTCTGCCCTACCGTTGCGATCTGCGGATCGGTGAACGCGATGGTGAGCAGTACATGGCGCAACCCCGGCCGCACGTGGGGATAGAGTCCTGCGTTGTCGCCGGCGATCCTTCCCTGGTCGGCGGCTTCGTGCAGCAGCGGGCGTTCGTCGCTGGCGTCGCCGGCAATGAAAATTCCGGTCCCGCCGCACTGCATGGTATACCGGTCGAACAGCGGCACGCCGTGCTTATCGAGCACCAGTCCCGCATGCTCCAGGCTGAGGTTCTCCATGTTGGGATCGCGTCCGGTCGCGGCCAGCACATACGAGTAACGCTCGGCACGTTCAGCGCCGTCTTCCGCACGCGAACGCACAACGACTGAATCACCCTCAAGCCGCGCCTCTTGCAGTTCCGTACTCATTCGCAGGTCGAGTTCCGCACTAAGGATGCGCATCGCGGCGTCGTTCAATTCAGGGTCATTCAGCTGAGCCAGTTTGTCACTCCGACCGAAAATCGCGACCCGCACGCCAAGGCGATGCAGGGCTTGTCCCAGCTCAAGCGCAATTACGCCGGCGCCGACGATGGCGATCGATTCAGGCAAATCCTCCCAATCAAACACATCATCACTGACGATGATGCGGTCACCCAGTGACGATAGCTCTGCCGGTATCGTCGGCCGCGATCCGGTTGCAATCACGATGCTGTCGGCATTCAACACGGTATCGCCTACCTGCAGGGTTTTACTGTCTATGAAGCGAGCAAAACCGCGCGGGCGGTCACTCTCCGGTATCTCTTCAACCCCGGTCAGCACAAAATCGACGAAGCGGTCGCGCTCGGCCCGCACTCGTGTCATAACTGCCTTGCCATCGACACGCGGCGGACCGGCATGCACGCCGAACGCGTGCGCGGTCGTCACGGCATGCGCGGCCTCGGCTGCGGCAATTAGCAGTTTGCTGGGCATGCAACCGATGCGCGCGCAGGTCGTACCGTAGGTACCCCCTTCGATGAGTACTACCTGTTTGTTGTGAGACTTCGCTGCCCGGTAGGCTGCAAGACCGGCCGTACCGGCCCCGATCACTGCTACATCGACTTTTCGTGTATTCATTTCATTGGTCTCCCTTATTGCTGCGCTCCACAGCGGTATGTTTTTTATTCCGGTCGAGGCCGGACCACCAGTTCAGCGTAACCTGTAGTCGCATCCAGTTCGCGAGCGAAGCGATGCGCCGGCAGTATCGCCAACAGCACCTCGACCGTAGTGCGAACGATGCACCCCGATCCCACGTGGCCGCCTGATACGCGCCCTTGCCCATCTGATACGGCCATATGGAGATGCGCACCATCGCGCGAGACTGAGCCACCAAGTGTCAGTATCTCGAGGTCGGCATGGAGTTCGGCGGGTTGCTCCACCCCGGCGAACCTCAGCCGCGCGACGCTAAGACTGCCAATGCCCTGCAGTACGAACGCGGCGTGCATGTCATGCTCGATGAGTACGGCCTCGATAGCGGCGCGCAGGTCTTGCCCGGGATTGAGGCGTATAGGATGAATTTGCATGGTACGCCAAGGGTAACCCAGGCTTACCTGCGCTGGCCATTCTTTCTGATTGACATCAAATGCGGCCCGGTGATTTTGACCGTCATCGTGTAAGGGATACATGCGGCGTGTGCACCCTGCTCGTCTGACGCCCGTAGAAAAAAAGCCCGCGGACCTTATGGTCCGCAGGCTAATTCACCTCATGGAGAGGTGGAGGAGACAACCGATATACTAATGACCGGACGTACACCCCGGTCCGACTGCATATTAATGCGGCCTCGGCCGCGTAGTGTTCGCCCAGCGCACCGGAAGTGCTGGTGCGCGGGGCGAACACTACGCGGCCGAGGCCGCACTAATATGCAGTCGGACCGGGGTGTACGTCCGGTCATTGGTAAATCGGTTGTCTCCTCCACCTCTCCACGAGGTGAATTAGCCTGCGGACCATAAGGTTCGCGGGCTTTTTTTCTCCGGGCGTCAGACGAGCAG
>JBBWZW010000164.1:0-12671 GCA_039649305.1 Burkholderiales bacterium
GGCTTGCAAGCCTGTGCCGTTCCGCGGGCGGACAGCATGGTGCCCCTTACCGGGGGAAGGAGTATCCGTGGTATGCGGGGCTAGCGGCGCGTGCGTACTGCACCTTACGCCGGTTTCGACAACCCGAGACTCTCAATCGTTTCCTTCTCTTCCCTGTACGTGTCATGCGCATACTTCGTATACGCAGCGCTATCCATATAGATCACCGGCTGGTCATACTTGTCCAGCGTCGCCAGCACCGCCGGGTCTTCCAGCGACTTCTTGAACGCGTCATGAATACGCTTCGTCAGAGCGGGATCCATGCCCTTCGGTCCGCCGATGCCGAAGGGCGAATCGGACACCGTCTGGTAGCCGAGTTCCTGCAAGGTAGGCACATGGGACCAGCGCTTGGTGCGTTTGCTGCCGTAGGTAGCGAGCAGGTGGGCGCGGCCGGCATCCACGAACGGTCCCCAACCGGTGGCATCGCTGTGTGCCATGACATGGCCACCGAGTACCGCCTGCATGCCGTCGGCGCTGCCCTTGAACGGGACGTGCAGCAGCTTGATGCCGGCGCGCTTGGCGAATTGTTCGACTACCAGGTGGGGCGTGGTGCCGGTACCGGTGGAACCGTAGGTGAACTTTTCCGGATTCGCTTTGGCGAATTCCACCAGGTCTTTGATGGTCTTGATCGGCGAATCGGCGCGTACCGCCATGCCGAAGGTGTAACCGGTCAGGCACGCTACGTAGGTGAGGTCCTTGAGCGGGTCGAACTGCACCTTCTGCATATGCGGGATGCGGAATATGCCGAGCGGCAGCTGCGACAGTGTATAGCCGTCCGGCTTCGCATTCGCCAGTTCGATCGCACCCATCGTACCGCCGGCGCCCGGTTTGTTTTCGACGATCATCTGGCCGCCCAGCGCTTTGCCGGCGCTCTCCGCGAATGCGCGAACCACGATGTCGGTGGAACCGCCTGCGGGCCAGGGGCAGATCAGCTTGATCGGGCGCGATGGATAACTCTGCGCGCTTACGATAGAGGGAAAGGCGATGGTGGCTGCGGCAGCAGCAGAGGTCTTCAGAAAATCGCGGCGTGTATTCTTTGGTCCGGTCATGGTCGTCTCCTTTGAGGTGCTCTCGATGTAGTTCTGCAGTGTGGAATATGATTCCACATTTTTCGAACCAGTGTATCGATTCGCCGCCACGAAGTAAATAACCATCAATGCGGCCCTGCAATGCAACCATGAAAAACAAAAACGCCGAACAAGTCGGCGTTTTTTATCGGAGTCCGTCAGGACGCTCAGGTCGTTGGGCGCTTCTTGCGAATCTTGACAGTCGCCGCCTTTGCCTTGACCAGCACCATGGCGCTTCTGCCGGGCCTGGCTTTGCGCGTCGCGACGCGTACCGGCCTGGCGGCAAACATCGGCTCGCCGTTCAGGAAGCGCTGCACGTTTTGCGCGTCGCCCAGCCTCTGAGCGCTTTCCCGCGCATTGAGCAGCACCACTGTCACGTTCTTTCCGGCGGACTGCAGGCGCATCACCAGGCAACGGCCGGCTTCGCGGGTGAAACCGGTCTTGGACAGGAGGATATCCCAGCCTTTTTTGCCTACCAGGCTATTGGTATTGCGATACCGCACCGGGTGTCCGTTGATGTCGAACTGCTCGCCGGTTTCGGTTGTGAGCTGCGTGATCTCCGGATAGTGGGCTGCCGCAGTTACCATTTTCACAAGATCGGCGGCTGTCGACATGTTATGCGGCGATAAGCCCGTCGGTTCTTCGATCTTGGTCTGGCGCATGTCCAGCGCGATCAGTTTTTCGCGGACGGCGGCGACGAACGCTAGTTTTCCGCCTGGATAGGTGCGAGCGAGCGATGCCGCAGCGCGGTTATCGGAGGACATCAATGCCAGCTGCAGGATGTCCTTGCGCGGCAGCGAAACGCCGACGGGCACCCGCGAGGAACTGTATTTCAGGGTATCGACATCACTCTCGTCGATACTGATCATTTCGTTCATGTCCTGTTTGGCGTCCAGCACCACCATTGCGGTCATGAGCTTGGTGATCGAAGCGATGGGCACTATCGCTTCGGCATTTTTTTCAAACAGGATCTTGCCGGTTTCCTCGTCAAAGACGAGCGCGTGCTGCGAGCTGAAAGGCAGCGCGAACGCGGAGGCGGAGCAGCTCAGCAGGAGAGCGATTAGCGTTTTCTTAAACATACCCTTGGGCGAAAGTGAAGCAACAAATGAATTATTTCGGAGTAGCAATCATAGCCTGTTACTGGCGGACAAACTTTCGTTAAATCAATTCCGAGTTACTTTTTTTGATGAAATGTTGCGGGGAAGCCTTGCTCGTTTATCACTGGCGGCGCGATGTAGGAGTAACGCTGTCATCCCTTAACGGCGAAGGCCGACGCGAGGGCCACCGCCGGTATCTGGCCTATGTCAATAGCGCGAGTTGAAAGTGGCGCCCGACCCGTTTTCACGGATGCGATTAAAATCGATGAACCATTTCTTCCAACCATCGGAGCATCTCGAGAGTGACCCATCCCCAGGAATCGCAAAGCCGGATGTTAATCATTGGCGCCGGCGCCATCGGCAGCTTTTATGGAGCGGCGCTGCAACTGCAGGGGGCCGATGTCTCCGTGGTTTGCCGTTCGGAATACGACACGGTGCGCGAACACGGTTATGAAATCGAAAGCAAGCGGCTCGGCAACCGGGTATTTCTCCCCGCGCAGACGCTACGCTCGGCCGCGGACTATGCCGGCGGCCCGCCCGACTATGTGGTCTTGAGTGTGAAGGTGGTGGAAGGTACCGACCGGGTCGCCCTGATCCGCGACGCAGTGGGCCCGGATACGACGATCGTGCTGATAGAAAACGGCGTGGAGATCGAATCCGAAATCGCCGATGCGTTCCCGGACAATGAGTTGATCAGCGCGTTAGCATTTGTGCAAGTCAGCCGCGTCGGACCCGGCAAGGTACGGCACTACGCTTTCGGCGATTTACACTTCGGGACTTATCCGAGCGGGTTGTCGGAGCGGGCCAGGCTTCTTGCTTCGATGCTGGAGAGAGGCGGAATCAAACCTATCCTGACCGAAGATGTGGTTACTGCGCGCTGGCAGAAGTGCCTGTGGAACGCCGTCTTCAACCCGATTTCAGTCCTCGGCGGGGTGCTCGACACCGACGACATGCTTTCCGCGCAGGACGGCACCCCGTTCGTGCGGGCTGCAATGGAGGAAGTGTGTGCGGTGGCTGCGGCGGCGGGTCATCCCCTATCGCCGGAACTGATCGATCAATATATTGAAGGGACGCGCAAGGCCCCGGCCTATAAAACCAGCATGGCGCTCGATTTTGAAAATGGCCGGCCGATGGAACTGGAAGTCATCCTCGGCAATGCAGTTCGCGCCGGGCGGCGCGAAAACGTGTCGATCGCCCGGCTGGAAACGCTGTATGCGCTGATGAAGATGGTGGAGAGAAAGAACGGAAAAGCAGGAAAGTGAGCGGCAGCCTTCAGCGCTTTTGATAATCTTTCAACACATCCTGGATTTCGGCGAACTTGATGGGCTTGGCAAATACCCGGTCGAAGCCAGCCTCGCGCGCGCGGCGCTGCTCGTCGACGTCACTGTAGCCGGTAACCGCGATCAGTGGCAGCCGGGCAAAGGCTTCGTCACTACGCAGTTCCTGCGCCACATCAAAGCCGTTTTTCTCGCCTGGAAGACGCAGATCGCAGAACACGATGTCGGGCTGCACGCGGCGCGCGCGCTCGACCCCTGTCCGCGCATTGAACGCGACTTCGGTCTCACAACCCATGACTTCCAGCAGATCACAAAACAAGCGGGCGAGGTCCTGGTTGTCTTCGATCACCAGGACGCGCATCTGAAACGCAGGCAGGACTGCGCCGGGACTGTCCACAGGAGAAGTCACTGAAACTCCCCGCAGCGATCATGCCGCTGCCCAATTGGGTTACCGAAAAAGGGGAGTTGTGGCTGGGTATCTGTTCTGTTCGCCATTGATGGCCATCGACCTTCGCTACACATGCATCCGTCCCTCAAGCGTATAAAAACGCGCTTCAATTTTGTTTTGAACCGGTGCGGCCCAGCTCTTGCCCGCTTTTATCGTGCCAGAAACGGGTCGAGCGTTATTGAGGTGACTCAATTTATCCCCGCATGGATCAGATCCGCATTCGGTTCGTAAGAGTGTGCATTGTAGTCCATCGCACTGCATCGCGTCTTCAGCAACCCGCTGCAGGCGGCAAAATTTACAGTGCTTTACAGTACGACCGGGTGGGCTGGTGCCCACCCGGCGCCTGCCCCGCTTTACTCGCGGCGCTGCAGAGCGGCCAACGCTTCCGCCACCACCACCGCGGTCATGTTGACGATGCGGCGTGAAGTAGCGGCCGGATTGAGGACATGCACCGGCTTGGCTGCGCCGAGCAGGATCGGTCCCACCGTCACGCCCTGCCCGCCGGTGATCTTGAGCAGATTGAACGCAATGTTGGCGGCATCCAGAGTCGGCATCACCAACAGGTTGGCGCTGCCCGCCAGCGTGCTGCCCGGCAGGAAATGACGCCGCACCTCTTCCACCAGCGCCGCATCGCCCTGCATTTCGCCCTCGACTTCCAGGTCGGGGGCAATACGCGCCAGGATGTCACGGGCTGCACGCATTTTGCGGGCGGACGGCCGATCGGATGAGCCGAACATCGAATGCGACAGCATGGCGACCTTGGGCTGCAGGCCGAAGCGCCTGATTTCTTCCGCCGCAAGCTGCGTGATCGCGGCGAGCTCTTCCGCGCTCGGATCGTCGTTGACATAGGTGTCGGTGATGAACAGCGTGTACTTTTCGAGCATCAGCGCATTCATTGCGGCAAACACTTGCGCGCCCGGGGCGAGGCCGATGACGTCCCGCACGTGTTCCAGGTGCCCGTCAAAGCGCCCTACCGTGCCGCACAGCAGCGCGTCCGCGTCGCCCATGTGTACCAGCATGGTGCCGATCAGGGTATTGGAGCGGCGCAGCATGGTCTTGGCGGTGTCCGGCGTGATGCCATGACGGCCTCGCAGCGCGTGGTAAGCCTCGTAATAGGCGCGGTAGCGAGGATCCTCTTCCGGGTTGACCAGCTCGAAATCGACACCGGCCTTCAGACGCAGTCCGGCCTTTGCGATCCGCTTGCTGATCACATGCGGGCGTCCGACCAGGATCGGCTTGGCAAGTCCTTCGTCGACCACGGTCTGTACCGCACGCAGTACGCGATCTTCTTCCCCTTCCGCATAGACCACCCGTTTCGGTTCGGCCTTGGCGGATGAGAATACGGGCTTCATGATGAGGCCGGTGTGATACACGAAATGGCTGAGCTGCTGCCGGTACGCGTCGAGGTTCTGGATCGGGCGCGTGGCGACGCCCGACTCCGCAGCCGCTTTGGCTACGGCCGGCGCAATCTTCTCGATCAGGCGCTGGTCGAACGGTTTCGGAATGATGTATTCCGGACCGAAAGTGAGGTCCTGCCCGGCATAGGCCGCGGCCACCGCATCGTTGGTCTCCGCTTCAGCAAGGTCGGCGATCGCCTGGACACAGGCCAGCTTCATTTCTTCCGTGATCTTGGTGGCGCCGCAGTCCAGCGCGCCGCGGAAGATATACGGGAAGCAAAGCACGTTGTTGACTTGGTTGGGATAGTCCGAGCGGCCGGTGGCGATGATGCAGTCGGGGCGCGCGGCTTTGGCGATTTCCGGACGGATCTCGGGTTCGGGATTGGCCAGGGCCAGGATGATCGGCTTGGGCGCCATGGTTTTCACCATGGAAGCGGTCAGCACGCCGGCGGTCGAACATCCGAGGAACACGTCCGCGCCTTCGACGATGTCGGCCAGCACCCGCGCCTCGGTCCGCTGCGCGTAGCGCGCCTTGTTGGCTTCCATGTTGCGGTCGCGCCCGTTGTAGATCACGCCCTTGGAATCGGTGACGAAAATGTTTTCGCGCTTCACGCCGAGGCTCACCATGGTGTCGAGGCAGGCGATGGCCGCGGCGCCGGCGCCTGACACGGCCACCTTGACCTTGCCAATTTCCTTGCCGACCACCTTCAGGCCGTTAATCAATGCGGCAGAAGAAATGATGGCGGTGCCGTGCTGGTCGTCATGGAAGACAGGAATGTTCATGCGCTCACGCAATTGTTTCTCGATGTAGAAGCACTCGGGCGCCTTGATGTCTTCGAGGTTGATGCCGCCTACCGTCGGCTCCATCATGGCGATGGCTTCAACCAGTTTGTCGGGGTCGTGTGAAGCCAGCTCGATGTCGAATACGTCGATGCCGGCGAATTTCTTGAACAGGCAACCTTTGCCTTCCATCACCGGCTTGCCCGCAAGCGGTCCGATGTCGCCCAGTCCCAGCACTGCGGTGCCGTTGGTGATCACCGCGACCAGGTTGGCGCGCGAGGTATACTCGGCGGCCATGGCGGGATCTTTGGCGATCTCTTCGCAGGCGTAGGCCACGCCGGGTGAATACGCGAGCGACAGGTCGCGCTGATTGGAAAGTGCCTTGGTGGCGACAACTTCGATTTTCCCGCGCGTGGGACTGCGGTGATATTCCAGCGCGGCCTCGCGCAATTGGTCTTCCTTGCTTGCATCCGATCCCATCGACTCGATAGCCATGATATGTAATCCTCGATCTCAATGTTAATTTTCTGGCAACATCTGGCGCGCACGCGCGCCCTCCTCAGTCAGTCTCTCGCCACCTTGCAAAACGGCATTGCTTCGTGTCCGGTACAGCGTAAGCACTGCTCTGTCAGACATGAGAAGTGTAAAGTATTCCGGGACAGGATGACTGAACCGCCTCGCAATTGCCTCATCATATGGAACCGGGACTTGGACTCCCGCCAAACCACAAAGGAAAAATAAAAGGTGCCGTCCCCTTCCGAATCAAGCCCGCTTCCTGACCCGGGAAACCAGCTGCCCGAGACCCGGCACACAAAATATCTGCGCACCGGGACCCTGGCCCCGATGCTCGCCGCATTGGCGATGCTCGGCCCGTTCTCGGTCGATACCTATTTGCCGGCGTTCCCCGATATACAGGCATCGCTGAACGCCAGCCCGCTCGAAGTCCAGCAAACACTGACGGTGTACATGCTGTCGTTCGGCGCGATGATCCTGTGGCACGGTGCGCTGTCGGATGCGCTTGGTCGCCGCAACATCATCCTCGCATCGCTTGCGGTGTTCGCCGTCGCGTCTCTCGGTTGTGCGTCGGCACACAGCGTCGAATATCTGTGGGCGTTTCGCATCCTGCAGGGCGTTTCGGCCGGCGCCGGCGTCGTCATCGGGCGGGCGATCATACGCGACCTCTATTCCGGTGCGCAGGCGGCGCGGCTACTGTCGCTGGTCACCATGATTTTTTCGGTTGCGCCGGCGATCGCGCCGATACTCGGCGGCTGGATCGTCAAACTGTCCGGATGGCGCACGATATTTTTGGTCCTGTTCGCCTATACCGTGCTGTTGCTCTGGTATTGCTACAAGCGCTTGCCCGAAACGCTGCCGCCGGGGAGACGGCAGCCGTTCAATCCGCGCTCCCTGGCACATAACTATTACCTGGTGCTTCGCTCGCCATTGTTCCACCTGAAGGCAGGCGCGGTCGCCTTCAACTTCGCCGGATTGTTCCTGTACGTGGCGGCAGCCCCGGTATTCATTACGCAGCATCTCGGGCTGGGCCCGGAAGGATTCTCCTGGCAATTCGTGCCGTCCGTCGCGGGCATATTCTGCGGCGCATTCGCCGCCAACCGCCTGGCCGGCAAAATCCATATTCCGAAGCAGGTGATGATCGGCTTCATCTTCCTGATCGGATCGTCGGCCGCCAATGTGCTTTATCACGCCTTCTTTCCGCCGGCCGTGCCGTGGTCGGTCATCCCTCTGTTCTTCTTCACGTTCGGCATGTCGGTGGCAGCGCCGGGCGCCACGCTGCTGGTGCTCGACCTGTTCCCCCACATCCGCGGCACGGTCGCATCGTGCCAGTCGTTTGCGCAGACCATGCTGGCGGCACTGGTATCGGGTGTGGTGGCGCCGTTGCTCTGGCATTCCGTATTCTGGCTGGCGGTGGGACAACTGGCGTGTACGCTGATCGGGGCCGTGCTGTGGATGGCCGGCCGGTTTTATCGCGCGTCGAGAATCGATCGGGTAAAGTCAGCTGCCTGACAGGTTCAGGCGGCCAAGCACCCTCAGCTTGCCCGCTTCGGGCGTGACGACGACCATTTCCCCTGACCCGACAGAATCGCCGGTCAGCGCCTGGATATTCTGGTGATGGGTGACCAGCACCAGGGTACCCGAAGAAGGACGGCGGTTCACCGCCGCGTAGACCTCGCGCAGCTTCTCTTCGCCGGGCTTTTCCTTGTCGTTGAACATCGAGTCGAGCATGGGCGCGGGAGTCGCTTTGCCGAATGCGAGGTTGGCGGTGTCGAGGCATCTGCACCAGCGGCTGGACAAAACCTCGGCGACCGGGATGTTACGGCTGCGGAACGCCTCCCCAATGCGTTGCGCATCGTTGCGTCCCTGCGCCGACAGATTGCGTTGCGTGGTGCAATCGCCCTGCACAAATCCCGGCGGGTCGCCTATGCCGGGCTCGGTGATCGCGTGGCGGATGAGCACGACGTGCTTACCTGATTTGAGCGCGGACCAGAATGCCTCGTCGTTGTTCGCTGCCGAGGCCGGCTGCATGAATGCAAGCAACAGGATGAGAAACCGGAAGAGTGCCATGGCGCCTCCTTTCCGCTACGTCAGGTGTAGGCCAGCAAGCGTCCGCAACAGATGACCGAGGTCCATAGGCCGATCGACAGCACCGCCTGGAATTTTGCCGCGCCGGGAGCAGCGACTCCTGTGTCCCATTCCGGGACAGAACGGTAAACGCCGAGGTGGAACATCGCCGCATTGATGCCGGCGATACCGATCAATCCAAGTTTCAGGAGGAAAACGTTGTTAGTGGCGAAGTCATCGGGATGCGCGGAGAACATCATCAGTCCCGCCGGGACCACCAGCAGCAAAGCGGCAATCGACCAGGGCAATAAATGACGGGCGACAGCCTGCACCGACAGATTCTTCGAGAGCCCGAGCACGCGCAGGTCGAACATGACCACAGATCCCACCAGCACGACGAATCCGAAAATATGGACGATTTCGACGATCGGGTACGTCCACAACCCGGTGCGCATCGCGTTCGAGAGCGGTGTGGCCGCCAGCCATCCGAGCACCCCCGCGGCTTCGTGCGCTGCTGTGGGGTTCACTAGCGCAACTCCGTGGTCTTCTCACCGATGGTGATGCGCTCGGCGCGCAATTCTTCCGGTTTGTTCCGGTTCTGGTAACCCATCACGGTGGCGCGGTTACCGGGCTTGAGCATCTCCGGCGGCAGCCCGCGGTTTTCCATGCGGGATGGCGGGGCCAGCACGACGAGCCATGTCTTGTCGCCGGCTTTGAGATGCACGAAGCCGTGCGGATGGGAATAACCCGACTCCTGTATGGTCCCGCTGAACTGCAGGGGCTTGGTGGAATCGTATTCGCTCCATCCGTGATGGGCGTATGCAGTGGTCGCTAGCAGTGAGGCGAGGCCTGCCAGGTGTTTGACGGTGAGTTTCATCATCCATTCTCCAGGGTTGAACCAGCGGAAAAATTTCTTGAAGACTACCGGGGTACGAGGCAGATTCTCGCAGAATTGCAAGATGCTTGCTGGCGACTTCAAGCGGCGGTGCGGCCTTTGACCAGCGCGTCGGCCAACCCCGCGACATGCCGCCCCTGGAAGCGCGCAATCGCGAGCTCGTTCTCGCTGGGCTGGCGTGAGCCATCGGCACCGGTGATGGTGGTTGCACCGTAGGGCGTACCGCCGCTGAGTTCGCTCATATCCAGCAGCCGCTGCTCGGAATACGGCGCGCCGACGATGATCATGCCCTGGTGCATGAGCGTCGTGTGGAAGCTGGTGAGCGTGGTCTCCTGGCCGCCGTGCTGGCTGGCGGTGCTGCAGAAGACGCTGCCGATTTTTCCGATCAGCCCGCCGCTCATCCACAATCCGCCGGTCTGGTCGAGGAAATTGCGCATCTGCGCGGACATATTGCCGAAGCGCGTGGGCGTACCAAAAATAATTGCATCGCCCTCGGTCAATTGATCCGGCCTGATAAAGGGAATATGCGCGAATGCGGCGCGCGCCGCCTTTGCCCCGCTCTTCTCCAGCACATCATCGGGCACAAGCTCCTGGACCTGATACATCTCCACATTGACGCCGGGCACCTCGCGCGCACCGGCGGCGATCGCTTCCGCCATCTTGTAGATGTGACCGTACATGCTGTAAAACACGACCTGAACCTTGGCTGCCATTTCAAACTCCGGTTTCGTTCATCAAGTGTCACTGACGGACACGTCAGAAACAGCTAGATCGCATCGCCTTCGCAAAAGTTTCAGACCATCGGCGGACCGACTAAACTGAGACTGACGCGGAGGGAACATGCAAAAATACGATGCGATTGTTATCGGCACCGGGCAATCCGGTCCATCCCTGGCCACGCGACTGGCCGACGCCGGCAAGAAGACGGCGATCGTTGAACGCAAACGCTTTGGCGGGACATGCATCAACACGGGTTGCATACCGACCAAGACACTCATCGCCAGCGCGCGGGTGGCGCATCTTTCACGCCGCGCGGGAGAATATGGCGTCGTTATCGACGGCAATGTCAGCGTCGACATGCCGCGCGTCAAGGCGCGCAAGGATGCCGTGGTCAAGGAGTTCAGCGACGGACTGGCCAAGCGGCTGAAGAACACCTCCAACCTCACCGTGATCCAGGGGCATGCCCGTTTCGATGGACCGCACACTGTCGTTGTCAACGGCGAAGTCCTCGAGGCGGACTGGATCTTCATCAACGTTGGCGCGCGTGCGCTGATTCCCGATATACCAGGACTTGCAGACGCCGGCTATCTGACCAACTCCAGCATGATGGACGTCGATTTCCTGCCGGAGCACCTGGTGATACTCGGCGGCAGTTATGTAGCGCTCGAGTTCGCGCAAATGTATCGGCGCTTCGGCAGCGAAGTCACGGTGATCGAGGCAGGTCCGCGAGTGATCGGACGTGAAGATGAGGAAACCTCGGCAGAAGTCCGGCGAATCCTTGAAGCGGAAGACATACGCATCATGGTCAGCGCTCAAGCGCAGAGCGTGACGAAACGCGACGATGGGATTTCTCTCAGCGTGAACGCAGACAACGCAACGCAGGAGATCAGGGGCTCGCATTTGCTGGTGGCAGTCGGACGCAAGCCGAATACCGGCGACCTTGGCCTCGACAAGGCGGGGATACGTACCGGAATGCACGGCTACATCGAGGTTGACGATCAATTGCGGACCAATGTACCGGGTGTCTGGGCATTGGGGGACGTGAATGGCCGCGGCGCGTTTACCCATACCTCGTACAACGATTATGAAATCGTCGCGGCGAATCTGCTCGATCATGAGAATCGCAAAGTGACGGATCGCATCCAGGCTTATGCGTTGTACACCGATCCGCCGCTCGGGCGAGCCGGCATGAGTGAGCAGGAGGTTCGTGCGTCAGGCCGGAAGGCGCTGTACGCGACGCTGCCGATGCGTCGGCCGCATCGCGCCAGGGCACGCGGTGAGACGCAAGGATTCATGACCGTGCTGGTCGATGCGGAGACCAGCAAGATTCTTGGCGCGGCGATACTTGGCATCGAAGGCGACGAGGTGATTCATTCGGTACTGGATGTGATGTACGCGGGTGCGCCGTACACGGTGGTGCAGCGGGCGGTGCATATCCATCCGACTGTGTCGGAGTTTTTGCCGGTGTTGTTGGGAGACCTGAAACCGCTTGAATCGTAGGTTGGAATGCAATCCCAACATTCCGCCCGATGCACGACGAAAGGCTCTTGCCGATGCCCGAACGTTGGGATTTGCGCGCGCCGCAGATCCCAACCTGCGATCCGGCAACTAAATCGGATAGATGATCGAGTTCGGAATCATCTCACTGTCAAACACGCACAACCGCGACTCGAACTTCAACCCTGCTCCTGTACGCCGGACCCGATCCAGATACCGCCCGACATTGAACACCGTCGACAACTCATTGGCCTTGGTACGGAACACCGCATAATTCGCTTCCGACTCGATGCAATCTCCATCTATGCGCAAGATGCGCGGCGCTCCCACGACATGCAGTTGATAGTAAGGATCAGGGAATATGGTTTCGCTGATGCCGTAGACCCTGTCCTGCAGCATGCCCTTGCTTTCGAACGACATGGTGGCGAGGGGAAAGCCGCGGTCATGGTTTTCTCGCGGCTGCAGCCGGTAGCTGCATTCGTCAGTGAAAAATTCCGGCCACTTGTCCCACTCCCCCGCATCAAGCACAGCGGCGTAATCGGCATAGAGCGAAGTCAGCTCGAAATACGTTTGGAAATCGACCATCATCACACCTCCATGATGCGGCGCCAGTAAGCGTACATGCCGCGTATCAGCGTTTCGGTCACCATGTGGTCGGTATTGCCGCATTCGCGGCCGCCGAGCTCGGCGATGGTGCGGTAGAACGGTTTCTGCTCGAAGCTCTCCTGCGAAAACTCGATGACTTCGCCGTCGTCTGCCGAGACGAAGCCAGCCGGTCCGAACAGGTTGGCCTGGCGCAGGCGGCGCCGCTCCATCTCGGGCGTGTCGTCTTCAAAACCGAAATGGGTCCAGACAAAATCGAATGAGTCGGTCC
>JBBWZW010000184.1:0-7119 GCA_039649305.1 Burkholderiales bacterium
CATTGTGCGGCGTACTGATCGCACCCCTGACCACCGTCTACTACGACAGCGGCTTCCTGATCGGCCTGAAAGGATTTGTCGGCGCCATCATCGGCGGCCTCGGCAGCTATCCGATCGCCGCCGGCGGCGCGCTGCTGGTCGGCTTGCTCGAATCGTTTTCATCGTTCTGGGCCAGCGCATTCAAGGAAGTCATCGTGTTTACCCTCATCATCCCCGTGCTGCTATGGCGGTCGCTGAGGTCGAGGCATGTCGACGAGGGAGAAGAATAATGAAAAAGTTTTTCCCTCTCTTTATCCTTGCGGTCATCGCATTGCCGCTGTTGCCGACGCCGGAATTCTGGATCACGCTGGCCAACTATATCGGCCTGTATTCCATCGTTGCCTTCGGCCTGGTGCTGCTGACCGGCGTCGCCGGCCTGACCTCGTTCGGACAGGCCGCGTTCGTCGGCCTCGGCGCGTATGCCACCGCGTACCTGACCACGCAGTTCGGTTTGTCCCCATGGATCGGCCTGCTGGCCGGACTCGCGGTGACTGCCGCCGCCGCATTTTTCATCGGTTCGATCACCATGCGGCTGTCGGGACATTACCTGCCACTCGGCACCATCGCCTGGGGCCTGTCGTTGTTCTACCTGTTTGGCAATCTCGAATTCCTGGGCAAGTACGACGGCCTGAACGGCATCCCGTCGATCAACCTGTTCGGCATCGTGCTCAACACCGGACGCGAAATGTATTTCCTGATCTGGTTCGTCGTCATCGTCGCGGTGATCGGGATCCAGAACCTGTTGAACTCGCGTCCAGGCCGGGCCATCCGCGCCCTGAAGGGCGGCGGAGTAATGGCCGAAGCGATGGGCGTCAACACCGCGTGGATGAAGATAGTGATCTTCGTTCTCGCCGCGCTGCTGGCATGTATTTCCGGCTGGCTGTATGCCCACCTGCAACGCGCGGTGAACCCGACTCCATTTGGCCTGAACGCAGGTATTGAATACTTGTTCATGGCGGTGGTCGGCGGTGCAGGATATGTATGGGGCGCCATCCTCGGCGCGACGCTGCTGACTTTGCTGAAAGAGCAATTGCAATCGATCCTGCCGGCGCTGTTGGGCAGTAACGGCAACTTCGAGATCATCGTGTTCGGCATCCTGATGGTGCTTCTGTTACAACGTGCGCGCGATGGCCTGTGGCCTTTCATCCGTAAAGTGTTTCCGCAGAAGCCGTCAGCAGTCGCGCCCTCGGCTGCGCCTGCATTGCCGATGCGCGCCAAACCGGCAGCCGGTGAAGTCGTGCTGCAGATCGAAAAGGCGCGCAAGGAATTTGGCGGACTGGTTGCCGTCAATGACCTGACCTTCACCGTCAACGCCGGTGAAATCGTCGGCCTGATCGGCCCCAACGGCGCCGGCAAGTCGACGATGTTCAACCTCGTGACAGGGGTCTTGCCGCTGACGCGTGGCGAAATCAAATACCTGACCGGCAACGCGTTGCAGCGCATCGATGGCCTGCCGTCGCGCGAAATCGTCAAGCGCGGGATCGGACGCACGTTCCAGCATGTGCGCCTGTTGCCGACCATGAGCGTGCTCGAGAACGTCGCCATCGGCGCCCACCTGCGTGGCACACATGGCGATGTCGCCGGTATTGCCACCAGCATCGGGCGCCTGAACAAAGCGGAAGAACAGTCCTTGCTGTTCGAAGCGAAGAAACAGCTCGAGCGCGTCGGCCTGGGCGCGATGCTGTATGAGGAAGCGGGTAGCCTGGCACTCGGACAGCAACGAATCCTTGAGATCGCGCGGGCACTCTGTTGCGATCCATCCCTGTTGCTGCTGGACGAGCCCGCCGCCGGCTTGCGCTACAAAGAGAAGCAGGCGCTGGCGGATCTGCTGCGCAAGCTCAAGGCAGAAGGCATGAGCATCCTGCTGGTCGAACACGATATGGATTTTGTGATGAACCTGACCGACCGGCTGGTCGTGATGGAGTTCGGCACCAAAATCGCAGAAGGTTTGCCGACCGAAGTGCAGCAGAATCCGGCGGTGCTCGAAGCCTATCTGGGCGGCATCGACTGATAACAGGACACACATCATGACTACCCCGATTCTTGAAGTCAAAGACCTGCACGTCGCCTACGGCAAGGTTGAAGCGCTGCACGGCGCCAACCTGACCGTCGGTCCGGGCCAGATCGTCACCATCATCGGCCCTAATGGCGCCGGCAAGTCAACCATGCTCAATGCATTAGCCGGCGCATTGCCTCGCGGCGGCACGATGCGCGGCAACGTGAAACTGCTCGGTCGCGACATGACCGGCGTTGCGGTCGAAGAGCGCGTTGCGCAAGGCATGTGCCTGGTGCCGGAAAACCGCGAATTGTTCGCAACCATGAGCGTGCAGGATAACCTGCAGCTCGGCAGCTATCGCCGCTACAAAGCCCGCGAAAAGAATTACACCGATCAGATGGAGGTGGTGTACGAGCTGTTCCCGCGTCTGGCGGAACGGCGCAAGCAGGAAGCCGGGACGCTGTCAGGCGGCGAACGCCAGATGCTGGCTGTCGGCCGCGCGTTGATGGCCAAGCCGCAATTGCTGATGCTGGATGAGCCGAGCCTCGGCCTGGCACCGCTGATCGTGAAGGAAATCTTCCACATCATCGTGCGCCTGAAGCAAACCGGCGTGGCGATCCTGCTGGTCGAACAGAATGCGCGCGCGGCATTGCAGGTTGCCGATCATGCGTATGTCCTCGAGACCGGCGACATCGCGCTGGAAGGTCCCGCAGCGCAACTCGCGAACGATCCGAAAGTGGTCGAGACTTATCTCGGCCTGGCGAAGAAAGTCGCCTGACCTGACGTAGGGCGGGTCGCCCTACGGCGGCCTTCGATGCCACGTTTGCAGGAGGAACTTCGGTGGCCCCTGCTCCCTCTCACTCCGCCTGTGGCGGATGCCGCACAAAACACGTCGCATTGCGAGGAGCTTGATCGGCCCCAGACTCGGCACGCACGTTTTAAATATCCTTGAGCAAAGCCTGTCTGTCCGGTTATCAGGGGAACTGCCATGAAGAATGCTTTGCTCGCCTCGGCTATCAGCGTCGCGGCTGCCACGCCTGTGCTCGCACAAGTTGCCGATCAAAAGCCGGAACACGAAGTCACGTACAACCTCAGCGTCACCACCGACTATCGCTATCGCGGCATCTCGCAGACGCGACTGCGGCCGGCGCTGCAAGGCGGCGCCGACTACGCGCATACGCCGACCGGCTTTTACGTAGGCACCTGGCTATCTACGATCCGGTGGATCGAGGACACGCCGAACGCGGGCAGTACGCCTTTCGAATGGGACATTTACGCCGGGAAGAAAGGCGAAATCACGAAGGACTTTACCTATGATGTCGGCGCTCTCGGCTACGTCTATGTCGACAACCAGCTGGAAGATGCCGGACTTGAAGACGCCAATACGTTCGAACTGTATGGAAAAATCGGCTACGGACCGGCTTACATCAAATACTCACATGCACTGACGAATTTGTTTGGCAACGTTGATAGCAAGAACAGTGGCTACCTCGATATCGGCGCCGACATCGAGCTGCCGCAGGAATACAAGCTCAACCTGCATGCCGGTTATCAAAAAGTGCGCGGCCCCGCGCCGGGATACACCGACTACAAGGTCGGGGTGTCGAAAACATTCAACCAGTTTTATGGTGTGACCGTCGCGTTGGCCGGCGTCGGTACGAATGCCGATAAAGGGTTTTATGTCTCACCGGAGAATGGCAAGTTCCTCGGCAAAAAAGCGTTGGTTCTGTCTGCTACCAAGAACTTCTGATCAGGCGTGCAAGTCTATTGCAGAACCATACGTTGCGAGGCATCATGTCCCATGACGTTTGACGAAGGACCCGCGCAGTAATAAGTTGACATTTTTGCTGATCGTGTCGGGCGCCGAGCATTGCATCCCGCTACGACCGCCAAAATGAGCAACTTATTACTGCGCGGGCCCTGACGATAATTAATACAAAAATAACAGGAGACACGCCATGCCGACCACCGGTATGAACGGGCGCGATATTGCGACGCAGTTCGATCTCGCGCATTTGCCGCGGGATTTTTACATCGATCCATTTCCCTATTACCGGGCGCTGCAAGAGCATGACCCGGTGAAGCGCATGCCTAACGGCAGTTACTTCCTGACGCGGTACGAAGACCTGATCGCGGTCTACAAGAACCCGAAGTCATTCAGCTCCGACAAGAAGACCGAATTCAAACCGAAGTACGGCGACTCACTGCTGTTTGAGCATCACACCACCAGCCTGGTCTTCAACGATCCGCCTTTGCATACGCGTGTTCGGCGCTTGATCATGGGGGCGCTCACACCGCGTGCGATCGACGGAATGGAAGCAGGGCTGGTGACCCTGGTCGATCAATTGCTCGACCGGATGGCGAAGAAAATTGAAGTCGACCTGATCGAGGATTTTGCGGCCGCGATACCGATCGAGATCATCGGCAACCTGCTCGGCGTGCCGCACGATGAACGTGAACCGTTGCGCGAATGGTCCCTCGCTATCCTGGGTGCACTCGAACCAGTCGTAACGCCGGAAGCATTCGAGCGAGGCAACACGGCGGTGAAGGGCTTCATCGCCTATCTGGAAGTACTCATCGAGAAACGCCGCGCCACTCCCGGCAACCCGGAGCGTGACGTCCTCACGCGGTTGATCCAGGGTGAAGAAGACGGCGAACGCCTGACATCGAAAGAGCTGCTGCACAACTGCATATTCTTGCTGAATGCCGGGCATGAAACCACGACCAACCTGATCGGCAACGGACTGGTCGCGCTGTATCAGTTTCAGGAACAAAAGAACTTGCTGCTCCAGCGCCCTGAACTGATCAAGACCGCCGTCGAGGAAATCCTGCGCTATGAAAGCTCCAACCAGTTAGGCAACCGGATCACCACCGAGACCGTGGAGATCGGCGGCATTACCATTCCTGCGCAGACGCCGATCACGCTCTGCATCGGCGCGGCCAACCGCGACCCGGCGCAATTTCCCGATCCTGACCGCTTCGATATCAGCCGCTCTCCGAACCGCCATATTGCCTTCGCCGCAGGCATCCACGCATGCGCCGGCATGAACCTCGCTCGGCTCGAAGGCAAGATCGCGATCTCGCGTTTTCTCTCGCGCTTCCCGAACTATGAACTAACCGGCGAGCCCGTCCGCGGCGGCCGCGCACGCTTCCGCGGCTTTCTACGCGTACCCGCGCGGGTCATCACATGAAACCGCTGCATGTAAAGGAAACAGGAACCGGAGATCCGGTACTCTTGCTGTTGCACGGCCTCGGCGCGAACGGTGAAGTATGGCAGCCGCTGCTCGACGTCATCGGTGGCACATGGCCCGGGCGCATCGTCGTCCCTGACCTGCGCGGCCACGGCCGCTCGCCGCATGGCCTGCATTACGGCTATGGCCAGCACGCGAGCGCCATCGCGGAGTTGCTGCAACCGGGGGAGCGGGTCACCATCATCGGTCATTCTCTCGGCGGGGTGATCGGCATGGTGCTGGCCAGCGGTTGGTACGGCATCGATGTGCGCCACGTGCTGGGCGTGGGCATCAAGGTGAACTGGTCGGACGACGACCTTGCAAAAGCCGCGACGATGGCGCAGGCGCCGGTGCGCTGGTTCGATACGCGCGACGAAGCAATCGACAGGATGCTGAAAGTCTCCGGATTAATTGGGCTGGTCCGGCCCGACTCCGCCGTTGTCGACGCAGGCGTACAAGATGTCGACGGCAAGTTTCGCCTTGCACTCGACCCGCGTACGTTCTCTGCGCCCGGCCCCTCGTTTGGCGCGATCGTGCAGGCATCGCGCGTGCCTTTTTCGCTTGCCTGTGGAGCAGGGGACAAGATGGTGAAACTGGAGGAGTTGAAAGTATTCGACCGGGAAGCGTTCGCAGTGCCGGGCTTTGGTCATAACCTTCATGTGGAGGCGCCGAAAGTTCTGTGGGACCTTGCGCAAGCGAGGATGAAAGAGTATCAGGGTTAAGCTCTCCTCTCCCGCAAGCGGGAGAGGAGAGTCAAAAAAACATAAACCGGAAATCCGGAGGAGACAACAAAATGCAATCCAATTTACCCGCTATCCATCGCTTGAAAAAAGCCGCACTACTCACGGCCATCGCAACAAGCGCACTGCTAACCACGCAGGCCAACGCGCAAATCAAGATCGGCGTAACGGTCTCGTCAACCGGGCCGGCCGCATCCCTCGGCATCCCGGAAAAAAACGCGATCACGCTGCTGCCGAAGGAGATCGCAGGAAAGAAGGTCGAATACATCGTACTCGATGACGCTTCTGATACAAACACGACGGTCACCAATACGCGCAAGCTGATCAGCGAGGAAAAGGTCGACGCAATCATCGGATCGACCACGACGCCGAACTCGCTTGCGATGTTGAACGTCATCGGCGAGGGAAAAACGCCCACCATCAGCCTTGCGTCCTCGAATCGCATCATCGAACCCATGGATGCCAATCGCACCTGGATGTTCAAGACGCCGCAGACCGACACCATGATGGCCACAGCCATCGCGCAGCACATGGCTGATACCGGCAAAAAATCAGTCGCCTATATCGGCTTCAACGATGCGCTCGGCGAAGCCTTTCTCACCGAAATCGCCAAGTTCGCCGAGCTGAAAAAGATCAAGGTGGTGGCGGTGGAGCGATTCAGCCGCACCGATACCAGCGTCACCGGACAGGTGCTGAAGATACTCGCGGCGAAACCGGATGCGGTGGTCGTCGGCGGCTCGGGCACGCCAGCTGCGATGCCGCCCAAGGCACTGGTTGAGCGCGGCTTCAAGGGCGCTATTTACCATAACCATGGTGTGGCCAACAGTGATTTCCTGCGCGTCTGCGGCAAAGAGTGCGAGGGCACCTACCTGCCGACCGGCCCGGTGATGGTGCCGAAGCAGCTGCCCGACTCCAACCCGATCAGGAAAGTGGCGCAGGAATTCGTTGCGAAATACGAGGCAGCCTATGGACCCGGCACCGTCGCCGCATTCGCGTCTTATGCGTGGGACGCCGGCTTGTTATTGCAACATGCGATTCCGGAGGCGCTTAAAACAGCGCAGCCGGGTACGCCGGAGTTCAGGGCCGCATTGCGCGACGCGCTGGAGAAAATCAA
>JBBWZW010000193.1:0-8413 GCA_039649305.1 Burkholderiales bacterium
TTTGCGATTGGGCTGGGGCGCAGCAGCAGTAGGGACAAGGTGCTTTTGTTGCAGGTTTCGCACTGTTTATTTGGGATAGGCATGCGTGTCCTCTGAATGGCGTTTGCTGGCGTGTGCAGGTGGTTGGCGGCGGTCGTGACGCGCTTGCAGTAGTGCACGTAGCTGCGTGTGCATATACCGTAATGGTTCCGGTGGTTCGTCCGGGTTCCCGGGATCCCCCATCTGCGCGTGGGCGGCCCCATCCTTCCGCAGGGTCGGATGTAGCAGGGTCAAAGTAGCCCAGATTGTTTTGTCTATCGTGTGAGTGAAACGGCGTGGCCACTTCGTGGCCGCTTGCCCAGCCTCGGATACGGCTTTATATACAGAGGCATAGAGCGCTTCAGGTTGAAGCTGATCGTTGCCGGATTTCGCTACCTCACCGAGCCACTGCGCGATCGTTCGGTTGAGTTCTTCCCCTTGCTCCATCGTGCCCCATTCTGCAAGACTGAGGCGCAATGGACTTATATCCTCGCCGGGGCTGCATAAACTGGACAGCTTTCCTTGTACATCGAGGTATATCCATTGCTGCAATCTGCCAAATTGGGAAGCGACGCGAGCATCCCCGACAACATGACGTAGTAGCGCGAGCACTCGTCGGTCTGCCAGGCGAAAGTAAGAGGCCTTGGTTTGTGCGTCTGTATTGACCTTCAGGAGGGAAGCTAAACCGCGGGCGAACCGCGGTGGATGCATACTACTTTGTAACCAGCCACCAATATGGTGAGGGGCAGCACCGGAGCCCTCAAGTCCGTCTTCCTGGGATTGCGCGCGTTCAGTTTGAGCCGCTTCTAAAGTGACTTCGAGCAGCGGATCGTCGACGCCATTTAGTGCAACAAGATATGGGTGCTGGTGCAGTGTGAGTGGAACTCGTTCTGGCAACTCGATGCGTGTCACAGGACGCTGCCACATGGCTTCGCGGTCGGCCTGCGGATCTGCGTTATTTGTGGGACCACCGCCCATCGATAGCGGCTCACCGAGCATCGGGTCTACCAGTACAAAGATCGGCGTCAGTGGATCGAGGTTCTGGCGTAGCTCTTGTACTGTGGATTCAAATTGCACTGGCGCCTCCCGCTGCTGCTGATGCCTGCGCTGCCGGGCACGGTTTGAGTTCGCCTTTTGGCAGCGTTGCGCCTGCGTGGGAGAGCCTGGTTGGCCCATCCAATACTTTCATGCTTGCTTTGAAGAGCACGTGACCCGGGGCATGAATTTCGATGCGTCCGCCCGATATCTTGATGTGCGCTCCAGCGGCGGTTAGCATCACGTGGTCCTTGCCGGCCACTTCGATCTTTTGATGCGTACTGTTGATGTGGATGTCCTTGTCGGCTGCCGCTTTCAGTTCGGCGCTTTGCGCCTGCAGGTCGACCTTGCCGGCGGCCGCGTGAAGCTTGATTCCATTATCCCCTTGCTCTTTCCGCTTCGCTTTCGCGTCGCCGTATGTGAACAGGCTAATGCCGTCTCGAACGGCCGCAGCCAGATTGCGCCCGACTGTGGCGCTGACGTCGAGTCCGCCTGTAATCGTTGTCACAGTCGATCGCATATGCATGTCCATAGGCGTCAGGTGCGAAACGCCACCGGGCGCGCTCATGACCAGATCCGGACGACCAAACGCCGGCACTGTTCCCGCACCACCGCCTTCATCAGACCCGATTCCGGATTCGGTTTTCGCCAGCGATTCGATGGGGCGGGCGAGTACGGTCTCAGGCCACGTGTGCCGCTCTTCGTCGAAGGTTTTGTTGACGAAGGCATTGTGTTTGCGTGCTGTTTCGGTCAGTGCCTTCTGTAAGGCATGCGCCTGGGTCAGTTGGTTATGCGCCTCCTTTGCATCCATCTGCGCCGAGCCCGCATTGGGTCGCGCGTCTGCGGAGATCAGCAATCCTTGTCCAGCACGTATCGCACCGAATGCATCCGTGGTCAGCTCCGCGCCGTGTCCGTGGCTTTGCTTTCGTTCGTTGTCATGCTGGCGCTTGATGTGGCCGAGGTTCAGCTGCGCGCCGGTCTTGGTGGTTTGCAGTCGTGCGCCGACCTGATCGGTCGTGTCGTCGAATATCAGTGCGTTATATCCGCCTTGTCCATCCTGGCTGTTGCCGATTTCCTGGGTCTTGAAGCCGGATAGGATGGCGTTATGTGCATGTTCGCCGCTGTTGCCGGCAAACCAGGCTGGCGCATTGCCGTTGGCCGGCCCCGACCCCTGGGCAATCTGGTTGCCTTGCGCGTCTTCCATGCCTTTGCCGTTGTACAGGCTGCCGACGACGATCGGACGGTCGATGTCGCCTTCGACGTAGTCGAGGATGACTTCCTGGCCGACGCGAGGTATGAAACTGCTGCCCCAGTTGCAGCCGGCGGCGGGCTCAGCGACGCGCACCCAGATGTAGGCGCTGTCGTTGCCGGGGGCGTTGTCGTTGCCTTGCGGGTGGCCGCGGCGGCTTTGGCTTCGGGCGCCGCGTTGCCAGTGCATTTGTACTTTGACGCGATGGTCGCGCTCGGTCGTGACGTCCTGGCCCGAGGTGCCGACGACGATTGCGGTGTGGACGCCGGAGACGTTCGGCTTCGGGTGCAATAGCGCGCCGCGACCGTCTGATGACAGCGGGCGCCACGGGATATCCGCGCGCAGTGCGGTGAAGTGGTTGGTGTAGAGTGGCTCGTCCTCCTTTTTCCGATCGGGGCGCACGCTGTTGTCGAACAAGTCGGCGATCAGCACGCGCGCTTCGGACGATAGATTGTTGCGGCCGAAGTGCCTGACGCTGATGACGGCGAAGGTTGCAGCCTCGTTGCCGCGCCTATTGCGGTCGACGTCGTGAATCGCATGGTCGGTGAAGACGAAGGTGGTTCCGGGAGCGAGTGTCCTGACGGTGCTTACTCCGGAGTAGGTTTTATTGCGGGCTTCGAGGGCTTCCAGTTGGCGGCGTGCGGTGCGTTCGATCTCTGCGCGGCTGTTGAAGCGACGCTGGCCGGGATGGTCGACGGCGGCAAGCCTCGGAACGTCACCGTTGTTGTGCGCATTGTCGGCCGTCGTGTTGACGAGGTTCGCCTGCGTTTCATTCCAGCTGCCGAGGGTGACTGCATTGGTGGCGAGCCTGCGGTGCGCGTGCCAGCCGGTGATGCTGTCGCTTTGTTCAACCGCAGCGGCGCGATGATATCGAATGGTATTTTGCTTGTTCGGCGTGAACGCGCCGTTGTGGTCCGCAATGACGAGAGTGTGGGAGCCGAAACTTTCACTGCCGGTGTCGCCGGTATGTTCGAACCAGTAAAACAAGCCTTCTTCCGTCAACAGGCGCTCGATGAAGGCGAGGTCACTTTCTTCAAACTGGGTGCACACGTCGCGCACCTGGTATTGACCCGGATCCGCAACGGCAAACCGCCATGAGGGAATGAGCTTGCCCTGGTTCTTGTAGTCGCTGAAGATGTCCTGGACGATATCGAGCACCGACTTGCCTTGCCAGATGTAGCTGTCACGGCGATAGCGCAAGAAAGCCAGCCACGGTTCGAGCGTGATGCGATACCGGGCGAAACCACCATCGGACCCAATGAGCTCCATCGCCGTGATATGGCCATGGATGGGTCGGAGATCGGTGCGACTGTGCTGGGAAAGAAGTTGCAGCAGCGCTGGTTGCGCGAGTAGCGAATTCGGATCGATATGGGCATCGGTCGACAGTGCGGTGATGTTGAAGCTTCCGACATCGCTCAAACTCTCGCGGCCTTCGATGCGTTCGACGAGCAGGGCGTCCGCACCCAGGGATGTCGTAAGCCGAAGGAGCCGCGTGTCCTGCGTGTAGTGCGCCAATCGCGAACTGAGAAGGCTGGCCGCACTTTGTATTCCGTCGATCATGGGCGTAGGAGTGTTAACGTTTAGATAACACTATTTCAGCATGTAATTGTCCTAATGACAATTTCTTTATGCTGGAATTCTCGCGACGTTCTTGTAAGTGAATGCTAACTTCTAAGGACGACGCAGCAGCGCTCCAGGAATCTTTGATGGTGCTACTTCGCGGTTGCAATTGGCAGATCTGGTGACTACCTGCGCGGTGCCTAATCTGCGCATACTCCATAAAACCGGTCGAGGCTGACGCTCGCGTACTCGACGAACTTTCATTGGCAGGGTTTCTCTGCCATAGCCAATCCGAAAGGTGCACCATGAAAGCATCTGACGTAATCGCTCAGTTGACCCAACTTGTGGCCGAACACGGTGATCTTGAAACCCTCTATGAATGCGAAGAGGGCCTGCTCGAGATCACAGACCTGGAAGTAAACGAGGTGGTGTTTTTTAAACAGGACGGGAACGGCCAGTCGACGACGCCTGTGTTCGTGATTTCCTGACCGTGGAGAAGACGAGGGACCGGCGCAATGGTTTTTGAGCGCCGGTCTACCCGGGATGACTATTGATGCCTAGTGCTGAACCGCGAGACCCGGCAAAAACTCGATTCGTGTACGGCGGACCAGCTCCTCATACGAGATAGGCCGGCCGGCGCGGGCCTCATCTGTGTTCTCGATCCAATGTGCCCACGCGCGATTGGAGCTCTCGTCGTAGACCAGCTTGAAGAGATATTTAGGCACGCGAACGTTGCTTGGGCCTATCGTCTCCGAATTGTCGTCAAAGACCGGGCCGGTGATGACGTAAACGTCGCCTTTCGCGCGCATGACATATTTGCGCGTCGCCTGCTCGATACCGGCCCAGGGCTTTTGGTTGTTCAGAGGGGCTTGCGGCACCATGTTCGCCAATGAAAAGCTTTGTGCCATTGCCTGGGCATCCGGCATATCGGCGGCCGGCGCCATGTGCCCGCGGGACCAGCCCGAGCGTTTGTAGTCCGCCAGTTGGGCACGCTCTGCCATAGGCAGTCGCGCGTCAGCGAAGAAACGGTTGGTGCGCTTCTCGCCTTTCGCGTCGTCCAGGTGCGCCTTGTTCAGTCGTTCCGCCACGTAGAGCGGCGTTTTAGTGACTCCCGAATGGAGTACGGCAAATGCGTCGTAACACAATGCCCTCGGCCGCCACTGTTGGGGATTAGTGATACGGGGAGACGCACCGCCGGCAAAGAACTGTGGGCATGCCCGGAAATCGGCATCTCTGACGACTTCGCGTGCGTCGGCAAGGAAACTGGCGCCAAGCAGGAGCGCAGCAAATAGATGAATTTTACGCATGGTTCGTGCTGCTGATGAGTGAGGAAAAAATCAGGAGGACGAATCATATTGCATGCAATCTAATGACGCCAGTTTTGATAGGATGATTTTAGATAGCGCGCGATGTTATCGTGTCACTACGCGATCATTCAAGACAGCCTTGCTTCAGGCAGGGAGGTATGAGGCGATTGGTCGGCGGATGTCACACGCCAGATCTGGTGTGCTCGCGGCACGACCAAGCGGCGCGAGCGCATGTCTGATTTGCTTACGCGCCGGGGGACGGCACGCGGATGGCATCGCTCTTTCTGTTACAGGGCGGGCGTCGATTCCGCGGTACACGAGAGGTGCCGGGACTGATGATGGCGCTCGACCGGGGCGGTCAGTGTGCCGGCGTTTGATCCGCCCGTTCACGCTGCCTGACCGGCCGCAATTGAAAGAGCGCCGATCGCCATTCCTGTTTTCGACCCTGAGGAGCTGTGCTGATTGCATTCTGGCGCTCTCCCGGATCTTCGTTCAGGTTGAAAGCGTATTCCTGGCCGGTCTTCCGGTTGGTCCAATACTTCCAGAGATTGTGCGGATCCCGGTGGTCAAGCAAACCGACGAATTCCGCCTCCTGTAAATAGGTGTAGTCCCGGCTAATCGACTCCTGTAAAGGGAAGCCGGCCCAAGTCTCGGGACGAGTCATGCCGAATTCGGCGAGGATAGTCGGGGCGATATCGACCTGGGAAGCCGCAGCCCTTCCTGCCGGAAGTGGTGCCGGCCGATATCCGAATGACAGCATGACAAGGGGTATGCGCACCGCCTCTTCACGTATGCTATTTGCGTGGATGAAGTTGCCATGCTCTCCCAACGCCTCACCATGGTCGCCCGTAATGACGACGAGTGTGTTTTCCAGATAGCCCTTCGTTTTCAGTGTTTCGAGGAGCTCATGAATGACCGTGTCCGTCTGTACCACCCCGTTATCGTAAAAGTTGACCACCTGCCGGGACATTTCGGCGGCACGATTCTGGGGCAGCATATAGCTTGCCGACGGCGAATAGATGATTGATCTGTCGTGCCGCTTCCCCAAAATATGGGAAGACATCAGGTGAAACTGCATCAACACGGGTACTTCATTCCATGACGGCAGCGCAGCGGTTCGGTTCAATACAAACTGATCGTCGTTGACGTAAAAGCCTTTCGCCTGCGAACCATCAAAGTAGCTGTTCACCTGGCCGTAACGTTGTTTCAGGCCGTAGAAATTCGTGTGGTCTCCGCCGAGGACCATATGCACATCATAGCCGTGCAATTTAAGAATCTGCTGCAAAGTAATGGGGTGGTTCGAGAACTGGTGCACGTACTTGGAACTGCTCAGGGCCAGCAAGCCGCATAGCGATTCGCTGCAAACCGACCGGACATCGTTGACGATACGCGCGTCGCTGTTTTCTGTCAGGCGGCGCAGGTTGGGCGTTGTGTCGCGCTCATATCCATAAATTCCCATGTTTTGAGGCCGAAGCGCATCGACAACAATGAGAATCAGGTTCCTGCGTTTTGCTTCGGTATTGATCTGGTACCGGGAACGTACTTCATTTTCCCGCAGGTCGATCTGGTCTGAACCCAGTTTGTTCAGTTCATGGTTTTGGAGAGTCTGCTCACCTTGTGATGGGAAAAAGGTGAGACTGACCGGTTCATGTCCGCCGCTACCTCGTATAGTGAGTTTGTAAACCTCCAACACTGAGATCAGGGATCCGGAAACTATAACAAGCGCGATAAGCCGCCCGCCCATGTTGGGCAGCAGCAGGGGAACCCAGTCGAATCTCCTGATGTATAACCATGTGCCGGCGACCAGTGCTGCGTAGATTGCGGCGGGGGCGGCGAGCAGTACAAAAAGCGACATCCCGAGGGCATCGGCCGTCTCGGGCATTTGCGCGGCATAACTGCTAATGAGATCCCACGTAATTACCTGTCCCCAGGATTTGAGGCCGGCCAGTACCAGGCCATAGTAAGAAAGCACCATGAACAGCAGTGCCGAAATGCAGATCGCCGAGACGATTCTCAATGTTGCCGGATGCCGAACGACGGTGTACAGCATGATCCGTATCAGTGACAGATTGAGAAAGCCGATCAGTACAATCCGCAGATGTGGCAGTACCGCTTCCGACAATGCCGGATGGTGACTTGCATACGCCGCCAGGAAAAGCAGCGGGGCGCAAAACCATAACAGTCCATCAAGCGCAAGATTGCGTAACAGGCTGATCGGCCGCATCGTGCAAGTACTCCGTTATGAATTGCGTATGACGACAAGCTTGGACAGGCCGAAGATATTCACTGTCCTGACTGACTGTACTTCCCAGTCATAGCGAAGCACCTGTTCGGCATAGCTGAAGTCGGAGCGAAAGCCTATCCTGGCTGCCATGGATCGAACAGCGCGCTCCAGCACCCACCAGAAATGGCTGCCGCTGAAATGATTGAGAATCAAAATGGTCCCGCCTTTACGACATACCCGGCGAATTTCCGCGACCAGTTTCTCCGGATTCGGGGTCACGGATAAAACATAAGGCACTGCCACGCAATCGAAGAACCCATCGGCAAATTCAAGACGCTCGGCATCCATCGTCATCAGCTTGATGTCGCGGTCGGGAATTTTTGTTGCGCGCTGGCGGGCAATTTCGAGCATGTCAACGGAAATGTCGATGCCCACGATGGCGGCCGCCGGAGGGTATTGATCAAGCGTCAATCCGGTACCGACACCGACTTCCAGGATGGTGGTCAGCCGTAATGATCGAATGGTGTCCGTCAATGCGCGTCTTCCCGGGGCGAGGACGGCGCCGAACAGACTGTCGTAGAGTGGCGCATAGCGGCGATATGTACTGACTACATTCTCGATGGAGATACTCATGAGGGATGAATCAGGCGGGGCGAGAAGACCGCGTTCAGGATAATTTTCAGCATGTCGGTTTTTTTGTGAGAGTTGTGACTGATGATTTTATTAATTTGCCCGGTCGCCCTGGGTCACCGCATCGCGCTTATGGCAATTATTTGCTCGCAAAAGTATCACATATAGAGGAGTTCGTGCGCGGAGTGTGGCGAGCGTGTCACGCCGCCGGAATTGGATACGTCGTTGTCGTCGCACTAACAGAAAGGGCTGGCGAAAACGCCAGCCCCCTGCATTTCACGTGCGGGTAATTCTACCGGTACTGCGCAGGCTTCATTTCACGAACCAATCACTTTGCAGTTGCCAGTTACCCCGACCAGGTGTTGCACCTGGCCAGTCAACGTGCCAAAC
>JBBWZW010000212.1:0-5695 GCA_039649305.1 Burkholderiales bacterium
CAGGAGGAGGAAGTTGTGTGTAATCACGTAGTGCAATTCTACGCAGAAGAAAGTTCCCTCTATAGCAGAGTCGCTGCCTTCATGCGCCCCGGACTTCTGTCCGGCGAAAACGCAGTACTGATTGCGACGCGGCCACATCGCGACGCGATTGAACGGCTGTTGCAGCAAAGCGCACCATGCGATGGCTACCCGGGCAGCCTGATTTTCTTCGATGCGCAGGAAACCCTGTCGACTTTCATGGTCGACGGATGGCCGGATAGCGCGCGCTTTATGGCGGTCATCGGTAGCTTGCTTGCGCGCGTATCTGAAAACGGCGTTGTTCCTGTACGCGCCTTCGGCGAGATGGTTGCATTGTTATGTGAACAGGGCAATCCTGAAGCGGCCATTCGCCTTGAGCATCTCTGGAATCAGCTCGCCGGCGAGCGCGGATTCTCGTTGTTGTGTGCGTACCCTATGTCGGCATTTCCGCGCGCGGAAGATGCCCAGGCATTTCGCGATATCTGTGCCGCGCATTCTTCGATCAGTTCGTCGGAAGACTGCGAGTCCGCCACGCCGGAGGAGCTTCGTCGCACAATTACGCTGATGACGCAAAAGGGGAACGCGCTCAGTGGGCTCGCAGCGCAGCAAGAGCTCACGCGCGAAGAGGATCGCAAACGTATCGCGCAGGAAGTTCACGATGAGCTCGGTTCATTGCTGACAGGGGTCAACGCGTCAATAGCCGTGATGATCGAGCGCGCCAGAGATGCTGGTGACGAGCCGGAGCGGGAGTTGCTGCTCGCCGCCGACTACGTCAGTTCGGCGCTGGATGCGGTTCGTCGCGTCATCTCTGACTTGCGCCCGAGCGTCATGGACCATCTCGGCCTGTGGACGGCGCTGGGATGGTATACAGACCAGTTTGCCGAACAAACCGGACTGGCATGTACTTGCACGATCGACGCAGCCTGCCACGCGACCGAACTGGGTCCAGCGGACAGCATGGCGCTATTCCGCATTGTCCAGGAGGCGCTGACCAACGTGGCCCGGCACGCCCGTGCATCGAGCGCCTCAATTCTTGCGACCTGCGAAAACGGCTCGGTCACGATCGAAGTGAAGGATGACGGACAGGGAATAGAAGTGCCGCGGCTGCTGGATCACAACTCATGGGGCATTATGGGTATGCATGAGCGGGCGCGGCGGCTTGGGGGAAAATTGAGCGTGACGGGTACGTCAGGGTGCGGGACGTTGGTGGTCCTCAGTATTCCGGTCTGACGTGCGATTTCGCAGGGCATTTCGTGGGCAATTTCGTAGGGCGGAATGCGCTTCACTTTTCCGCCCTTGGTTGCGGATGTTGATTGCGGATGCGATGAATACCGCTTTGAGTGATGAAGTTCGATAGAACTCCATTAGCGCGGAAGGCTTATCGTGAAGCCTCGCGCTTTTACTCCTTCCACCTGCGCGTGAAAGCCGACCCCTGATCGGCAATAATGGGTCACCGCGCGCCGACGAGGTCAGCCATGTGGGGTAAATCGCGTGAAACGCACCCTACGAAGCTGCTCAACAGACTCGCACCAAGCACCAGGTCCGGTAAACATCGTGCAGTAATGCAATAATCACGCTGCAAAACGAATGCAGCGAGTGTCGCGACCGGTATCGGATTCCAGAGTCGCCCACCTGTGCATGCCCCATATTAACCGGCGACGCGTGGTCGCCAGAATGCAGATAGCCATTTTGGAAACAGATATCAAGCCGCGAGCATACCTGTCGCGGATGTACAGACGAATTGCAGGCTATTTCAAGTCGACCGTCGACCCCGCAGAGAAGCGGACCGTAAGAGTTAAATCGTTGATAAAAGCAATGATCGCCAGCGGAGCGATCGGGGCCGTTTTGTTTGTCGGCTATGCGATTGTCCTGATCCCGTTCACGCCCAGTATTGCCGACATCCGCAAAGCCAAGGCCGAAACGCCGAGCATCCTGATGTCGAGCGACGGCAAAGAGCTCGCCGTCTTCAAGCGCATGAACCGCGAATGGGTGGAATTGGATGAGATCTCCCCGCATGCGGTCAACGCATTGATCGCCACGGAAGACCACCGCTTTTACGAACACCACGGCGTCGACCTGAAGCGTACTGCGGCCGGTATCCTGCGTACCCTGCAAGGCGATCCGGAAGGCGGATCCACCCTGACGCAGCAACTCGCACGCAATCTCTACCCGGAAGAAATCGGACGCAAGCGTACCGTTACCCGCAAACTGAAAGAACTGATCACCGCATTGAAGATCGAGTATGCGTATTCGAAGCAGGAGATCCTGCTTACCTATTTGAACACGATGCCCTTTCTGTACAACGCATTCGGTATTGAAATGGGCGCGCGCACCTACTTTGACAAGCCGGCGGCGAAGCTCGATGTCCTCGAAAGCGCTACCCTGATCGGCATGTTAAAGGGCACCAGCTACTACAACCCTGTACTCAACGGCGACCGCGCGCTGAAGCGTCGGAATGTCGTCTTGTCACAAATGGCCAAGCGCGGGGTGTTGAGCAAGCCCCAATTCGACAAGTTAAAAACTCGCCCGATGCGACTCGACTTTGAGCGCCAGCCCGAGCCGATCGGCTCGGCGCCGCACTTTGCGGCGCATGTGCGCAAATGGCTTATCGATTGGGCCGACCGGAATGACTACAACCTGTATTCCGATGGACTGGTGGTCTACTCGACTATCGATTCGCGCATGCAGGAGTTTGCGGAGCAGGCCGTGTACCGTCAGATGCAGACGCAGCAGGCCGCGTCTGATTTCGAGAAGGGAGTCAGCCGGGTTGCATATGTGGGCCCGCGGCGGCGGGTTCAACCAGTCGGAGCTTTCTGGAGAACACGCGGCGATCTGCTCGATGCATTTGTACGCGAGTCGGCTGCGTATCGCGCCGCGGCGGGGACGGAGCCTGAGCTTGCATTAAAGCAGATCAAGGGAAACGCCGAGTTCATGGCGCGCCTGTCTGCAGACAAGACTCGGCTGGAAACCGGATTTGTCGCTGTCGATCCGACCAACGGGCATGTGAAGGCATGGGTCGGTAGCCGCGACTTTGCCGTCGACCAGTTTGATCACGTTGCGCAAGCCAGACGCCAGCCGGGCTCTACATTTAAACCGTTCGTGTACGGCGCTGCGCTGGAAGAAGGCATGTCTGCGGAGACCCGCCGTACCGATGCGGCAGTGGAAATCACGATGGATAACGGCAGCATATGGCGTCCCACCGATGCCTCCGGCCCAAGTGGGCGGGAGATGACGCTGCGCGAAGCGCTCGCCTATTCAAAAAACACCATCACCGCCCAGGTGATGCAGGAGGTCGGCGCCAGGAAAGTCGTCAGCTTTGCGCGCAAGCTGGGCGTGAATCAAAGCACGCTTGACCCGGTCCCCGCATTGTCACTCGGGACGAGCCCGGTAACGCTGCTTGAAATGGTTTCGGCATACAGCACCATTGCCGGCGGAGGTGAATTCCACAAGCCTGTTATGGTGAACCGCATTGTGGATAAGGAAGGCAAGGTCCTCGAAACCTTCAGCAGCGACAGCAAACGCGCGATATCCGGGAAAACTGCGTATGAACTGACAGACATGATGCGCAGCGTGGTTGACCGGGGCACTGGACGCGCCATCAGAACCCAATTCGGTGTCCGTGCAGACGTCGCCGGAAAAACCGGCACGACGCAAGACAATACGGATGGCTGGTTCATCCTTATGCATCCTCGCCTGGTCGCCGGGGCATGGGTAGGCTTCAATGATGCACGCGTCACCATGCGCAACGGCCACTGGGGCGAGGGCTCCCGGACCGCACTGCCCATCGTCGGCGACTTCTACCGGCGCACGTCGCATACCCGGCTCGTCGATTCCAGCGCGCGTTTTGCCCCGCCGCCGGACTCCTTCTTCGAGTCACTGCTGGGCAAGGTGTACGGGTTATTTGACCAGGAAAAACCGGAGCCTCCGCGCGCCGCTCCTCGGCAATCGCCACCGTCACATACGCCGACGCCGCACGTTGAACCGGATACGCGGTTGAACGAGATGGAGCGGATCACGACTCAGGCAAGTGAAGTTGAGGAATCCTATGAGGACGAACATGACAGCAGCGAAGCCACGCCGGCTAACCCGGTGACCGCAGTCGAAGGGGGCAGCCCGTAGGTCAGTCGCGACCTGGTCGCTACCCGCCGGATGTTTTTCAGTCCGTGGTCCAAGGCCGCCTCAACTAACGTCAATTAGTGAGCCGCTCTTAATGGCGCGAGTGGTGCATCCCTGGGTTCCCGCCTGCGCGGGGTGGCACACCAAGTGGAACGACATATTTGAGTCGTGCCATTGCGCTAAATATTCCAGTGTCATTTGCATGCGCGGAAGACGTAGGTTGGGATGCAATCGCAACGTTCGAACGTTGATACAGCGGCCGGCTCACTTGCGTGCGGCGGTGTGTTGGGATTCGCATCCCAACCTACGGTCTACCGGACCACCTTTCCCACTCATTCGCGCCGTCGGTGCGACCGACGGCTTCTATGGACGGTATGGTGTTGGGATTTCATCGGTCTATCTGCGTTTGCGAGGTTGATTGAACATGAAATCTGCCCCGGCATTCCGGCGATGAGGTAGGGCGGGGTCAGTTCAGGTCTGAACCGCCGGATGTTTTTCGTTCCGTAGCCCAAGCCGTTTTATGAGCGTTAAAACAAAATCTGCTGGCGGCTGGTCAGCGCTGCAAAATCATCGCCGAGGAAGGGCAGGATGGCGTCCGCCACTGGTTGCAACTGGCGTGTCAGATAGTGTTCGTAATCGATAGACGAACGCTGGGTTTCCAACGGTTCCGGACCAGCCGATGTCATCACATAGCGGATCCAGCCGCCGTTCTGATATTGCAGAGGGCGCCCTTGAACCCGGTTGTATTCATCAGCGGTGCGCGCGGCGCGCACATGCGGCGGAACGTTGCGTTGATATTCGTCCAGCGGCCGGCGTAGCCGCTTGCGGTACACCAGCAGCGCATCGAACTCGCCGCTGAGGGTACGGTCGACATAGTCGCGCACATATTCCCGATGCGCCTCACCCTTGAATATGCGCTGATACAGCCCTTGCTGAAATTGCTGGGCCAGTGGTGTCCAGTCAGTGCGCACTGATTCCAGGCCCTTGTAGACCATTTCCTCGCTGCCGTCGGGTTTGACGATCAAACCGGCGTAGCGTTTCTTACTGCCCTCATCGGAACCGCGTATGGTCGGCATGAGGAAACGCCGGTAATGCGTGTCGACCTCGAGCTCAAGTGCGCAGTCGAGGCCAAATTCCATCCGTAGATTTCTATTCCACCACTCGTTGACGTGGTCGACCAGCGCGCGTCCGACCTCGGCCGCCTGTTCTTCCGTGTGCGCGTATTTTAACCAGACAAACGTGGAGTCCGTGTCGCCATAGATGACTTGATAGCCCCGGGCTTCGATCAGTTCTCGCGTGCGGTGCATGATCTCGTGACCGCGCAACGTGATCGAGGACGCAAGGCGGGGATCGAAGAAGCGGCAGCCGCTTGATCCCAGCACGCCGTAGAACGCGTTCATGATGATTTTCAATGCCTGCGACAGCGGCTGGTTCCCCTCGCGTTTGGCCGCCTCGCGTCCCTGCCAGACTTGTGTGACGATGGCCGGCAGGCAGTGCTTGTCACGCGAAAACCGCGCGCCACGAAAACCCGGCACGCTCGCGTTTTCGTCGGTGTTGCCGG
>JBBWZW010000220.1:0-5345 GCA_039649305.1 Burkholderiales bacterium
GAGGAGGAGCCATAGCGAGCTATGGCGACGACGAGCAACGCAGCAACGCGCCCGCTACGGCCAGCAAAATTGACCAACTTATTCCTGCGCGGTGCCTCAGTGTTCAGGAATGATCATGTCCGAAGTCCCCGGATGGACCCAGCGCGGATACTCCCGCGTCGTGTCTATGCAGCCGCCATCGGCATACACACCACCCGGCTCGCGGTGCCGCATCATTATCGCGAGGATACGCTCGACCTCCGTCAAATCCTTGAGCGTATCGTGCAGTTTTTCTTCAACGATGGTTTCGTTGATCTGCAATTCGCCGGCCTCGTCCTGATAAGTGGCATTGCGCCAGTGATAGATCTCGATGCATTTGTTTGTCAGCGTATAAGGCTGGTCGCGTTTCCAGAAGTTGGTGAACAGACCGCCGCCGAGATACATCACCCATGAGCCTTCGTAGCCGGTGACATCCGACGAATGATCGTCGGGGTTACGGAACCAGGTCCGGTCGCCCGGCACGAAATATTTGAGCGGTAACGGCTCGGTCATGGTGCCGTGCTCACGCAAAAACACATCGTGGAATTCACCGGACATGATCGCCCGCGACTCCCAGAGCTTTTGCAGTCCCTGGAACAATTCGGGATTACATATTGCGAGTTCCTCGGCAATGCCGAGCAGGATCACATACTCGGTCGCGCGGTAACAGGAAAACGAATACAGCGTTCCCGACGCTTCGGGCTGGGTGGCCTTCTGCAGCGCGCCGATCAGAGACCCGCCGGGTAGGATCGTGAAGCCGCTCCCCTTGACATAGGTCCAGTAATCGGCGGGCCGCTCCGCCTCGGTCGTATGAAAGGACAACGCTGTCTTGCGCGCGCCTGCGACGATATTTGTCCGGATACGAATCGCCGACGCGAGTTCGTCGTACGAAGGAAATTCAAACGGCAAAGGCCCGAGCAGCATGGCCACCAGAATTTCACGCTCGAGGTCAGCGGCGTTCGCGCGGGTGTCGAGATGAAGTTTCTCGCACAGCTGCATGGTATCGAAGTCCGGCGCCCAATCATCGGCGTGTTCCGAACGGAGCTGGAATCGAATCGTAGGGCGACTCGTATCCGCCCCCTCTTCGACTTGCACGTACTGTGCAAGTCCGAGTCCTTCAAGATGATCGAGGAAACTGCGCTTCGCTTCGGCGGCTACTTCGTCGCTACGCAGGCAGATCAGAATTCCACCGAGGCGTGGAACGTCCTCGCCGGTATGTGCGTCCATGGGTCGTCTCCAGGTCCCTCCCGGCTGTCCCGTCTTTTGTGCGGGTCCATGCCAGGTTGCTTTATTTATATTTATATTTGTTCGGTACCGAAGTACCGGCAATTGCAGGACAGACTATATCGGGCAAGGACGGCGCCGTCAAACCAGTGCAGCGTCAGGATTTACGCATTACCAGCGCTACACCGCCTATGGTCATACCCATCGCCAGCCACTCCTTCGCCCCAAGCGGCTCGCCCAGGAAAAGTGCAGCGGCGGTAACGCCGACGACAGGAGTCAGCAGGGTGGCAACCGACGCCGTGGCCGGAGGCAGCCTGCGAAGCGCCGCGAACCAGGTGATGTAGCAGATGCCCATCGGCCCGATTGTCATGTATGCCAGGAGCGACCAACCGCGCGGTGTTAAGGCGGAGAAGTCCGGATGTTCAAACAGCAGGCCGATGATGACCATGGGCGTGCAGCCTATAGCGAGCTGCCAGGCCAATGAGGCGAACGGCGGAAGCGTGAGGGGGGCCATGACGATGGTCCCTAACGCAAACAGGATCGCTGCCGCCAACGCGAATGCCACCCCGGGGATTTTGTCGGCGCCGAGCGCGAACTCGTGTCCGCCGAACAGCAGGCTCACCCCCCCAAAGCACAGCGCCAGGCCGGCGATGCTCCGGCCGGTGGGCCGCTTGCCCAGGATAGGCCATGCCATCAGCGTGGCCCAGATCGGCATGGTGTAGACCAGCAGCGCGCCCTCACCCGCCCCCAGCCATCGCATGGAAAGCGTTGAAAAACCCATCCATGCAAAGACATTGAAGAATGACGCAGCGGCGAGGCGGCCGACCTCGCCACGCTGCACTTTCAGGCGCTCGCCGAGTGCCACTGCAATGACGGCGATAATCAGTGCGGCAGTCACTCCGGCCACCCCTCTGGCGAACAGCGGCGGCAACTCGCGCATCAGGAATTTCATTGCCGACCAGTTGACGCCCCAACCGACGGAGGTGACAACGAGGCAAAGCATGCCGGCGGAGCGGGATCGGAGAGCGTTCAACGTCAGCTCTCGATCATATGCGAGAAGATCATGAGACAGCATGGTACAGCTACTTCTGTGAGCGCGATGTACCGAGGGCTCGATGCGGCGCGCGCGCCAATCCCAAACCCGTCCCACACAAGAGAGTTCCTACAACACCTATTTCGCTATCGGATCAAGAAAGGGGGTTCCCGGATCGCCTGTATAGAAAATCACGACGCGCAGCGGCTCGGTGGCACTGCGGTTGAAGCCGGTCATTTTTACGTGCGGTGGTTCGACCATCGCTTCACCCGCTTTCACGATCACCGGAGCGCGGCCCTCGAGCTCCAGCGTGAATGCGCCTTCGATCACATAGACAGTCACCGGAAAACGGTGCGTGTGAAAGACCGTTTTATCGCCTGGCTTGAAATTCGCCGTAAGCACATGGACTTCCTGTCGGTCCTGCTTCGGCATCCCCTGAACGATTTCTTTCAAGACCATCTTTGGCCGAGCCAGGCCAGGCTCTTGCGCGACTGCGGAGTAACTGAAAAACAATGCCACGCATGCCAGATAACTCGTCGGTGCTTTCATCGCTGCCTCCGTTGTTGTACGACTGTGAATTCCGCTTGCAGACGTCGTATTTATACCGGAATCCGGCTACTGCCGCCGACTCACCTGATTAGCGAGGCTTGCCTGCACCCGTTGGAAGACGCAGGCGCCTTGTGTACAGAGTGAATTTTCAGCCGGTTGATTGATTTTTCCGCGATATATTTTGCCTCGGCCTCGGTACGCACATAGCCGACATAAGCGGCGTCGGCAGATCGGCTCGGCAGAAGCAGCCAGTAGTCAAACCCGCGGTCAACCGCGACGTTCCGTAACGCGCAATATACGAAAGTCGAATAGGCGGTCGAAGTCGACTGCTTGTTCAGGCCGAGGATCTTGTAGTCCTGTTTCGTTACCGGCGTAAGGGAAATCTGGTACGCATCCTTGCCAAAGTCGAGGTCGAGTTGCTTCGAATCGATGTGTATCACGGGGTCGATCTGCTGCACCACAGGAACCGCCACCTCGTTTTCATTTGCGTATGAGACTGGCATGGCGAATGCCAGGACGGCGCCGAGAAGAAAAGCCTTGTTCATGAGTACCTCCCTTTGATGGTCAGGCGATTATCCAATGCCGGATCGAGTGGCGCCATTCCGGGTTGATCAGGCGTCGTATTTCATCCACGGTGAGGAATCGTCAACTTATTCCTGCGCGGTGCCTTACGTGCCGACCGATACCGGCCGCCCTCCCAAGCCGGTTCGTTGCAACCATGAAAACACCGAGTCGACAGTGACGGTTTCAATCCTGTCCGAGAACCGTTTTTCCGCCGGGTGATCGTCGAATGCCACATTGGCGGCAGTGACTCGGGCTCCCAGCCGGGTTAACGGACCCAACTTGAGCACAGCGGGTTCATACCCCCGCGCCCGCAGCCAGGCTTGTGCCTGGTCGCGTGTACCGATCTCCGGCGCCATCGCCGCTGCGATCGTTTCGATCGCCCATTGGTTGGACTGCTGGTACTTCCGGCCCCATGCATAGCTCACGATGCTGTAGGGCTTGTGGTTCATACGCACGGACCGGCTGTCCGCGCGTAATAGCGCAAGCAAGCGGTCCTGCACTTCTTGCGTGGGCGCCGAATATGCCGCCTCGTAGCGCCACAAATCATCGAGGAAAAACTCGCCCAGGCCCTGCCGGTAAATCGCGGAGACGGCGGTGCCGCATTGATTGAGCTTGTGCAATACCCGCCACACATGCCCGCCCTTTCCGTCCGGCTCCTGATAGGCAAAACCGATATGGGAGTAATGCACACCGTACCTGGTCAGGTCCTGCCCGGCCCGCGCCAGTATCACCACTTTGTGCCCGCTCGCATCAAGAGCCGTCAAAGTGCGCCCCGCCAGGGTCAGGCCGCGGTCTATGGTTTGTATCGTGGTCTTTTTCTCTTCGCAGGATCGGCCGGCATGCGCTCCGGCTGCCATGAGCATACCGGTGACGAGTACAGCCATAAGTGCGTGTCGCATTGCCGCCTCTCAGTTCGTCACGCGTTCGTTATGCAGCAGCGCCGTGCCCAACGCGTTGGGAACAAAGGCGATCACTTCTCCCGCTGCGGATAACACGACACCGGCGGCAATGGCGCTGACCGTGAGTACCGCGCCCACTGCCAGCGAAGCGGCGCCAACGCCGCTGCCGATAACTTCGAGACTGACCTGCGCGCCGTCCGATGCCCGTTCCAGAACGTACACCGTTCCGCGTGCCGAGACCTCGATGGCTTTGATAACCAGCACTGCGCCAGCGGTCGATAGTGCGACCGGAACTGCCGCGACCGCGCTGCCTGCGACTACGACCGACGCCACCGGCAAAGCCGAGATGGCGCTGACTGCGGAAGCATCCCCATGGGCTTGTGCCACCGACGACACGAACATACAGGCTGCTAACAAGGAGCTTGCAATATGCTTTTTCATGACAGGTTCCTTTTCAGCGGTGAAATCAGGCTTCAGTCCGGCGGGACGCCAGCACTGCTTCGTTTATGTCGGCCTCGTGCTTGTCGCGCAACATCTTGGCAAGGGTGAACGCAGTGGTAATCAGGTACAGCCAGCTCACGCCGAGGAATGCCTTGTAGGTCTCGTTGAGCTCCATGCGGAACAAACCCCATGCGGTCAGCGCCATGGCAAACAGGAACCCTGTCCACACGATGTACTTGAACATCGGGCTGTCTGCCGGCTTTCCTTCAACACGCGCCTTTTCGTTGTCTCTTATCAGCTTGGCCAACACGAAGGCAGTCGTCAGGCAAAAGAAATAGCCCATGACCATGAATGCGCGGTCCAGGTCTTTGCCCGGGAGGTAGGCCAGGCCGACGCCACACAGGAAAACGGCGATGCCGAAAGAAATCCACACTTGCATTTGCCAGGCGCCGGAGTCACGGTGTATGAGGACTTTCATTTCACTTCCTTTCATGTTGGGTTGCGGTGAAAGGAGTGTGAATGAGGTCTGCGGGGAAGTGTCTGGATTTGATGCTAGTTGAACATCCATGCCCTACAAGTATCGAAATTAGGTACTAAGGCGCCGCGCAGTAATAAGT
>JBBWZW010000221.1:0-4726 GCA_039649305.1 Burkholderiales bacterium
ATGCCGACGTTCGGGCGGAAGCCTTCACGGTCCAGCATGTTGCACCTCAAAACTTTCTGCGGCTGGACACCCCTCGTTACATATTTTGCACGTGCAACCCGCCGCGGGCATCGTGCCCGCGCGAGACAGGGTCGGCAGCGTGAATCAATTGTGTGAAGAATGGGTGCATCAGCCAGCTAATCCTTTAAAATTGGGTCGATTATAACTCTCTCTTTTTAAAAAGAATTCACCGCCATGCGCGCTTCACGATTTTTTATTTCTACGCTTAAAGAAGCCCCTTCCGACGCCGAAATCGTCAGCCACAAACTGATGCTGCGCGCCGGGATGATCAAACGCCTCGGTTCGGGTATCTACAACTACATGCCGATGGGTTTGCGCGTCATACGCAAGGTGGAAAACATCGTCCGCGAAGAGATGAACCGCGCCGGCGCGATCGAACTGCTGATGCCGGTGGTGCAGCCGGCGGAGTTGTGGCAGGAAACCGGTCGTTGGGACAAGATGGGCCCGGAACTGATGCGAGTCAAAGACCGCCATGGCCGCGACTATGCGATCCAGCCAACCTCGGAAGAGGTGATTACCGATATCGTGCGGGCCGATATCAAGTCATACCGTCAACTACCGATCAATTTTTATCACATCCAGACCAAGTTTCGCGACGAGCGCCGCCCCCGCTTCGGTTTGATGCGCGGTCGCGAATTCACGATGAAGGACGCCTATTCCTTCGACCGCGATGTGGCTGGCATGCAGCAGTCGTACAAGGTCATGTACGACGCCTATGTCAGCATCTTTAATCGCTTCGGACTGCAATTCCGCGCCGTCGCAGCCGACAACGGCGCGATCGGCGGCTCCGGTTCGCACGAATTCCACGTGATCGCCGACACCGGTGAAGACGCGCTGGTGTATTGCCCGACCTCCGATTTCGCGGCAAACATGGAAGCGGCCGAAGCGGTCGCGCCGGCCTCGCCGCGCGCCGCGGCAAAGCAGGATCTGGTCAAGACGCCAACTCCCGGCAAGGCAAAGTGCGAGGACGTGGCGGCTTTGCTCGGCTTGCCATTGTCGCAAACGGTCAAGTCGATCGTGCTTACCGTGGAAAAGGAAGAAGCTGCCAAGGAAGTCTGGTTGCTGCTGCTGCGCGGCGACCATGAGCTGAATGAAGTGAAGGCCAGCAAAGTGCCCGGTCTGTCTGATTACCGCTTCGCCACCGAGGCGGAAATCGTGGAATGGTTCGGCACGCCGCCGGGTTACCTCGGCCCGATCGGCACCAAAAAGCCGGTCAAAGTCGTGGCCGACCGGACCGTCGCCAACATGAGCGACTTCGTATGCGGCGCCAATGACGCAGACCACCATTACACGGGCGCCAACTGGGGCCGCGACGTGCCGGAACCCATGGTTGCTGACTTGCGCAACGTGGTTGAGGGCGATCCCTCGCCGGACGGCAAAGGCGTGTTGGCGATCCAGCGCGGCATCGAAGTGGGTCATGTATTCCAGCTCGGCACCCGCTATTCGAGGGATATGGAAGCCACCTATCTCGACGAGAATGGCAAACCGCAGCTGCTGCAGATGGGCTGTTACGGCATCGGCGTTACCCGCATCCTCGGCGCGGCGATCGAGCAGAACTTCGACGACAAGGGCATTATCTGGCCGACAGCGATTGCCCCGTTCGAGGTGGTGTTGTGCCCGATGGGCTATGACCGCAGCGAAGCGGTCAAGGCCGAAACGGACCGGCTGTACGCGGCCCTGCAGGAGGCTGGGGTTGACGTCATCGTCGATGACCGCGGCGAACGCCCCGGCGTGATGTTCGCGGATTGGGAACTGATCGGCGTCCCGCATCGTATCGTGATCGGCGAGCGCGGACTGAAAGAAGGCAAGCTCGAGTATCAGGGGCGTCGCGACGCTGCAGCAACCACCGTGCCGCAGGCGGACATGTCTGACTTTATCCAGGCTCGCCTGCGTGCTTAAGGGTAGCGCAAAGAGTCCCGTAGCGGGTGTCATCCAGGGCAGGCCGCTCGCGTGGCTTGCCATCGTCCGTCGACTATCGCAAGGATGCGCGCTGGCCTTAATGCTGGGCGCCCACGCGTACGCGGGCAATCAGAAGGAGGAGGCACTGGCCGACTCCGTACGGATTGCCCTGTCGCGCGCCATTTCCGATGCGCGTCCGCCGAGGCCGCAGTTTGCCAATATTGATGAGCGCATCAAATACCTGCACTGGTTGGGCGAGATGTCGGACCGACTGAAGAGGAAGCTCCCCGACCGGCAGGTGCGGCGCGAATTCCTGGAAACCGCCTGGTACGAGTCGAAGCGCGCTGGTCTCGATCCGGCAATGGTGCTCGGCCTGATCCAGGTTGAATCGGCTTTCCGCAAATATGCGGTATCTCACGTCGGGGCGCACGGCTACATGCAGGTGATGCCGTTTTGGGCGCGTGTCATAGGCGACGGCGACCGCACGAAACTGTTTCATATGCAAACCAACCTGCGTTACGGGTGCTCGATTCTGCGCATGTACATCGACATGGAGCGCGGCAATCTCTACCTCGCTCTGGGCCGCTATAACGGCAGCCGGGGCCGGCCGGAGTATCCGAATGCGGTATTGGCAGCCTGGAAGAACTGGGAACACAAAACCTGACTGCGCAACGTACGTCACCGAAGGTGCCGAGCTATGCGACTGGCCAGTTTGACAAGAACGTCCTGGCCGGCACCCCATCAGCTTCCTTCAACGCCGCCGAATGAATCACCGTCACTCCCTATACTTCATTTGTTAAGACTTTAATGGGAGGAGGGGTAATGAAAGCTTTTCTGGTCGCATTGACGCTGGCCGCACCCATGCTCGCATTGGCAGCGGGTACGGAGTCGACTCCGCAAACTAACGCAAGGATTCGGATTTCGTGACCGGCAAAAAGGCGGTCGAAGACAAAAACTGGCAGGTGGCCATCCGCGCGCTCGATCGGGCGGTGAAGAACGATCCGGCCAACGCCGATATTCATAATTACCTTGGGTATTCGTATCGGCACATGGACAGGATGGAGCTGTCTTTCAAATACTACGGCGAAGCGCTCAGGCTTGATCCGAACCACCGCGGTGGAAATGAGTATATCGGCTGGGCTTATCTGAAAACGAACAAGCCGGCGCAAGCGGAACAGCATCTGGCCAGGCTTGAAAAGATCTGCGGCAAGAGCTGCGACGAGTACCAGAAGCTTGGCAAAGGCATAGCTGACTACAAGGCGAAGAACAGGTAAACCGGTCTTACCAACAAAAACGCCCGCGCGATGCGGGCGTTTTTGTTTGGCCTTCGGAAAGACAAATTATTGCAGGTGATTGGAAATGAGTTTCGTCATTTCGAACATCGACACTTGCTTCTTCCCGCCAAACACAGCTTTCAGCTTGTCATCCGCATTGATCATGCGTTTGTTAGCTTCGTCTTGCAGCTTGTTCTTCTTGATGTAGTCCCAGACCTTCTTGGTGACTTCAGTGCGCGGCAGCGGATTCGCACCGATCACTGCACCCAGCGTGGCGGATGGTGTCATCGGTTTCATGAATGCTGCGTTAGGCTTGCGCGCGGTCTTGGGCTTCGCTGCTGCTTTTTTCGCTGCGGGTTTGGCTGCTGCTGCCTTCTTGGCTGGAGCGGCTTTCTTCGCTGCGGGTTTGGCTGCTGCTTTCTTCGCTACTGGCTTGGCCTTGACTGCCGGGGCTTTTTTAGCCGGAGCTTTCTTGGCCGGAGCTGCTTTCTTTGCTGCTGGTTTTGCCGCGGCTTTCTTTGCAGCGGGCTTCTTGGCGGCTGTCTTCTTCGCCGCAGGTTTTTTGGCTGTTGCCATCTTCAAGCCTCCTTCACAAGAGTGTTGGGAAAATGCGTTGTATAACGCACCGCTAATAGTGGTGCGCTTTTCATAGCTATGCAAGTACTTTTTGTACGTTTTTGCGCGTTTATGTGGGCTGTGTGCTACGTGATCTTCATAGGAGAAAAGGGCGATTCGCGCGTCTGATGAGTGCCACGTGTGCCATGGAGATGCCCCAAGTGTCACTCTGAAGCATGGCTTTATCTGTCGCCGATAGTGATGCCGGAAAGCTGTTCAGACGTGCGCGCGGGTATGCGCGAAGGAGAGTGCGCCGAGGCGGAGAGCCTTGCTGGTAATGGCTCTCCGGACCGCCGGGCGTTCAGATGTGCTGCTCGGGCGAGCCGGACAGTACCTTGAAAAAGCCTTCCGTCTGAAGCCCGGAGCCGTAGCTGATGCTTGCCTTAATGAGGGTCATTTCACCCTCTTGAAGCATGCCGCCGCACCGGCGAGAAGCGTGCCTGACGGATGGTCGGGGGAGTTCGGACTTTGATTCGTGCCATTCTGCGCGGCCACGGAATGCGCCGCACGGTGCATCGACGAAGCAGTCAGGACGGTGTGAACCGGGAGAGTATGACGGACTTGCTGGTGTCGGAGGTTGAGCCGCCGTCGCATGCTTGCCATACGGGGCGGGCTGATGATTGCGTGATAGAGGCGGCGCGGAGAAGGCGGTGGCGGACAGAGCATCGGCTTGGGAGAGCACGCCTTTGCTGCTGCCGCCGCACATGTGAGCGGCCAGACCGCACATTCAGGGCATATATGGTGGGTCCGTCACAACCGAATTGACGGGTCCTCGCAGCTTAGGCACCGCGCAGGAATAAGTTGGTCAATTTTGCTGGCCGTAGCGGGCGCGTTGCTGCGTTGCTCGTCGTCGCCATAGCTCGCTATGGCTCCTCCTC
>JBBWZW010000222.1:0-6899 GCA_039649305.1 Burkholderiales bacterium
CGATGCCCGCTTCTTCGACCGCGACGGCGAACGATTCGTTGAAGCGCGAATCGCCAGGCGCATAGGCGACTTGATGTGCCAACTCATGGAATACGAGGCGCGCGAGTTCGCCTTCAGGGTATTGAATAAAAGTCGACAGCACCGGGTCGTTGAAATAACCGAGCGTCGAGTAAGCGGGCACACCTCCCACCTGAACGTCGAAATGCTCACTGCGCAATTGCGCAGCATAGGCCTGCGCTTCTTCCTTGCTGTAGTAGCCGCGGTAGTTGACACAACCGGCAACCGGGAAGCACCACTGCATCGGTTCCAGCGACAGCTCCGGCGTCGCCACCACGTTCCACATCACGAACGGACGCTTCAGGTCGGCATAGGTGGTGAATGTGCCGTTGTCAGGCAATCCAAGTTCGCGCGCGGCGAAGCGCCGGATTTCCCTGACCTTGGTCAGCTTGCCCTTCAGCTTGTCGCCGACCGCAGGATCGGCCAGCCAGTCGTCGATCGGTTTGGCTTCGGATAGCAGAGTGAACTGCCCGTGCGCCGCTTGTACGAAATACCCTAGTTGGGAGCAACCGCCTATCAAGGCGATCGCGCTGCAGAATGCCACAATGCGCCACTTCTTTTTCATGTCCTGCTTTGCACCTTCTCTACTTGGACAAGCACGTCATAAAATGTTGGAGCATTTCCCATATCGGTAAGGCGCTGACTCGTGACTTCGTTGGCGTTCTTGCCATCCGCTGCGAACTTCTTCCACCAGATGGACAAACCGACAACCAGTCCCTGTCGCGCTCGATCAGTCACGCGTGCTTTCGCGACAAATGATCCACGCCCGTTATAAATCCTCACCTGCTCACCATTCTCGATGCCGCGGTTCGCAGCGTCAATAGGATGAATGTCAAGATGCGGTTCGCCTTCGGTATTTCGAAGGCTCTGCACATTGACGAACGATGAGTTGAGGAAGTTCCGGGCGGGAGGAGAAATCATCGCGAGCGGATATCGTTTTCCCAACTCTTGATTAGTCGCCAATGATTCGTAAGGCGCGATGTAGGTTGGCAGGGGATCGAAGCCATCCGCCTCCATCTGCTCACTGTAGAACTCACACTTCCCTGAGGGCGTAGGGAAGCCACCATAGGCAAACGGCGCGTCGGGTGCATTCAGTTTTTGCCAACCTTTTTGCTTCAGCGAGTCCCAGTCGAAGTGAACGGCGTGCGCGTTGTTTTTATTGAATGCCTGCGCTGCGATCTGGTCGTCGCTCTCCTTGAAGCATGCGTCGTCAAAACCCATTCGTGCCGCAAGCAGCCGAAATATTTCGGTGTTCGGCCTGGCTTCACCGAGCGGTGCAATCGCTGCATTGTTCGCCATCATGTACAAATGGCCATAGGTTGCATGGATGTCCACATGCTCGAGCTGCGTCGTTGCGGGCAACAGCACATCGGCGTAGTCGGCGGTGTCGGTTTGGAAATGCTCGAGCACTACCGTGAACAGGTCTTCACGCGCAAAACCCTGCGCCACTTTTGCAGATTCCGGGGCGACCGCGACAGGGTTGGAGTTGTAGACGATCAGCGCTTCAATCCGGGGGCCAAATTCCGCCGACGGTTCTCGCAGCAGGTCGTCGCCGATGGTGCTCATGTTGATGGTGCGCGGCAGCGGTCCCGGCGGCAGAAGGTCGGGGCGCTGCAGGGCTCCGGTATTCTTTGGAAAAGTATCAGAGGACGATAGTTGAATGCCGCCACCAGCATGACGCCATGCGCCCACCAGGGCCGGCAGACAGGCTATATTGCGAACTGACGTGCCGCCTCCACGTACGCGCTGCAATCCGTAATTGACGCGAATCGCCACCGGTTCGCCACGCTGTGCAGCTGCGCCGTATTCACGCGCAAGTTGTTCCACTTCTTCGACACTGATGCCGCAAATGTCGGCCGTACGCTGCGGAGTCCACTCACCGACCCGCTCCTTCAATTGCTCGAATCCGACCGTATATCGAGCGATATAGTCTTCGTCCAGCAAGCCTTCTGCAATCAGCACATGCATCATGCCAAGCGCGAGCGCGGCGTCGGTGCCCGGCATGAGCGCGATATGCTGATGACATTTTTCCGCGGTGAGCGAGCGATACGGATCAATGGCGATCAGTTTCGCCCCGCGACGCTTCGCCTCTTGAGCCCGCATCCAGAAATGCAGGTTGGAGGCGATCGGATTGCCGCCCCAGATCAGGATCAGCCGGGCGTTCTGGAATTGCTCCAGGTCGGTGCCGATACGCGCGCCGATCGTGTAGCTGTATCCGACGCCGCCGGCCTTTGCGCAAATGGTGCGATCAAGGAAAGAGGCTCCGAGTTTGTGGAAAAAGCGCGCCGCCATCGATTCGCCCTGTACCAGGCCCATGGTACCGGCATAGCTGTACGGCAGAATCGATTGCGGGTCGCGCGCGGCGATCGCCTTCAGTCGACCCGAAATGAGATCGAGCGCTTCGTCCCAACTGATGCGGACAAACTTCCCTTCGCCCTTTTTGCCGACCCGCTTCATCGGATGCAGCAGACGCTCCTTGTGATAGGTGCGTTCGGTATACCGCGACACCTTGGTGCATAGCACGCCGGCGGTAGTCGGATGATCCGGATCGCCGCGGACTTCGGTAGCGACTCCGTCCTGTACGGTTACCAGCAGCGCACAGGTGTCGGGACAATCATGCGGACAGGTGGCGCGGACTATGGAAGTCGTCATGATGCATCCCCAAAATCGATCGGTTGAAAGGTACTTTTACGTACTGTAAATCATCCGCCAGAATGCCGATAACAAAATCTGCGTCAATCTCGGGTCACTTTAGTTTGACATAGCTTCTACAATGGCCCTTAGGGAAACTGGCGTAAGATAGACTTGGCCCAATAACCATGGCACAGCGCAACATAGAGAGCCTCCAAAAGTTGTGGAGCAGAATATGAAACTAATCGACCCTATCATCCAATTCCATTCGGAACTCCGGCAAATTCGCCGTGACATCCATGCTCACCCCGAACTCTGCTTTGAAGAGCGTCGCACTTCCGACGTAATTGCAGGGAAGCTTACCGAGTGGGGTATTCCAGTCATGCGCGGGATGGGAGGTACCGGCGTCGTCGGCGTCATCAAAAACGGCGACAGCAAGCGCGCTGTCGGACTGCGCGCTGACATGGATGCGTTACCGGTACAGGAGATCAACCGCTTTCCCCATGCATCCCGGCACGACGGCAAGATGCACGCCTGCGGTCACGATGGCCATATGGGCATGCTGTTGGGGGCGGCGCACTACCTGTCGCAGCATCGTAATTTTGACGGCACCGTGTATGTGATTTTCCAGCCGGCGGAAGAAGGCGGCGGTGGCGCCAAGCGCATGATGGATGACGGCCTGTTCACCAGATGCCCGATGGACGCCGTCTTCGGCATGCACAATTGGCCAGGCATTGCGGTCGGCACGTTCGGCGTGAGGCCGGGGCCCATGATGGCGTCGTCCAACGAATTTGAAGTGATCGTGAAAGGGAAAGGCGCCCATGCCGCACAGCCGCATAAAGGCATAGATCCGATCATGGTGGCGATCCAGATTGCACAGGGCTGGCAAACCATTATCACCAGGAACAAGAATCCGATCGATACAGCGGCACTATCGATCACTCAGATTCATGCCGGCAGCGCGACCAACGTCATCCCGGATGAAGCCACCCTGATTGGCACAGTTCGCACCTTCACAACCGACGTACTCGACCTGATCGAGCGACGCATGTACGCTATTGCGGAACACACCGCCGCGGCGTTCGATGCGCAAGTCGATTTCCGATTCAAACGGAATTACCCGCCGCTGATCAATCACGTGAAAGAGACGGCGTTCGCAGTCCAGGTGTTGCAGGCCGTAGTCGGAGCGCAAAATGTCGATGTCGCGGTCGAACCGACGATGGGCGCGGAAGACTTCGCATTCATGCTGCAGGAGCAACCGGGATGCTACGTCTTCATTGGGAATGGCGATGGCATGCACCGCGACACGGGGCACGGACTGGGGCCGTGCAATTTGCACAACCCAAGCTATGACTTCAATGATGATCTGTTACCGATTGGGGCGACCTACTGGGTGCGGTTGGCTGAAACGTATCTGCTTAGGGAATAAGATCAGCGCCGCTCGCGCAGCAGGCGAATATCACCATACCAGGCTTCCACTGTTTCCCCGGTGTTATCGGTATCGGTCAGGACCCCGACCCCGATCAGCCTGCCCGGTTTCTCGCCGAACGCCTGCTCGTAGTCCTCGACGATATTGCGCGTGAACTCGCGCCATTGCCCGGTCCCCTCCGGCCCGCTGGACACGACCAGCTTCTGAATCCGTCCACTGCGGCTATTGGGGATGACGGTTCCGACCGGCGCCTTGTTTTCCCAGATGTATATCAGCGTCGCGTAGGGGACATCACGGCCGGTCAATACCTTTGCGGTTTCAAACATGATCTGGTCTGTGAACGGCAACGCGTCCTTGTCGCCGTCAAACCCGAGGACTATGCGCACCGCCGAGTCTTCGGTGGCGCGCTGGGTGTTGTCGGCGGTCTTGATCAGCTTGTCGACTTTCCACTTCCAGTTGAGCCACGGGTTCTTTAGCGGATCGACGTTCACATGGTGTATCAGCCCTGATGCGGCGCTCGACGATTTGGCATGCAGCACCGATCGTCCCCGGTCTGTCACGAGTTGATAGTCGGTCAGCTTCTTGGTCCGCAAGATGATCATCGGCTCCCATTCGATAGGCAAACCGCCCGGCGCATAGGAGGAAAAAACAGCGAGTTTTGAGTCCAGCCGCGCCTGTTTGGCGCTCGGGTCGTGCGCCTTCTCCCCCGAACGATGCGCGCACCCGGCGAGGGCGGCCAGCATCGCCAATGAAACAACCAGTTTATTCATATTGTTATAAAAACACCGTCCGGCGGCAATGCCGGCTGTGAAGGCAGCGCTGCTACCCATCGCTTATGCCTCAGCCAGCTTGACTATTTGAGATCGCTGGATTGTATAGCGCGGAGGATCCGCGAAGTCGGCCATTTCTGCCTCGCGGACATTTACACGAGCAAATTGCCAGCGGACCTGATGGTATTTTGCAACAACTTCGCGGTGCGCGATGCTGATGACCGCGGCGCCCGGCAATTCCCGCAAGATCAACTCATACAGCGATTCTTCGGTCTCAGCATCGAGCGCACTGGTCGCCTCGTCGAGGAACAGGATTTCGGGACGCGCGAGAAATACGCGGACGAACGACAGCCGTTGCAGCTCGCCGGGCGAAAAGCGCTGACTCCAGTTGTCCGAATGGTCGAGCATATCCTTCAGGTGCGGCAGCCGGCACAAATCGAGATAGTGCCGGATCGCCATGTCCGTATACGCGGCACCGGATGCCGGATAGGCAATCGCCACACGCAGCGTACCGAGCGGCAGATAGCTTTTTTGTGGCACAAAGAGAAGTCGCGCATTGCGCGGAATTTCGACGGCGCCCGAGCCGTAAGGCCAGATGCCCGCAATTGCGCGGAACAGCGTCGACTTGCCGCAGCCGGATGGCCCCATCACAAGTACGCGCTGTCCGCGATGAATTTCGCTGGACAGGGGCTCGGTCAATGGCTCACCGTTTGGCAGCGCGAGCACAAGATTGTCGAGCAAAATAGCGCCCACGTTGTTGCGTTCGACGCTGATGCCGGAAACCTGGCTGCGCGCCACGCCCACCGCCGCGTGAAAGCCGGCAAGCCGGTTCACGCTGGCTTTCCAGGCAGGCAATGAGTTTTCGCCGCCTGCGCTAAAGGCTTCGATAAACCACGACAACGCGTCCTGCACCTGACCGAATGCGGAGCTGATCTGCATAAGGCCGCCGAGCGGAATCGCACCCGAAAAATAACGCGGCGCACCGACCAGAAAGGGGAAGATGATGGCGAACTGTGCATAGAACGTGGCGGCGACATTTAATCGCTTGGTGGTGCGCATGATGCCCCACCAATTCTTGCGGATGCGCTCGAAGCGAGCGTTCAGGTTCGCACGTTCCTGCGACTCCCCGTGGTACAGCGCAACAGGCTCCGCGTTTTCGCGAATACGAATCAACCCAAACCGGAAGTCGGCCTCAAAGCGCTGCTGGTTGAAATTCTGCTGCACGAGCGATTTGCCGATCCACCAGACCAGCAGCGAACCTATGCCGGCATAGGCGATGGCGAACCACACCATATAACCGGATATGGTCCATTGCCGCGATCCAAACATGAACGACAGCGGTCCGCTCACTGACCATAAAATGCCGATGAAAGATACCAGGGTGACGACGCTCGACAGCAGCCCGAGCGACAAGGTAAGCGTGCCCCTCGTAAGCAAGTCGAGGTCCTGCGCAATCCGTTGGTCCGGATTGTCCGCGCTGCGGGTTTGCTCAATACGATAATAGGCCTGATTGGCCAGCCACTCATCCATGTATTGGCGCGTCATCCACGCTCGCCACTGAATTTCGAGCGCCTGTGTCAGGTAAATCCGGTAGATAGCGACCGCGATGTAAATGAAGGCAAGATACGAAAAGCGCCATAACTGCGCCTTGAACTCAGTGAAATCCTTGTTTTCCAGGGCGTTATAAAAGTCGCGGTTCCATCCGTTGAACAGCACATTCAGATAGACCATCCCGAGCGCCAACGCGATTACGGCAGCCAGCAATCCGCGCGCCCTCCACTTTTCCTCCGAGCTCCAGTAGGGCTTGATCAAGCGCCAGACGGCGCGCCAGTCGGTGCGTTCTTGGGACGTAGTGGTCATAAGACAAATCTATCCGGGGGCATTAAGGCACCGCGCAGGAATAAGTTGGTCAATTTTGCTGGCCGTAGCGGGCGCGTTGCAGAGAGCCTGTTCTTCTTTTTTCTTGCGAACGTGTTGCTCGTCGTCGCCATAGCTCGCTATGGCTCCTCCTC
>JBBWZW010000259.1:0-13239 GCA_039649305.1 Burkholderiales bacterium
CGGGTCTCACCGGCAATGTGAGGCCTATCGTGTTGATGCCGGCGCTGCTATTCGCAAACACCGTGCCGCCGTGCATTTTTGCAATCGCTTTCACGATCGCCAGACCCAGTCCATGGTTGTCGGTACTCAGCGCACGTGAGGGGTCGATCCGATAGAAACGATCGAACAGGCGGGTCAGGTGTTCCAATGGAATCGTATCTCCCGGATTGCATACCGCCACTTCCACGCTGTCGCTCCTGCTGCGCATTTCAACGCGCAACTTTGCTCCGATGGGGGAGTACTGGATCGCGTTGTGTAAAAGATTACTCATCGCACGCCGGAACAACGCCTTGTCCACCGACGCTTCCGCATCGCCGAGCGTGTCGACCGACAGCGCCTTCTCCTCGATCAACGGTTCAAGGAATTCAATAGTCTTTTGCACTTCACTTGCGAGCGTGGTGTGGGTAAGGCTGCTCGCGGTCTCGCCCTGATCGGCACGCGCGAGGAACAGCATATCGTTGACGATGGCACGCAAACGCTCCAGCTCTTCAAGGTTCGACTGCAGCGTCTCCTTCAGTTCATCCGCGCTGCGCTCTCGCGTGAGCGCCACCTGTGTCATGCCGATCGCATTTCCTATTGGCGTGCGCAATTCATGCGCCACATCCGCGCTGAAGCCTTCCAGTTGCGCGTAGGCGGTTTCGAGCCGGTCGAGCGCGCCATTGAACGATGCCGTGAGTTGTGACAGTTCGCCGACCGGCGGCGACAGCACCAGACGCTGCGACAGGTTTTTAGGACTGAGTGCCTCCGCACCCGCCGATAGCCGCGCCAGCGGCCGCAGCCCGAAGCGCGCTACCCAGTAGCCAAAGCCTGCCACAAAGACAATCCCGCAGGCCGATATCGCGACCAATGCGACGGCGAACGCATGCAGGGTCTGCCTGGCCGGCGCGTCGCTGACGCCGACCACCAGGTGTATCTCGGGAAATTCGGGTAGCGGGCTCAGTGTACGGCCGAGTGTCTTCATCGGGTAGCGGCTGTCATCGACCACCAGGCTCTTCACATCGGTGCCGAGGCGCGGGTGGTTACGATCCGGGAATGGGTAGCCATAGTTCAGCGCGGTGTTCTCGCAAGCGATCCAGAAGCGGGTATTGCCGTCGGTCGTGGTAATGGTGGTGAGCGTCTGGCGCAGTTCGTCCCATCGCTCCACCGACCGCACTTCGCCGATCAACCGCTCCGCCACTTCGAGCTTGCCGCGCAAGTCCTCTTCCTGTTGGCGCTGCAGCGTTTGCGCCAGCGCCTGGTACAGCGCCATGGCCGACAAAGAGAAGACAACCAGCGCGACAATGCCGAACGTGACTGCCAGCCGCGCTGCGATGGAGCGCATCATGACGGCTCCTTATCGATGCGCGATTCGAGCACATAACCCATGCCCCGTATTGTGTGCAGCAGCTTTTGCTCGAACGGCCCGTCGATCTTCACGCGCAGCCGTTTGATGGCCACTTCGACAACATTGGTGTTACTGTCGAAGTTCATGTCCCATACCAGTTCGGCGATTTCGGTCTTCGACAGGATCTGGCCCTTGCGCCGGCCCAAGGCGGTGAGCAGCGTGAACTCCTTCGACGTCAGGTCGAGGCGGATGCCGTTGCGATGAGCCTTGCGCGCGATGAGATCGACATGCAGGTCGGCGATCTGCAGCTGCGAGGCTTCCTGCGGCTTGCCCCGGCGGACCAGCGCCTGCAGGCGCGCCAGCAGTTCCAGGAACGAAAACGGCTTGACCAGGTAATCATCGGCGCCCGACTGCAGGCCCCGCACGCGGTCTTCCACACGATCGCGCGCGGTCAGCATGATGACCGGCGTCTGGCGCCGCGCACGCAGCGCTTCCAGCACGCCGAAGCCATCGACGCCCGGCAGCATCACATCCAGCACGATCGCGTCGTACTCATTCTCCACCGCGAGATGGCGGCCGTCGATGCCGTTGCGCGCGACATCGACCACGCAGTTCTGCTCGGTCAGCCCCTTAAGCAAGTAGTCCGCGGTCTTCGCTTCGTCTTCGATGATGAGGATCTTCATGGCCTTCATTATTATCTAAAAAAGGGCTTTCCAAGATGACAAAAATGTCAGTTAGCGGACAGGATGGCGTCGGGTAAGGCTTTGTAGACTGTGCCTCATCGATCCCGGCCAACCCTACAAGGAACCTGAAAGCATGACTCGCACTTTCCCGATACGCGCCATCCTGGCCATCGCAGCAACATCCCTCTCCGCTTCCGCTTTCGCCGCTGCCCCGGCTGGCAATTACAAGATCGACCCGGTGCACTCCGTCGCCTATTTCGAAGTCGGCCATGCCGGCGGCATCAGTCGCTTCATGGGCCGCTTCAATGATATTTCCGGCGACCTGGTGGTCGACACGCCGGAGAAAAGCAGGATCAAGGTCGACATCAAAGTCGATAGCGTCGACACCAACCATGATGGACTGGACAAGCACCTGAAGAGCCCGGACTTCTTCAATGCAGTGCAGTTCCCTACCATGAGCTTTACTTCCACCACGGTCAACCTGAATCCGTCGGGCGAAGGCACTGTCGCCGGCAACCTCACTATGCGCGGCGTCACGAAGCCGGTGACCTTCAAGCTGAAACAAGTCGGCGTGGGCAGCGGCCCGAAAGGCGATACGCGTGTCGGGTATGTTGCGGCTACTGCCATCAAGCGTAGTGACTTCGGCATTGCATTCGGTATTCCGAAGGCGGCGACGGATGAGGTGGATCTGCGGATCAATATTGAGTCGATCAAACAGTAGGCGTTAGCTCCCCTCTCCCGCAAGCGGGGCGAGGGGAGATATATAGGAGCATCCCATGCCTGATCCATCCTTCATCCTTCCGCTGCTACTTCAAAGCGCGGTGATTCCATTCGGCGTTGCCCTTGTCGCCGCGCTCGCTTTGCGCAAGACCATGCTCGCAGCGCCCGTCGCGATCGCGTTCGGGTTTATCGCGTCCTATTTTTCTGTCTACCTCGCGCAGTGGTCCTTCCCACCCCAACAAGCGCTCGACTGGCTACCATGGCTGACACTGCTCATAGTGCCAGGCGCCACCATGGCCGGAACCGCCGCGTTCCCCCGCCTGGCGCTATCCCTCGCCACGGCCGCTATCGTCGCCTGGCCGGCACTGCCAGGCGGCGGCCTGCAGATGATGCTAGCCACAACCGCAGTCGCCGGTGTACTCATGTTCCTGGCTTGGGCGTGCCTTGCCCGAACTTCACAAATCGGGCCGACTGCCATGCTGCTGCTGACCGTAGTCGCGGGAGGCGCGGGCATGGCCATGATGATGGACGCCAGCCTGCTGCTCGGGCAATTGACCGGCGCGCTTGCGCTTACCTTCGCCGCCTGTGCGTCCCTCGCCCTCGGCCGGTTGCGTATTCCATTCTCAGGTGCTGCAACCGGTGTGGCAGTGCTACTCCTCGGTGCGTTGCTGACCTATGCATGGATCTATGCCGGGTTCTCACTCGGATATGTGATTCTTTTGGCAACTGGCGTGCTGGCAGATCCGGTGATGCACGCGATCAATCGATTCCGGCGCTCCGAATCCTGGATGCCTGCGGTGGTGCTCTCGGCGATCCCGGTGCTCGTGACGGTGGGCCTGGTGGCAAAGGCGGCGCAGGACTCGGGCGGATACTGAAGCACTGCGCCCAGGCACGTGCTCGCATAGAATGGCTGTTATCCACCTCGCGAGATGCAGCCTATGCAGCCTATGCAACCCACGACAACTTTTTGGGATATCAGCCCGCTGATATCGCCGGCGCTGCCGACATGGCCCGGCGACACGCAATTCGGTGCGGAGACTACCTGGCAGATCGCCGACGGCTGTCCGGTGAAAGTAAGCCGCATCACGCTGTCGACCCACACCGGCGCGCATTGCGATGCCCCTTCCCACTACGATCCGCAGGGCGAGGCTATCGATACGGTGAGCCTCACACCGTATATCGGCCATTGCCGCGTGATTGACTGCGTCGGCGCCCACGTTGTCGAACCGCGGCATATCGCACATGCGTTGACCGACTTGCCACCGCGCGTGCTGTTACGCACCTACGCGCACAACCCGCAAACTGCGTGGGATCCGGAATTCTCCAGCATCTCGCCAGAGACGATCGCGCTGGTCGCCGCACACGGCGTGATGTTAATCGGCATCGACACGCCCTCGCTCGATCCCCAGGACTCGAAAACCATGGACGCACATCATGCCGTGCGCGCGCACAAGATGGCGATACTGGAAGGCATCGTGCTCGACGAGGTGCCTGCGGGCGACTATGAACTGATTGCGCTGCCGTTGAAGCTGCACGGCCTGGATGCGAGCCCGGTGCGCGCAATCCTGCGACCGCTGGCCGAAGGATCAAGATGATGATCACGCGCGCCGACTGCATGGCAATGGATACCTCCGACCCACTCGCGGCATTGCGCGACCAGTTTGATTTGCCTGCGGATACGATTTACCTCGACGGCAACTCCCTCGGCGCGCGACCGAAAACTGCGCTCGAACGGGCACGACAGGTGATCGAGCAGGAATGGGGTAGCGACCTGATACGCAGCTGGAACAAGGCGGGCTGGTTCGAGCTGCCGTCGCGGCTGGGAGACAAGCTCGCCACGCTCATAGGTGCGGGGCACGGTGAAGTGGTCGTCACGGATTCGACCTCGATCAACCTGTTCAAGGCATTGGCGGCCGCACTGCAACTGCAGGCGAACGATCGCAAAGTCATCGTTACCGAACGCGGCAATTTTCCGACCGATCTCTACATCGCACAAGGATTGACCTCATGGCTGGATCGCGGCTATGAATTGCGACTGGTCGACTCGCCGGACGAACTCGTTGCAGCAATCGATACGCGCACTGCGGTGGTCATGCTCACCCATGTCAATTACCGGACCGGCTACATGCACGACATGCAGGCGCTGTCGGCCCACGCACACGCGTGCGGCGCATTGACGATCTGGGACCTGGCCCACTCGGCGGGCGCGGTGCCGGTCGATGTTCATCGCGACGGGGCTGATTTCGCGATAGGCTGCACTTACAAATACCTGAACGGCGGTCCCGGCGCACCGGCGTTCATATGGGTCGCGCCGCGCCATCAGCAAAACTTCCGCAACCCGTTGTCAGGCTGGTGGGCCCATGCGGCGCCTTTTGACATGGCGCCGGAGTACCAACCTGCCGGCGGCATTCGAGGCGCACTGTGCGGGACCCAGCCGATCGTGTCGCTGGCGATGGTGGAGTGCGGCCTGGACATCTTTGCGCAGACCGACATGAGCGCAGTGCGTACCAAGTCGCTCGCACTGACCGATCTCTTCATTGAGCTGGTCGAGACCCGCTGCGCCCGCCACCCGTTGCGCCTGGCTACGCCGAGGGCGCACCATCAACGCGGTAGCCAGGTAAGCTTTGCACATCCGCACGGCTACGCGGTCATGCAGGCGCTGATCGCCTGCGATGTCATCGGCGATTACCGCGAACCGGAAATCATGCGCTTTGGCTTTACGCCGCTCTATACGCGTTTTGTCGACGTGTGGGATGCGGTGGAACGCCTTGCGGATATTCTGGACAACGGCAAGTACGATCTTGCAGCACAGCGCGAACACGTCACCTGATCAAGGACCATCAATGAATTCCGAAACCAAGCCCGATAAATCCTGGCATGGCGCGAAGATGGACTTCAGCGCATCGATGAGCTATGCGGATTACCTCGGGCTAGACCAGATACTCTCGGCACAGCATCCGCGCTCGCCCAACCATAACGAAATGCTGTTCATCGTGCAGCACCAGACCAGCGAGCTGTGGATGAAGCTGATGCTGCATGAATTGCACGCGGTGCGCGCGCAGATCCGCAGCGGCGATTTGCCTCCCGCCTTCAAGATGCTGGCGCGGGTCGCGCGGATCATGGACCAACTGGTGCATGCATGGGACGCGCTGGCGACCATGACGCCGCCGGAGTATACCGCGATCAGGCCCTATCTCGGCCAGTCCTCCGGCTTCCAGTCGTTCCAGTATCGCGAGATTGAATTCGTCCTCGGGAACAAGAACGCCGCGATGCTTGACGTGCATGCAACCGTACCCGAAGTCCATCAGCGCCTCGATGACGCGCTGCGCGCACCGTCGATTTATGACGAAGCGATTTTGCTGATGTCACGCGAAGGGTTCAACATCGATGCCTCGCGGCTCGCTGCGGATTGGACGCAACCGACCGCCGCCGATGATTCGGTCAAGGCGGCGTGGCTGGAGGTGTATAAGGCGCCGACAGAGCACTGGGCGTTGTATGAGCTGGCTGAAAAGTTGGTGGACCTGGAAACCGCGTTCCGGTTCTGGCGCTTCCGGCATGTGACGACGGTGGAACGCATCATCGGCCTGAAGACCGGCACCGGGGGGACCGCCGGGGCCAGTTATCTGAAGAAGATGCTGGAAGTGGTTTTGTTTCCTGAGCTGTTTGCGCTACGCACGGAGCTTTGATCGGACTACGGGCTCAGCCCTGGCCGCTACTTCGCCTCTTCCATCGTGATTTTGTTTTCGGCGGCCTGCTTTTGGTGACGCAGCAATCTTTAGGCAACTTGCACACGAAAGCTTCGATCTGCAGGAGGACGGTTACAGGTCGAAACACTTCTTACACTTGAAATTTCTTTTAAAAATCAACAGGTTACAAATTAAATCATTGGCAGTCGGCCATATAGCGAAACCTTGCCTGCGTTAGTGATGTCGAAATGGCAACGACACTCTGAAAGGGACTCTTGCAAGCGACAACCACAAAACGACTCCTCATTGCGTTCACCCCGCACTCCGCGCCGTTGCTTGAGGCAGTATTGAAGGTGGACTTTGAACTGATCATGTCCGACTCCGTGGAGCACGCTCTCTCGCAGCTCGAACAGGGAATTGATCTCATCGCCTGCGACACGCATTTTGATGACTGCAGGATGTTCGACCTCCTGCGACTATCCAAGGCCAACCCCGCCACACGATCGGTGCCGTTTTTATGCCTGAGGGTGGTTGAAGGCGCGCTCGACCAGACGCTTTACCAAAGTGTCGACATCGCGTCTAATGCACTGGGCGCTGCCGCTTTCATCGACCTGTTCGACCTGAAGCAAAAGTGCGGGGAAGCACAGGCTCACCAGAGGCTCAACAGGCTCATGGCACAACTCGCCTCACGTTCCACCGAGCTCTGAAACAGCCACATTCGCAAGGATGTAGGCAGAACCACTACAAAAAAATACATACGCCGCCGATACGCGATGCGGTCCGGATTGTGCATACTGCATGTATTCCATTCCGAAGAGAGGAAAAAGATGAAATTGACTCACCGGTCACTCAAGAACAACAATCGGAACGTGTCGGAATTGAAAGATTTGATGACAGCAGTACCCATCACGCTCGAACATTACTCGGCAATCATGCGCAAACGCGTCGAGACAAGGCGAACGATCGAAGACGCATTGGAAGAATCGAGACTGCGCCGGCTGGAAACCTGAAATACCTCGGGCATTCCATGTCGCTGGTGGACTATGATAAAGTCTGCGTCCTTCAACCAGTGTGACACCGCAATGCCCGACCATCCCATCCCCGCACCCGACCTGCCTGAAGAACCGGGCAATGATGAAAAAATCCAGGACCCGCGCTTATGGCGCGACAATGGCTGGACCGCGCGTGTCATCAAAAATGAAGACGACGAGGGTTGGGCTGTTGCAATGATCAAGGACGGAGAACCGGAACCTGCACTGGTCGGTCCCTGGACCATGGGTCGCGACAAGAAAAATCCTAAGCCGCTCGACGCAAACGCGTTCAGTACGCTGGTGAAAACGGCTTCGGAGGTTTTGCGCCGACACGAGCAGCAGCTTCACGCGATGCTTAACAAGAGCATCTTGGTGAGCACGGATACGGCGACGGTTAACGTCACATTGAATATCGTGCCGGATGAAGATGATCCTTATGCCATGCTGACCGCTGAGGATGAAAGCGGCGAGCGACTCGCCCAGGTGCGAGTGGCGGCGAACTTCAAGCTGACCAAGGCGAGTGCGGAGGCCTGGATTGAGAATGGGTTTCGCAGGCCCTGAGGCAGCTGGACGTTACAGGCAAATTCCCCGGGGCTCGGCGAGAAGCCTGCCGCAATTTTTGCGGCCGATTTGTGGGTAAACCTTGGCCTGCAAGGGGGAGGGAATCAACTACTCCACCGGCACGCCGCGATACCTTCCCACTTCGCCCGGCGCAACCAACCCTCCCTCATTACCCCACGAATTCCGAATATAAGACACCACGGCGGCCACCTCACTATCGCTGAGCTCCGGCCCGAAAGGCGGCATGCCATAAGGACGCGGATTGCCTCCGGTACTCGGCGGGTAGCCGCCATTCAAAACCATGCGTATCGAGTTAATAGGTGTATGCGCCGTCAGCGAGCGATTGCCTGCCAGCGGCGGGTATGCGGAAGCCTCCCCTTCCCCGCCAGCCTTATGGCATTCGACACAGTGCTTCTCATACAGCTGCGCGCCGAGCTTCATGATATTCTCGGCGCCGTCCGCGGATACCCGCATCGACTCTGGTGACGCGCCGGCATCCCTCTGCGGCAACGACTTCAGGTACATCGCCATCGACACCACATCATCATCATTCAGATGCTGCAGGCTCTCACTGACCACTTCCGCCATCGGTCCAAAGACCGCGCCCCGTTCGGAGACGCCGGACTTCAGCAGGTCGGCGATATGCTGAACCTCCCAGTCGCCGAGACCGGTTTCAGCATTGGAAGTCAGCGACGACGCATACCAGTTCAGCATCGGGATCATGCCACCGGCAAGATCCGCTTTCGCATCGGTGGCGCCCAGGGCGTTGCGGGTTGTATGGCACGCGCTGCAATGACCCAGGCCCTGCACCAGATAGGCGCCGCGATTCCACTCGACGCTCTTTTCGGCTTCAGGGGCATAGACGCCCGGTTTGAAGTAAAGCGCGCGCCATCCCGCCAATAAAACGCGCTGGTTGTACGGGAACCGCAGCTCATGTTCCTTGCTGGGCTGGTTCACCGGCTCGATCGATCGGAAGTACGCGTACATGGCATCCGAGTCGGCGCGCGTCACCTTGGTGTAATTCGGATACGGAAATGCCGGATACAAGAAGCTGCCGTCTTTGGACTTCCCGTTATGCAGCGCACGCCAGAAATCGTCCGACGTCCATCTGCCGATGCCGGTCGCAACATCAGGCGTGATGTTGGGCGCATAGATATTCCCGAACGTCGTGGGAATCGCGCGGCCGCCGGCATATTCCTTCCCCCCGCGCACCGTATGGCATGCCATGCAGTCGCCGGCACGCGCCAGATAGCTGCCCCTCGCAATTTGCTGGGACGCGTCGGCAACCGGGACGCTGGGATACTCGCTGCCCGGATCGCCCAGGATCTCAATACCGATCACTGCCGCCGGGACGATGATGATCGCGGCGAGGATGAATAACACAATACGCTTCATGAATGACTCACTTTATTGGGACACACCGCCGCAGGGGATCGGCAATTTGACGGACGCGGACGACGCGGGCCTCATATCGTTCGGTACCGGCTGCGACGAGAGCCAGGCTGACACCGCGCTTATGTCATCGACGCTGAGGCGCTCGGTGATCTGCGCCATGCAATCGGGCGCGGCGGCTTTGCGTCCGCCGTTCTTCCAGGCGCCGAACTGCGAATTCAGGTAATCGCGCGGCAAGCCAACCAGGCCTGGAATCGCGGGGGCAACACCGGTCAGGTTGCTGCCGTGGCAGGCGATGCAGGCCGGGATATTTTTCGAGGCATCGCCCTTCGTGACCAGCGCCCTGCCTCTCTCCATCACGGTGGACGAAACATTGACGGACTGCGGAGCCGGATAAGGCGGATGCAGATTGGAGAAGTACTGCGCCATCTCCTGCAAATACTCGTCCGACAGGTGATCGACCATGTACGTCATCATCGGATAGCGCCGGCGGCCTTCGCGGAAGTTGATGAGCTGGTTGTAGAGATAGCCCGCCGGCTTGCCGGCGATGCGGGGAAAGTAGCCTTCGCTGGTGGCGCGCCCTTCCTTGCCGTGGCATGCGACGCAGGCGACGGTACGTTGCGCGATCGTGTCGCTCACCACTTGCTGCGCTTGGGCTATGCCTGCGCTCAGCACGATGGTCATTGCGCCGAGGAGTAAAAGAAGACGATGGAAAGGCCGATGAGGCGCAGCCGTTTCATCGCCCGCGGTTGTTGGTATTGTTTTCATGGCGTAAGGCAGGGTCAGCATGGGCGCCATTCTGGACGAATTGATCACAACAAAACAGTGGCAGTAGGGACTTGTTTTTGCATATCAGATGAGACCAGCCTGCCCCGTCCTGCGTCCACCCATTGATGTTTCAGCAAATGGATGACAACCGAGGTAGTCATCCATTTACTGCTGATCGCTCCCCTCTCCCCCATTGGGAGATCGGGTGGGGGTGAGGGACTGAGCATTCATTCGGTCACTCACTTGCTAATGCTCAGCAGGGTGGTGATTTGTGATCTAATGCGGGGCACTCCCGCCATTCCAGAACACCAATACCAACTGATTGGTTACCGTATCAACCGATGAAACGTTATGAAGCGCTCGCCGAAGAAATAGCGCAATCGATTCGAACCGGCGTACTGAAACTCGGAGACCGCCTGCCCTCGGTGCGCCAGGCTAGCACCAGCCGGAGCGTCAGCCCGTCTACCGTATTTGAGGCCTACTACCTGCTCGAAGCGCGCGGGCTGATTCGTGCCCGCGAGCGCTCCGGGTATTACGTGATTGCCGGCGCCAAGGCGCTGCCTCCGGAACCTGACACACCATCCCGCCCGGGCGGCGAATCGACATCCGTCGACGTCAGCAAACTGGTTTTCGATGTGCTTGAATCGACCCGCATGCGCGACGTGGTGCCGTTTGGCTCGGCCTTCCCGAGCCCGTTCCTGTTTCCCTTACCGCGGCTTGCGCGGGCGATGGCGTCCAGCGTGCAGGCGATGGATCCATGGAGCACGGTGGATGACCTCTCACCCGGCAATGCGAGCTTGCGCCGGCAAATCGCGCTGCGCTACCTGGCGGACGGGCTGCATGTACACACCGACGAAATCATCATCACCAATGGAGCGCTCGAAGCGCTCAACCTGTGCCTGCTTGCGGTGGCGCGCCCGGGCGACTCGGTGATCATAGAATCGCCGGCCTTTTACGGCGCGTTGCAGGCGCTCGAGCGCCTCGGCCTGAAAGCGATCGAGGTGACGACCCATCCGCGCGACGGTATCGACCTGGACGCGCTTGCCATTGCACTGGAACGCCACAAGCCGAAAGCCTGCTGGTTGATGACCAACTTCCAGAATCCACTAGGCAGTCTTATGCCGGATGAGAAGAAGCGTGCGTTGGTCGAACTGCTCACCCTGCACGACGTGCCGTTGATTGAAGACGATGTATACGGCGAACTTTACTTCGGCAGCAAGCGCCCGCCGCCGGCCAAGGCCTTCGATACCCGGGGCCTGGTGATGCATTGCTCGTCCTTCTCGAAATGCCTGGCCCCGGGTTACCGGGTCGGCTGGGTAGCGGCCGGCCGCCATGCGCAGCCTGTGTCGCATCACAAGCTCACGACGACACTATCAGCTTCTGCGCCGGCACAGGGTGCGCTGGCGGAATACCTCGTCAAGGGCGGCTACGATAAACACCTGCGGCAACTGCGTCATGCGTTGTCGGTGCAGCAAAGCGCGATGGTGCAAGCGGTGGTGCGCCATTTTCCCAAAGGGACCAAAGCGACGCGGCCTGGCGGCGGGTATTTTCTCTGGATAGAAATGCCGGGCAGCGTCAATGCGCTGGATATCCATCGCCAGGCGCTTTCGCTCGGCATCAGCGTGGCGCCCGGCCCGATGTTCTCCGCGCACCACGGGTTTGCCAACTGCCTGCGGCTGAATTATGGGCACGCCTGGGACGCTCGTGCCGAGGCGGCGCTGACGACTCTCGGCCGCCTCGTCGCGGCGAACGCAACCGAAAATTCAAAGTGAATTCACCCATGAATCAGACACGCCTTACTGGCCGGGACCTTACCGCCGCGCTCTGCATAGTCATGGTTTGGGGCACCAACTTCGCGGCGATGAAATTCGCGCTGCACGACTTCACGCCGTTTCAACTTGGCGCTGCGCGGTATGTGTTTGCAGCGCTTCCGCTCATCTTCCTGGTCAGGCCGCCCAAGCTTCATTGGAAGTGGGTGGTGACGTATGGACTGGTTCAGGGGGTCGGGCAATTCGGGCTGTTGTTCACGGCGCTGCAAGTGGGCATGACGGCGGCGCTTGCATCGGTATTGATGCAAACGCAGGTGTTCTTAACTGCCCTGTTCAGTATTGTCCTGCTGCGCGAGCGCGTCAGCGTGCCGCTGCAAGCCGGCCTGGTGCTCGCCGCGTTCGGCCTGCTCTGTATTGCGATGAATTACCTAGCGCCTGGCGCTGCCGGCTCCGGTAGCACGCCTCTGGGCTTTTTGCTCTGCCTGATGGCGGCGGCGATGTGGGCGGTCTCGAATATCCTGGTGCGGCGTTTGCAGCGGTCGACACCGGATTTCGATGTGCTCGCTTATATGGTATGGAGCAGCCTGGTGCCGGTCGTGCCGTACATTGCATTGACATTGGCGTTCGATGCGCCGGAAACCCGCTGGCGCTGGGTAGCCGCATCGTGGAGCAGCTGGGTGTCGATCGCCTACCTTGGCTGGATCGCCACTATCCTCGCTTATGCGCTTTGGACAGGGTTGCTGAAACGGCATCCTGCTAATCGTGTTGCGCCGTTCAGCCTGGGGGTGCCGGTGGTGGGGCTGGCGACCGGGATGATTGTGTTGGGGGAAGTGATTACTGCGTGGCAGTGGGCGGGGATTGTGCTGGTGGTGGCGGCGCTGGCATGCGTGGTGTTGGGTGGGCGGGTGATGGAGAGGATAGGCTCGTCTTCGAGCGTGAAAAAGAATGTGCGTTAAGCTGGTTTAAATTGGGTAAAAGCGTACGCGAGGCACTACGAAAAATGCCAGACATCCTACGGCGCAGGCTTGGCAATGAGCGGTCGAAGTAGCAGGCGTAGGTTGGGATGCCAATCCCAACATTCACCGCTCGAAACCGGGTCGGCGGTTATGCGAAGTGAAGAGTATTGGGATTTCATCCCGACCTACGAATCCGGCTGCTCCAACTGCTGCAGCAAATACAACCGCTGATAAATCCCTCCCTCAATCCCCATCAGCGTCTCATGCCGTCCCGCTTCCGCAATCCGCCCATGGTTCAGCACCACAATCC
>JBBWZW010000264.1:0-4821 GCA_039649305.1 Burkholderiales bacterium
CCTTTAGTGATGTAAAAAAAATACCTGCGTGACTTCAGACAAAAATGCCTGCGAGCACGAAGACGCTAATAAACGACTTATTGGGATCAGGGGGTGTTGGCAGGAAAGCAGGCCAAGTGATCACTGCCGTCACAATCCGGGATACGTACGGTGCCCTGAACGGCTGTGTCCATCCGAAAAATGACTATTTCGCTAAATCAGCCCGAAACATACGCTGCTTTATTAAAGCGCTCCGTTCTCTAGCACACATACAGACTATGTTTTTTCACGTACATTTCTCGAACCGGTAATTAGGACGTTAATGATTTTCCTTAGTCAATCTTTGAGATGGCATTCAACGTTGACTTTCCCCGCGGCCGAAAGGCACGCGGGTTTTTTTTGTCCGTTGCAGATGTGCAGAGCTTTCTGATCGCATCGGAGCTCCGTGTTCGCAAACGCACGGACCGGTTCCCCGCAACCGGCTACCGTGTGACCTCAAACATAAAGTTGGCCGATGAATTCATCCGAATAGATCGCACCAACAAAAAGGGGAAGCATATGAAAATTACACGAACATTCTTCGCAGGCGTGGTCGCCTTGTCAGCATTGATGCCGCTGGCGCTGGTGCCAGGTCAGGCAATCGCACAACAGTACAACGTCTCCAGGCAAACACCGCACATTGAAGGTTTCAATGTCGATGAAGTGCGTCGCCTGACTCCTGGGATCGATCTCAATTTTGGCCTGTATGGCACGCCAGGTGGCGTGGCGACCATGCGCATCGACGGCGCGACGCGAAATCTGACGCTGGTTGAAGTTGAAGCCGGCCGGTACGAAGGCACCTACACGATCAGCAGCCGCGACAAAATCGTAGCGCGCAGCCCGGTAACAGCAAATCTACGCGTGGGCAATGAGGTCGCCAGCACGGTTCTGAATGAATCCCTGCAAGTCGGCGTCGGTTATCACAGCGAGAAAGCCGCCCCGGGCCCGCAGCCGAGGGTATCGCGCTTCGACGTTGAACCGGTTGCTGACTTAAGTGGCGGTAATGATTTGCATTTCACGGTAATGGGCACCCCCGGCGGAAAAGTGGATCTCGCCATTGGCGGCGTCAAGGGAAAAATCGTCCTGCCTGAGGTGAATAGCGGCGAGTACGCGAGCACTTACACAATCAGGAATCGCGACCGCATCGTGTCGAACAGCGCCGTTACGGCGAATCTGCGCGTGGGAGAACGTGTTACCACCGTCACCCTTGGTAAAGCCTTGCAAAGTGCTGCTGCCCCTGTGCCAGTGCGCGTCGCGCGCATCTGTAGTAACTGCGGCACGATTGAAGCGGTCAATCTTATCGAAGTCAAAGGCGAAGGCAGCTATCTCGGTACGATCGGCGGCGGTGTTGTCGGTGCTCTGCTGGGTAGCCAGGTCGGGGGCGGCAATGGTCGCACCGCCGCTGGAATTGCGGGCGCGATAGGGGGTGCGTATGCTGGCCGTGCACTCGAAGGACATACGCGCAATTCGAATCATTATGAAGTAGTGGTTCGTCTGGAAAACGGCGCGACACAAACCGTCAGCTTTGAAGCCGAACCCGGCTACCGGGTGGGTGAGAAAGTCAAAATCAATGATGGCGTCATTGTGCGTAATTCCTGAATCGGCACGGGGCTGCCCACCTTCCCAGCTCCATCACATGCAGGGCGGAATGTAGGTTGGGATCTGCGGCGCGCGCGCCAATCCCAACATTCACGCTTTGCAGATCAGACGGCTCAACCCGTGCACGCAGGCGACCTGGAAGATCCGTCACGGCGCCAGCGCCGGCGGGTTTGGTCTCGGCGAACTCTGTGCTGCCGATATCAGATGGCTGGCGCCATCCTGCACCTGTAACGCCCTGCCGAACGCCTGAACATTGCTGACGCTCGTTACAGTATCCATGTACCACCATTCAGCGATGACCCGGGTCGGATCAATGTCCAGCAACATATAGCCGCGCTTGCTGAGTTCGATGTATTTAAAGTGCGGATTAATGAGCGCGAGGGCGGCGGCGGTCACCTCTTCGAGTTCGCCGAGCGCCGGCGAAGTAACCGATGTGCCGACGAATTCCACTGCGCGCGAGCCTGCCCCCGTATTCGGGTTGTATCCACCACTATTGACGTCTGAATTATTCGGGTCCTGCGACAGATCAGCCGCCCACGAACTGTGGAGGTCCCCGCTCAGGATCACGACATTGTTGACCGCAGGATGGGTCGCATCGCCCTTAAGGACGTTATATACCCGGTCCCGGGCGGGCTGGTAACCGTCCCACTGATCCGAGTTGATGAATGTGCCGCCGCCATCGGCATTCGATTCCGGCCGCACCTTGATCTGCGCGAACATGACCCCTTGTCCAATCAGTTTCCATTTTGCGGTCGAACTCCGTAATTTATCGGACAGCCAGGATTCCTCCTCCGCGCCAAGAATCTGGCGGCTGGGCTCGGCGTACGCGCCGCCCTGGTTAAAGAGACTGATGTCCCTTTCGTCGGGCAATTGCCTGGAGCGCGCGTTAACCCGCCCTTCGAGTATCACCAGGTCGGCCAGATTGCCGAGCGCAAAAGCGCGATTGCCTTTACGCAGGTTGGCAGGATCGCTCACGCGTATGGGCATCCATTCGTAGTACGCCTGCAATGCCGCGGCAACCCGCGCCGCCCACGGACCTTCGGTCGCTTCGGTATGGTTTTGCGCGCCACTGACGTGAGCGTTGTTGGCAAATTCATGATCATCCCAGATCGCCACCATGGGATGCTGGCGATGCAGTTCCTGCAGATCCGGGTCACGTCGGTACTGTGCGTAGCGGGTGCGATAGTCACTCAGGACAAGAATTTCGTTAGGAGGTTCGTAAGCTCGAATGTTGCCGAACTGGCCGCTGCCGTGCTCGTAAATATAGTCGCCAAGATGCACGACCAGGTCCAGATCGGCGCGTTCCGATATCCGCCGATAGGCATTGAAAAAGCCGTGTGCGAGACTGGCGCAGCTGACGACCGCCATGCGGACTCTGCCGGTGTCCCCGACCGGCAGTGTCTTTGTGCGGCCGACTGGCGATGTGACACCACCGACAGAAAAGCGGTAGTAGTAAGTCGTATTAGCCTGCAGGCCATCGACATCGATCTTGACAGTATGGTCGCGGCTCAGATCACTGGTCACCCGTCCGCTGCGGACAATGCGACTGAGGGCGCTATCGGCGGCCACGATGAAGTCGACTGCTACCGGAGCAGGGCTGGTCGTCGTTATGCGGGTCCAGAGAATCACGCGATCAGACAGCGGATCGCCGCTGGCGACACTGTGACTGAACCTGGCGTCAGCCGCCGCCTGAGTAGAAGGAGCGGGCGTGGGGTCCGAGTCTTTTCCCCCGCAGGCCTCTAAAAGCGGGACCGTGCCAAGCAGGGCGGCACCGGACCGCACCAGAAAATCACGGCGCGAAAGGCCGACACGGCGTGACGTGGGATGTTCAGACCGGCTCATTTTGCACCCTTTGCTTTCACAAGGAGAACGGCATGAATGGCAGCCTTTTAACCTACCAAGACTCAACCCACTGTAATTGGAATGATGGTTACAATTTTGCGTTGGAACAGACCTTCCGCATAGCAAGGTCTTGCCTCTTGCTCGTCGCCAACGCGGAACTATGGATCAACCCAAAGGCGCCAGCAAACCCTGCAAATCATCAGCATTGAATTTGTATCCCACACCCCCGTCGCTACCCAGCACACCTTCGGCCAGTGCAGCCTTGCGCACCTGAAGTTCCAGGATGCGTTCTTCGATGCTGCCCTCGACCACCAGCTTGTAGACAAATACGGTTTGCGCCTGCCCGATGCGGTGAGCGCGGGCAGTGGCCTGTTCTTCCACCGCAGGGTTCCACCATGGGTCCATGTGGATCACGGTGTCGGCTGCGGTGAGGTTGAGCCCGACGCCGCCGGCCTTTAAGCTGATCAAAAGGATCGGAACACTTTTGCCCTGGAATTGCGCCACTACCGCGCCGCGCATTGCAGGCGGTGTCTTGCCGGTCAATGCCAGCCACGGCAATTGCATGGTTTCCAGCTCGGCCTCGATCAGGCCCAACATTTCGGTGAACTGGGAGAACACCAAAATACGGCGGCCCTCGGCCACCAGTGCAGGCAGCATGTCGCGCAGCATTTCCAGCTTGGCGCGTTCCATGGTTTTGGATGGCGTGATGCCCTTGATCAAATAGGGGTCGCAACACACTTGCCTGAGTTTCAACAGTGCGTCGAGGATCGTGATTTGTGAGCCGGAAAAGCCTTTGCGCTGCAAAACGCGACGTACCTGCTCGTCGGCGGCGACGCGCACGCTCTCGTAAAGGTCGCGCTGACGGCCTCGCAATTGCACGCGCTTGATTACGTCGGTTCTGGGCGGAAGTTCGGTGGCCACCTCTTCCTTGCGTCGGCGCAGGATGAAAGGCCGCACTCGCTGCGCAAGTAACTGGGCACGCAGGGTTTCGCCATTGACCTCGATCGGTCTGCGCCACAGCCGTGTGAAGCTGCGCGCGTCGCCAAGAAAACCGGGCATCAGGAAATCAAATTGCGACCACAACTCGCCCAGGTTGTTTTCCAGCGGCGTACCGGTGATGCACAGGCGATGGCGCGCCTGCAACCGACGCACTGCATTGGCGCTACGGCTCGCTGCGTTCTTGACGGTCTGTGCTTCATCCAGGATCAGCAGGTGAAAAGGCTGCGCGGACAGCGCCGCAAGATCGCGCCACAGCAACGGGTAGGTGGTCAGCACAACATCATGATCGGCCATGCGGCAAAAGTTTTCCGCCCTGTCGGCGCCTTGCAAGGTCAATACACGCAAGGTCGGCGCCATGCGCTT